>CAITUY010000146.1 GCA_903895695.1 uncultured bacterium
CCCCTTCGCCGCCTCCAGCGCCACCCGCGCCTTGAACTCATTCGTGTGCACTTTCCGCTTCGCTGCCATATCAAATCTCCCGTCCTGTTGGACCGTTGGCTATACCTTAACCACCTGTCCAAAAAACGGGGGGAACTTCAGCCATCATGCGCACCTTCGTCCAGTTGCAGCGCCTCATGGACTCGAATCGCGACCTGGCCCGAAAGGTCGAGGCCATGGAAAGCAAGTATGACGAACAGTTCGCCGCCGTCTTCGAGGCCATCAGGCAACTGGTTGCCGAAGGCCAGACGGCGAACACTCAACCCCAGCGGCGCATTGGATTTCACTCCTGATCCGCCTATGAGACCCAACAAGATCACCCTCAATAGCGACACCTCGCGCCCGTTCGACAAGCCAAAGTCCGGTCGCATCGCCGTCAAAGTCATCACCCATCTGGGCGATGAGGTGATGAAGGTGTTCAAAGTCTAGGGATCTGCTACTATAGTTCGTGCCATGAACGATACAGAATTCAAACTCTCGAAGGCTCCGATTATCGAGGCGGTGCTGGACATTGACTGTGACTTGCCGCCAGGTTTCGATCTGACCGCATCGGAAGACCTGTTGCGAGAACGGTTTCGGGATGTTTATCCGAAGTTCCGCAAACAACTTCTGCAGGAGCACAAGATCGAGACTAAAGTTGATTCGGCCCCAAGAATGTCTGTCCGGCATGAAACGCGAGCACTTCAATTCTTGCAGCAAGATGAAAAGCAAATCGCGCAGGTGCGAGCACAAGGTTTTTCATTCAACCGCCTGGCTCCCTACACCAGCTTTGACGATTACCTGCCCGAAATTGAGCGGACCTGGCGTGTGTTTCTCTCAATCGCAACTCCTGTCCAAATCCGAACTGTCCGTTTGCGCTACATCAACCGCATCCTGCTCCCAATGCTCGACGGAGAGGTGGAGCTTGAAGACTACCTAAGAGTGTGCCCTCGACTGCCAGATGAAGAGAGGCTGACATTCACGGGGTTTCTCAATCAGCACACCGCCGTTGAGTTGGATACGGGAAATCAAGTCAACATAGTCCTGACGACACAACCATCAAACGATCAGATGTTGCACCTAATCTTCGACATTACTGCCGCGAATAACGGTACAGCGGAAGTCGAGAATTGGACTTGGCTTTTGGCCAAGATTCAGGCATTACGCGTGTTGAACAACCGTGTCTTCCGAAATACATTAACCGAGAAATGCTTAAACCTGTTCCAGCAATAGGGCTTTGCCTTGCGGGGTATGCAGCCTTGAATGTCTATGCACGCGGAGGTAGTGCTACTTCCTCCGAAGCACGGGTCGTCCAGGATGCGGCCTCGGCCGTTGTGGATTCCGCAGAGCGCTCGCAGGTGCTGTTCGGCGAGAAAGCCGAATGTATTTCGCAGTTAAAGGCGCTGGCTAATGAGTGTATGCAACAGGGCTGGGATGGGGATGAAGCCTGCGCTCTAGACCCACTGGCCGTCTTCATCGCCGAGACCTTTGTGCGCGCATTGCCGGATGGCATACCACTTCCCGAGCTAGCTCCTGAGCCGGACGGCTCCATTTCCTTGGACTGGATTCAATCCCAACGCAGTCTTTTCACATTGAGCGTCAGTTCCAGCAATCGACTGGCATGCGCTTGGATTGACGGCGCAGACAAAGGGCATGCCGTAGCAGGGTTTGATGGGGAACACATTCCGCGCCTGATTCTCCAAGGCATCACGGGAATAATGGGTCATGGCAACGCTCCCATCCGGATTGCCTGATCACGTCGGTGACGACGAGGATCTCGCGAGGTTCCTGACCCAAAGCAGCCAATTCAACGCTTTGATGGCGAAACCAGTCGCGTTTCTGCCCAGTCCCAAAGACCGCGAAACTTCTGTTTCGAGACATGGCATCGGCTCATTAGAGGATCTTTGGAAGGTAGGACTCGATGCGGCCGGTGATCGAAACCTGCACGGAGCGGCTCTCTTCAAGGCGCATGCCGTCAGAATGGCCCAACTCGATGTGGTGCCAGCCGAACCGCCTCCCTGCCACGCCGCTATTCGGAGGTGGCCTTGGGTAGAGGACGACCCGGAATTACAAAAGGCGAAACAGAAAGAGTTGGCCGCCGTAATCGCAAGTCAGGCAAAGTTGATACGGCGGTGAAAGCAGGACGACGCCATGGACTTCCGCATCGCCGATACCTTCACAGACAGCCTCGCGCGCCTGACCGGCGATGAGCAGAAGGCCGTGAAGACGACGGCCTTTGACCTCCAGATGAACGCGGCCAGTCCGGGCCTGAGCCTTCGCAAACTCGACGCAGCCAAGGATAAGAACTTCTGGTCGGTCCGCGTGAACGCCGACCTCAGGGTGATTATTCACAAGATGTCGGGCAGCCCACTCCTCTGTTACGTGGACCACCACGATAAGGCCTATGACTGGGCCGCGTGGCGGCGGTTGGAGCCGCGCGCGACGACTGGAGCCACATAGTTGCCTTTCCCAAGTCCTGCAAAGGCTGAATTCTTCTCGTTTCCTTGACCCGTATCAAGGATACCCGGGCCGGGGAGTGCTATCGTGTTGCCCATCAAGACACGAAAGGGATTCGCCATGAAACGCAAGATTATCAGTATCGACCAGGACGCATGCACGGGTTGCGGGGACTGCCTGCCCAACTGCCCCGAGGGCGCTATTCAATTGATCGACGGCAAGGCCCGTTTGATCGGCGACCTGTTTTGCGACGGTCTGGGCGCCTGTCTCGGGCATTGTCCGGTGGGCGCCATCACGATCGAGGAACGCGACGCCGAACCTTATGATGAGAAACGCGTGATGGCGAATATCGTCAAGCAGGGACCGAATACGATCAAGGCCCACCTCGAACACCTGCGCGACCACCAACAGTTCGATTACCTCCAGGACGCGCTGGCCGTGCTTCAGGATAAGGGCATTCCCAATCCGCTGCACGCGGGTACGGCCGGCGCCGCCCTGGGCCACGCCGTGCACGGACACGGCGGGGGCGGCTGCCCAGGTTCGCGGCAGATGGCTTTTGCGGCAGCACCGGCCGCCCCTGCCGGCGGCGACGAGAGCGGCAAGCGCCCCTCCCAGTTGACGCATTGGCCGCTGCAACTACACCTGATCTCCCCGCGCGCCCCGCACTATCAGGGGAGTGATTTGCTGCTGGCGGCCGACTGCACGGCCTTCTCGCTCGCCGATTTCCACAAGGACTTTCTCAAGGGAAGGACCCTGGCCGTCGCCTGTCCCAAGTTGGACGAGGGCCAGGACGTGTACGTGGAGAAGATCAAGGCCCTGATCGACGAGGCCAGGATCAATACGTTGACGGTCCTCGTCATGCAGGTTCCCTGCTGCGGGGGACTGCTCCGCATGGCCCAGACGGCGGCGCAGCAGGCGACCCGCAAGGTGCCGATCAAATGCGTGATCGTCAGTCTGCAAGGAACGATTTTGAAGGAGGAATGGCTATGAGCAACGTGGATGACTACAAGGGCAAGGCGATCGAGTTGGCGGGTGGGGTGGAGTATGCGGCTGGGTCGGTGGTGAGCAAGACGATCCTGGACAAGAAAACCGGCACGCTAACGTTATTCGCGTTCGATGAGGGCCAAGGGTTGAGTGAGCACACGTCGCCCTACGATGCGACCGTGCAGATTGTCGACGGCGTGGCGGAACTGGTCGTCGGCGGTCAGCCGAATCGGGTGACCGCGGGGCAGCTGTTCATCATGCCGGCCAATGTCCCGCATTCCGTGCGCGCGGTCCAACGTTTCAAGATGCTGCTGATTATGATCCGATAATCCAAGTCCAATCTGGACGGCCGGCCCGGAAAACGGTATCCTCTTAGCCTTCACCACCTTAGGCAGGAAAGGCAACGCATGAAGAAAACAGGGGATTTCGTAGTCAAAGATCTGGCGCTGGCTGACTTCGGGCGCAAGGAAATCGAACTGGCTGAGCAGGAAATGCCCGGCCTGATGGCGATGCGCGCGGAATTCGGAAAGGTCAAGCCGCTGAAGGGCGCCCGAATCACGGGTTCCCTGCACATGACGATCCAGACGGCGGTGTTGATCGAAACGCTGCAGCAGCTTGGCGCCCGCGTCCGTTGGGCGAGCTGTAACATATTTTCCACGCAGGATCACGCGGCGGCGGGTATCGCCGTCAAGGGTACGCCGGTGTTCGCTTACAAAGGCGAGACGCTGGAGGAATACTGGCAGTATACCGACCGCATTCTCGATTGGGGCAAGGGACAGGGGCCGAACATGCTGCTGGACGACGGCGGCGATGCCACGCTGTTTGTGCACCTCGGCTGCAAGGCCGAGGATGACGCCTCGGTGCTGGATCGCAAGGCCGAGAGCCGCGAAGAAGAGATCCTGCTGGCCCAGCTCAAGAAGGCCGTCAAGCGCGACCCCGGGCGTTTTCACCGCATGGTCAAGGATATCCGCGGCGTGAGCGAGGAAACGACCACGGGCGTGCATCGGTTGCAGCAGATGAGCGCGCGCGGCGATCTGCTCTTCCCCGCGTTCAACGTCAACGACTCGGTGACCAAATCCAAGTTCGACAATCTCTACGGGTGTCGTCACTCGCTGACCGATGGCATCATGCGCGCGACCGACGTGATGATAGGGGGCAAGATCTGTGTCGTGGCGGGTTACGGCGACGTCGGCAAAGGCTGCTGCCAGTCGCTGAAGGGGCAGGGTGCCCGCGTCATCGTGACCGAGATCGACCCCATCTGCGCGCTGCAAGCCTCGATGGAAGGCTATCAGGTGCTGACCATGGACGAAGCCTGCCGCATCGGCGACATCTTCGTGACGGCCACGGGCTGCTGCGACGTGATCACCGAGAAGCACATGCGGCAGATGAAGGACCAGTCCATCGTCTGCAACATCGGGCACTTCGATAGCGAGATCCAGGTGGAGGCGCTCCACAAGTACCGGTGGATGGAGATCAAGCCGCAAGTAAACAAGATTACTTTCCCCAGCGGCCGCAGCATCATCCTGTTGGCCGAGGGGCGGCTGGTCAACTTGGGATGCGCCACGGGGCATCCGAGCTTCGTGATGTCGAACAGTTTCACCAACCAGGTGATGGCGCAGATCGAACTCTACACCAACCCGGGCAAGTACGCGGTGGGGGTTTATGTGTTGCCGAAGAGGCTGGACGAGAAAGTGGCGGCCCTGCACCTCGGCAAGCTGGGCGTCAAGCTCGAGCGGCTGACCGCGAAGCAGGCCAAGTATCTGGGCGTGAAGGCCGGCGGGCCGTTCAAGCCGGACCACTATCGCTACTGAACCGAGTACCCGGTGGAACCAGTCATCGTCCAGCGCGCCGAGCACTGCATCAGCCGGCAGGATGTGAGTCCTGAGGCCCTGAAGGTGCTTTACGGCCTCAAGGAGGCCGGCTACATCGCCTACATCGCGGGCGGCGGCGTCCGCGACCTCCTGCTGGGGCGCAAGCCGAAGGACTTTGATATCGTCACGGATGCGACCCCCAACGAGGTGCGCCGCGTGTTCCGGAACTGCCGGCTGATCGGGCGGCGGTTTCGGTTGGCGCATGTCTTCTACGGGTCGATCAACATCGAGGTCGCGACATTCCGGTCCAACCAGGAACCGGAGGAGGAGGAGGCCGCCGCTGACCGGGGCCTTCAGCGGCGTAGCGACGAGGGCGTGATCCTGCGCGACAACCTTTTCGGTACGCCCGAGCAGGACGCGATCCGGCGGGACTTCACGGTAAACGCGCTCTTCTACAACATTCGCGATTATTCGGTCATCGATTATGTCGGGGGGCTGGAGGACCTGAAGCGTCGGATCCTGCGGTTCATCGGCGACCCGCAGGTTCGCTGCGTGGAGGACCCGGTGCGGATGATCCGCGCCGTGCGCTTTGCGGCGGCGCTCGGGTTGACATTCGACGCAGCGACGGAACAGGCCATTCGCGATCAGCGCGAGTGCCTGGCGCTCGCCAACCGGTCACGGCTTTACGAGGAAGTGCAGAAGCTCTTCTTCAGCGGGGCAGCGCAGCGGGCCTATGAGCTGCTTCGTGAGTTCGGGCTCTTCTCGATGCTCTTCCCTGAAGTGGGAATCTGGCTGGGGCCCGAGAAGGGCACGCCCGAGTGCCGGCGGATCAGTGAGGCGTTGCGACAGGTCGACGAGTGGCGTGCTGCCGGCCGCACGGTGTCGCCGGCCTTGCTGTTCGCGTTGATGTTCGGCGGCATGCACGAAGCCCATGCGGGCGAGTTGGCGGCACAGGGCCAGCACAAGGGGCTGGCCTTGCATTCCGTCACCATGCAACACTTTGGCGGCCTGACCGAGCGCGTCCAGGTGCCCAAGGTGGTGCGCTACCGGACGGCGGAGATCCTGGCGGCTCAACCGCGGCTCTCGGTCGATGGTGGCGGACGGGCCCGGCCGCTGGCCACGCGCGCATTCTTCCCGGAGGCGGTGGCTTACCTAGAGTTCATCGTGCGACTGACGGGTGAGCACCGGGAAGCGCTCGCCAATGTCCTGGCAATTCCTTGGGATCCCGCGCCGGACGAGGAGTCCGACCCCGACCGCCGCCGTCGCGGTGGGCGCCGCGGGCGCCGCGGCAAGAGTCTCCGTACGCGCCGCGGCGGCGGTGATTCCGAAACGTCAGCGGCGGACGGGTGAGGATCAAGGGTGGAGGGCTGAGCGTGGAGGAAGGGGCTCACGTTCCGGACCATCCCCTTGCGAGCGCTGCCTGCCTGCTGTGCGGCGCGATGGCGCCTTTTTTCGCACTTGCCGGAAAACGACCTTTCTACCGCTGTCCCGCATGCGGACTCACCTTCGTCCCGGCTGCCAGTCACGTCCCGGCGGAGGCGGAGCGGGCGCGCTATTGCCTTCACCGCAATTCACCGGGAGATGCCGGCTACGTGCGGTTTCTGGGCCCGGCGCTTGAGGCGCTCGAACGGTACGTCCCGCCGACGGGGGCGCCGGCGATTCTTGATTACGGATGCGGCCGCGACCCCGTGCTGTCCGGGCTGCTGCGCGAGCGCGGCTATCGGGTGACCGGCTACGACCTTTTCTTTGCGCCGGACCTGCCCCGCGACGCGGCATTCGACGCCCTGGTATCGACGGAAGCCATCGAGCATTTTCGCGCGCCGGCCGCCGAGATGGAGCGGTGGGCCGGACTGGTGCGGCCGGATGGGATCGTCGTGGTAATGACGGCGTTGACCGACGGCGTGACCGACTTGGCGCGTTGGCATTATGCGCTCGATGCCACCCACGTCGCGCTCTATGCGCTCCGCACTTTCGAGTGGCTGGGCACACGTTGGCCGCTGGCCGTGAGCGAGACGAACGGGCGGAATCTCGTAGTGCTGAAGCGGGCCGCTGCCCCTCAACTTCCGATTTCGTCGCGCGAGCGCACGACCCGGGTGCGGCGATAGCGGGCGGGAGTGATGCCGGTCAGGCGCTTGAAGTGCTTGATGAAGTAACTCTGATCGTTGAAGCCCACTTCGTAGGCAATCTCCGTACACGGCTTATCGGTCTGTTCCAGGAGGTTGCGCGCGTTCTGTACCCGGGCGTGGGTGATGATCTGTACGATCGTCTTGCCCGTGTGCGCCTTGACCAGGTGTGCCAATCGGTACGAACTCAGGCCGATTTCATCGGCTATATCGCTGAGCTTCATTGGCTTCATGTAGTGTTGCGTGATGTAGTCCAGCGCCTTGCTGACGTGGGTGTTGGACCGGTTAAAACCGTGCAGGTAGATGCCCTCGATGAAATCGTTCAGCGCATCCGTCAGCACGCGCGAGAGTTCCTCGAACTCGGCGGCGTGAATGATGCGCTCCATCCAGCGGTGGTTGCGTTCGATGAGGGACTCCATGACAGGGCTGTCTTCCACGGCGGCACGCGTCAGGTAGCCCATCATCTCGATGGCGCGGGCGCGCAGCACGACCAGTTTGGGCGACGTCAGATACATGGCCCCGAGCATCTCATTCAGCACGCGCCGGGCGCCGGCCTGATCGCCCGCCCGGATGTGGGAGAGCAGGATACGCTCCTTCTCGAACGGGTAGGCGGGCGCATGGCCGTGTCGCTTCTGGTCCTCGATGGCTTCGGCGATCTGGCGCTGCTGGAGCACTCGCAGGCGATTGTCGTCCATCTGTACCGGTTTCCAGCCGCTCACCTGATAGAAGGTACGCTGCAGGGTTTCCGCGACTTCACGGAGGCGGACGGCGGTCAGCAGGGGCCGGGCCGCCGCGTAATCGCGGGCGGCTTCGGGAGAGAGGCCCAGGGCGAGCAGGTCATGCACGCAATCCTCAGGGGACGGTGGGTCTTCGGCCGGAAAGGCTGCGCCTCCAATCAGCGCGCCATGGGTGATGCGACGATCCTCCAACGCCACGATCCAACTGGTCAGGCGCGGAACAATGTTGAAGAAGTACGGCTCCCCGAGGTTGATGCTCTCGTGGAGCGCGTAGGTGCGCAGACGGCGGGTCTTGGCGCTGGCACTCAGCGGGTCGGCGGTCGCATCCGTGCGACCCGCCAGGTCCATAAAGAACGGCCGGATTCCCGTCTCGCGAAAGGTGATCCGGCCGACATCCGTCAGGATGCGCTTGGACAGGACGGACATGCGTCCGGGCCCGGCCTCAGGCGGGCTTGTTGCCGGCCGCGAGTTTGGTTCGCACCAGGTAGCGGTAGCTGTCGGCGACCGCCTGAAGCATGTCTGTCGCGCAGGCGTCCAGTTCGACGATGAGCCAACGCAGCACCTTCTCGTCCGCGGCGGCTACGCAGTCCGGTATGTTCACCTTCCCCGTGCCCACCGCAGTCATCGGCTGGTCCTTGACGAGGGGCCCGTCTTTGACATGCATGAGGACAGTGCGTTTCGCGTTCTTCCGTATTTCGGTGGGGGCATCGCATTTCCCGAAGTTCGAAACCCAGTAGATGTCGAGTTCGCTCTTCAGTAGGGGGCACCGATCCATGAGGATGTCATAGGCGATCCGGCCCTCGACCTTGTCAAACTCCCAGAAGTGATTGTGCAGGGCCACCGTGATGCCGGCCTTGGCCAGGGTGTTCGTGATGAAGTTGGCCGTGTCCGCCGTGGCCTTGATGGCATCCAGCGTCTTGAAGTCATCCGGACCAAAGCCGGTGACGACGGTATCCGTGCCGAGACCCTTGGCCACGTCGATCACTTCGGCCAGGTTGTCGCGATTGGGCCATGGCCCGTGGTTGGACGAGACCACCATGCCCAAATCCTCCACGATTTTCCGGGCTTCGGCGGGCTTCAGGCCGTACAGCCCGGCCGGCTCGACACCCTTGAATCCGATGGATGCCACATTCTTCAGGACGCCCACAAAGTCTTGTTTCGACTCCTCCCGTAGGGAGTACAATTGCACGCTGATCGGTTTCACTCGCGATCTCCTAATAAGGGTTTGCTGCGGCAATATCGTCGGTTTTAGGGTGTCCGTCAAGGGTATTGCCGACACGGTGCGGGCGTTGTCCTTGGGCATCTTTTCGGCCAGGTACAGCAAGATCGTCGTATAAATGAGCCGGAACCATCTATTTTGGGACCGCTTGCGCCGCTATAGTGCGTACCGTTTTAGGCAGGATTCCGGGCTGATCCCGGCAACACGATAAGGAGTCGACGAGCATGAGTGCAATTCTTGAGCAGATCAAAGAGAACCTGATGAAGGGCAAGGCGAACGACGTCAAGGCGCTGGTAACCCAGGCGTTGAAGGAGAAGGTCGGCGCCGCGGATATTCTCAACAAGGGCTTGCTGGCCGGGATGGGGTTGATCGGCGAGCGGTTCAAGAAGAACGAAGTGTACGTTCCCGAAGTGCTCATCGCTGCGCGGGCGATGAAAGCAGGCATGGAGATTCTCAAGCCGGCTTTGGCTGACGCCAAGGTTCAGCCGCGGGGTGTCGTCGTGATCGGCACGGTGAAAGGTGACTTGCACGATATCGGCAAGAACCTGGTGGGCATGATGCTGGAAGGCGGCGGTTTCAAGGTCGTCGACGCGGGCATCAATGTCGACGCCGCGAAGTTTGTGGACCTGTGCCGCCAGAATAACGCGACCGTGATCGGCGCCTCGGCGCTGCTCACGACGACGATGACGAACATGAAGGAAATCGTCGATACCGTGAAGAAGTCCGACCTCGCCGGCAAGGTGAAGGTGATGGTCGGCGGTGCCCCGGTGACGCAGGCGTTCTGCGATGAAATCGGCGCTGACGGCTATGCGCCGGACGCGGCGTCGGCGGCGGACCTCGCGAAGAAACTCGCGAAGTAAGCGCCCGCTTGAGAATGACGCGAAGGCGGGGCGGGAACGCCCCGCCTTTTTTGTGTCCGACTCCGGCGCACGACTGCAGCGGTTGCGCGGAATCCTGAAGAAGGGACGACGATGAACAAGACCCTGATCGTGGTGGGCGAAAACATCCATTGTACGCGCATCTACAAGGTGGGGGGCAGCTTCGTCAAGACGCTCGATAACGGCGCGGCCGCGATCGTCTACGGCGGCCAGGCCGCCCCACGCCTCCTTCCGGTGCCGTCGGTGTTCGTGCAGGGCGCCGACTGGGCGGCCGGCAAAGTGAAGCACTGCGCCGTGGCGATCTGGCAGGGATTCTACGGGGACGCGGCCGCCAAGGCGGCCGCTATCGACTACCTTCAGTATCTGGCGCAGCGCCAGGAAGCGGCCGGGGCCGCCTACCTCGACGTAAACGTTGACGAGTTCAGCACCGATGTCGAGGAACGCTGCCGCGCCATCGCGTGGGTCGCCAGCGTCGTCCAGTCCAAGAGCCGGTTGCCGCTCAGTATCGACTCGTCCAACACGGCCATTCTCAAGGCCGGCCTGGCCGCCTGCGACAAGGCCCGCGGCGCTGCCATGGTCAACTCCGTTTCCCTTGAACGCGTGGAGGCGATCGGCGTGGCCGCGCACTTCAGGGCTGTGGTCATTGCTTCGGCCGCAGGCGAGAAGGATCTGCCGTCGAACACCGAGCAGCGACTCGACAACATCGGCCGCCTGATGCCGTTGCTTGAGTCGGCCGGCCTGCGCGGCGGCGCCATCTATATCGATCCGCTGGTCTTCCCGATCGCCACGGATTCCAACAATGCTTCATCTTTTCTGGAGGCCGTCAGGGCGCTTCGTGCCCGCTTCGGGGCCGAGATTCACATTTCCGGCGGACTGAGCAACGTCTCGTTCGGCATGCCCAGTCGCAAGTTGATCAACCAGGTCTTCACCTGGATGGCGCTCGAGGCCGGCGCTGACAGCGGCATCGTCGACCCGCTGCAGATTAACGGCAAGGCACTGGCGGCTCTGGACCCGATGACGGAACCGTTCAAGCTGGCCCGGGCGCTGCTCACGGGCGAAGACCTGTTTGGCGCCGAGTTCATCACGGCGCACCGTGAAGGCCGATTGGGCGGCGACTAGCCCCGGCCTGCCACGACCCTTGTCACGAGGAAGCCTACAATGAGCACATTGCGACCGTCCCTGGACCCGCGCACCATGAAGGACTGGCAGATCGCCGAGGCTGCCGAGCCGTTCATGAAGCCGATCGCCCAGCTCGCCGCCGAGCTCGGGTTGGCCGAGAGCGAGATCATTCCCATGGGGCGGCATCTTGCCAAGATCGACCAGCGCCTCGTAATGAACCGCATCCGCGCGCAGCCGGCCGGCAAGTATATCGACGTGACCGCCATCACGCCCACGCCGCTGGGCGAGGGCAAGACCACAACCACCATCGGCCTGGTCGAGGGCCTGGGCGCGCTCGGTAAGCGCGTCACGGGAGCCATACGCCAGCCGAGCGGGGGACCCACGTTCAATATCAAGGGGTCGGCCGCGGGCGGCGGGCTTGCCCAGTGCATCCCGCTGGCGCCCTTTTCGATCCGCATGACGGGCGACATCGACTCGATCACCAATGCCCACAATCTGGCCATGGTGGCGCTCACCTCCCGGATGCAGCACGAGCGCAATTACGACGATGCGCGGCTGGCCCGGACGGGCATCCGGCGGCTGAACGTCGACCCGAAACGCGTCACGACCAAGTGGTGCATCGATTTTTGCGCCCAGAGTCTGCGCAATATCATCATCGGCCGCGGCGGCAAGATGGACGGGTATGAGATGGAGTCCGGCTTCCAGATTTCCGTCGGCAGCGAGGTCATGGCAATTTTAGCGGTGTCGAAGGATCTGAAGGACTTGCGTGAGCGCATGGGCCGGATGGTCCTGGCCTACGACACGAACGGCGGCGAAGTGACGACCGCCGATCTTAAGGTCGATGGCGCCATGACTGCCTGGCTTGTCGATGCAATCAACCCCACGCTGCTGCAAACCGTCGAGGGCCAGCCGGTGTTCGTCCACGCCGGTCCGTTCGCCAATATCGCCATCGGCCAGAGCTCGATCATTGCGGACGAGATCGGCACGCGGCTGTCCGAGTACCACGTGACCGAGAGCGGTTTCGCGGCCGACATCGGGTTCGAAAAATTCTGGAACTTGAAGTGCCGCTACTCGGGCCTGACGCCCAGCGCGGTGGTCGTGGTCGCCACCGTTCGCGCGCTGAAAATGCATGGCGGCGGCCCCGCCGTCAAACCCGGCGCCAAGCTCGACGAGGCCTACACCCGGGAGAACCTCGGCCTGCTCGAGAAGGGCTGCGACAACCTGGTGGCGCACATCGAGATCGTGAAGAAGAGCGGGGTGCGGCCCGTGGTGTGCCTGAACAGCTTCCATACCGATACCCCCGCCGAGGTGCAACTCGTGAGGCGGCTTGCGGAGCGGCATGGCGCGTATGTGGCATTCTCCCAGCACTGGCTGAAGGGCGGCGAAGGCGCGCGCGAACTGGCCGAGGCCGTGATGGCGGCCTCGAACGAAAAGCACGCGTTCAAGTTCCTCTACGAGCTGGACACGCCGTTGCGGCAACGCATTGACCTGATCGCCCGGGAGATCTACGGAGCCGACGGCGTCAGCTACACGGACGAAGCCCTGCGCAAGGCGAAGCAGTTCGAAGCTGATCCGGCCACCGCGCGGCTGGGTACCTGCATGGTAAAGACCCACCTCAGCCTTTCGCACGACCCGGACGTGAAAGGCCGTCCTCGCGGGTGGACGCTGCCGATCCGGGATATACTGGTTTACCGCGGCGCCGGCTTCGTCGTGCCGGTTTCCGGTGATATCAAGCTGATGCCTGGAACGGCCTCGGAACCGGCCTTTATGAACATCGACGTGGATGTCGAGACCGGGCGTGTGCGCGGGCTCTTCTGAGACCTGGAATGACGCGGGAGGGTGACGATCATGCCGGTCAAACACGATATCGAAAACAAGGTCTACCACGTTGAAGTGTTGACCCCGAAACAGAGCACGGAAGACCTGGATGGCGACCTGAAGAAGTTTTCTGAAAAGTACACTCAGGTCATTGAGGCCGGGTACGTGGCGTGCATCACGGACAATCCGATGGGACATCTGAGCTTCCAGGCCACGGACATTATCCCCGAACTGGGCCTGCCGGCGAAGCCGGGCCAGTTGTCCGTCCACCTGAACACCTTTCATACGCGCGACGACTTGCACAAGATCCTCGACACCTGCGCGAGCCTGGGCGTCAAGGACGTCCTGGTCGTGTCAGGGGACGGCAACGAGCGTCTCCCGAAACTCGCCCCGGCGTCCATCGGCCTGACCTGTAACTCCGTGACTGCCGTGGAACTGGTGGCCTATATCCGGAAGACCTACCCGGGCATCTTCTCCCTGGGAGTAGCCTTTAACCCCTACGAGCCCATGGACCACGAGATGGAGAAGCTGCACCGCAAGATCGACGCCGGCGCAGAATTCATCTGCACGCAGCCGGTCCTCGGCCGTGACGAACGCGTGTTGGGGCTCGTCCCGTTCGGACTGCCGGTCTTCGTCGAGTGCTGGATGTCGAAGAAACTGCACTTGCTCTCGGAATGCGTTGGCTACACCATCCCCGAAGACACGCCTTACGACCCCATGGGGAACCTGAGGGAGCTGCAGGGTGTCTACAAGGGGTGTGGTCTATACCTGGCCATGCTGGGAATGAAGACACAGTTTCCCTTGTTGAAGGGGTACTGGACCTGAACGGCCCGGCTTGGGAGGCGACACATGGCGGCCAGCATCATTGACGGGAAGACGATCGCGCAGCAGATCCGGGGCGAACTGACCGGTGAAATCGCGCAACTCAAGGCGAGGGGAGTGATTCCGGGCCTGGCCGTGGTATTGGTAGGGGACGATCCCGCGTCGCGGTCATACGTCACGGCCAAGGAGAAGGCCTGCCACGAGATCGGCATTTATTCCGCCGATCACCGACTGCCGGCCGCCACCTCGCAGGCCGAACTCATGGCCTTGGTGCGTCAACTGAACGGCGATCCGCGGATCCACGGGATCCTGGTCCAGTTACCATTGCCGAAAGGGCTCGACGAAAGCGCGGTATTGCTGGCCATCGATCCGGACAAGGATATCGACGGCTTCCACCCCATCAACGTGGGGCGAATGGTCATTGGCGAGAAGGCGTTCCTGCCGTGCACGCCGCATGGCGTGATCCAGTTGCTCGTCCGGAGCGGCATTCGCATCGATGGCGCGCATGTCGTGGTTGTCGGCCGGAGCAACATTGTGGGCAAACCGCTGGCCAACCTGCTGCTGCAGAAATCGCCGCACGGTAACGCGACGGTAACCATCTGCCACACGCGCACCAAGGATATCGGCCATCATACGCGTCAGGCGGATATTGTCGTCGCGGCGGCGGGCCGCCCGAATACGGTGACGGCCGACATGATCCGTGAGGGGGCGGTGGTCATCGACGTGGGCGTGAATCGCATCGAAGATGCGTCGAAGAAGCAAGGCTTCCGCCTCGTGGGTGACGTGGATTTCGAGGCCGTGAGGCTCAAGGCCTCGTTCATCACGCCGGTCCCGGGCGGCGTCGGGCCGATGACCATCACCATGCTGCTTTACAATACCGTCGCATCCGCCCGACGGCATCACGCGGGCTGACGGAGCCGGTGTCCGTCTTCCCCGGTCCGTGCGCACTTTGGGTTGTTTCCCGATTCCCCCTGCGCTAACCTTGCTCCCATTGCAGCGGACAGCTTGCCGGGGTGGTCCCGGTCAGCGGCTCCCCGCCCAGGAGGCTTCATGGCAACGCAGGATTTCAAGTCCGCTTACCGGACCATCATGGACGATCATTTCACTCCCCGCCTGGAGATCAGTTTCGTCGAGGAGGACGGACGGCGGCAGACACTGGCGTACGAAAAGACGGCGTGGGTGATCGACAACGAGCGCAAAGGATTGCGGTATGGCGAGAACCCCGGCCAGGAAGCCGCGTTGTACCGGCTCGTGGGCGGGAACCTGACGCTGGGCGACGTATCTTTCGTCCAGCCCGGCCGGCACCTGGCCTCGGACGTCGAGCTGCTGCAGTCGGGGAAGCATCCTGGAAAGACGAACATCACGGATGCCGACAATGCCCTCAACATCCTGAGGTATCTGGTTGAGTCGCCCTGCGCCGCGATCGTCAAGCACAACAACCCGTGCGGCGTGGCCAAGGCGGCCTCCCTGGCCGAGGCCTACGAGAAGGCCAACCGGGCTGACCGCGTGGCGGCCTTTGGCGGCGCGATCGCGCTGAATCGCGAGGTCGATCTCGATACGGCCCAACTCATTGTCCAGAACTATGCGGAGGTCGTGGTGGCCCCGGAGTTCGGGCCTGGCGTGATGGACGTGTTCAGCCGGAAGAAGAACCTGCGCGTCATGCGCATTGGCAACATGGGGCGCCTGCAGTCGTTTGCCGGCCAGGTCGTGGTCGACTTCAAGTCGCTCGTGGACGGGGGCCTCATTCTTCAGACGTCTTTCGTCCCGAAGACGCGTTCGGCCGCTGACGTGGTTCCGGCCCAGACGACCTGCAAGGGCAAGGAGTACAGGATTGCGCGTCTGCCGACGCCTCATGAGCTCGATGACTTGATTTTCGGTTGGCTGGTGGAGTGCGGGGTCACCAGCAACTCGGTGCTCTACGTCAAGGAGGGCGTGACGGTCAGCATTGGCGCGGGCGGCCAGGACCGCGTGGGGATGGCCCAGTATGCCCGGGACAAGGCCTACCGTAACCTCGCCGACCGAATCTGCTGGGAGCGCCACGGCATGCCCTACAACACGTTGGAGGATGCCGGCAAGCGGTCTGCCATCGACGAGGAGACGGCGGCGGCAAAGGGGGGGCTGGTTGGGGCAGGCATGGTCTCGGACGCCTTCTTCCCGTTCCGCGATGGCGTTGAAGTGGGCCTTCGCGAAGGCATTACGGCCGTTATCCAGCCGGGTGGTTCGGACCGCGACTTTGAGGTGATTGAAGCCTGTAATCTGGCCGGCGCGGCCATGGTGTTCACCGGACAACGGTGCTTCAAGCATTAGCGGCGCGGGGCGATAGGCGAGGTTCGCGACGGCAAAAAGAAGAGCCGCCTTTTGGGGCGGCTCTTCTTTTTTCGTCTATGTATTCTGACGCTAGTTGGTGAAGCTCACACGGTAGAAGGCGGGCGACGTCGTCATCTTGACGGCTTGAGTCTGTACGCCTGACGTGCGACCAGCCTTGGGCCGGTTACTCCAACTGCCACCCAAATCACCGGAAACCTGGAGAACATAGTAAGTGGCGTTGGTATCATTCACGGTTGTCGTGCTCTGCCATGCAACCATGTTGGTCGTTCCGACCACAGACTGACTGACGAGTTTCAACACAGAGTTGGGATCGGTCGGATCTGTTCCTGCCACGTATTCCTGCCATTCCATGGCGCCATCATGGTCGAAATCGACCGCGTCATCCGTGACCGAGAAGCTGGGGTAAGCATTCGTGAAGCTTGCAAGCCAGTACATGGGCGTGCGGTTGTTGGCCAGATCCGGCGCGAACGTAACGTTGATGAAGGAGTCCTGCGCGACCGTCATGTCCACGCTGAACGAGTTCGTTCCCTGAGCACCCGCAACCTGATCGCCGGCCGTGCTGACAGTTCCGGTGGTTATGCTGGCAATGTGGAAGAACGGGTTGGCCGTGATGGAGAAATTTGTCGTCCCCGGCGAAGCCGTCAACTGAACCGGTCCGGCCGGTGAAATCGAACCAGCTATCATCGATTTATAGGTGCTGGCTGAAGCCGTAATGAGCGGCAGGCCGGCGTTGATAGTAACCGCGCCATTGGTGATCACCAAATCATCAAACATGCCGCTGCCCGAGAAGGCTACCTGCGATATGAAGTTCGCGGCGTTGTTGGCGCATACGAACCAACTGCCCGGCCGGCCGGATGACGTTCTGCCGATGTCGGTATAGGCCAGATCGTTCGTGAACGTGTGTCCGTTCACGGTAACCTGGAACAGCGACAGGTTGTACGTCCCGTACTGGCTGTAGTCCATGCTGACGGTAAGGCGGACCCACTTGTCTGTCCCGATGGGAGGGAAAACTCCGTCATTGAGCACGGTCCATTGCTGGTAGGCGGGAGTCCAGTCCGTGTAGTCCGCGTTCGTCAGTACCGAGTGATAGACGTTGATGAACCCGTTGGTGTCGACGAACAGCGACATCTGGGAGTTGCTGATCGCTGCCGTCATCGTCGGCTGCTCCATGCGGATGGGCTGCAGCATAACGTCCACCCAAACCTGGGGTGGAGTCGGGAGGGTGGTGTTGTTGATGATATTGGTGATGCCCCCGTCCTTGAAGGTCACGACATTGCCACTAGTGGTGTCGTTGAGTGGATTGGTGACCTTGGGGGGCTGGATCAAGGCCGAATAGTCGAAATTGGTTACAACGGCGACTACGTCGGCATCCCCAACCCATGCGCCCGACACACCGTCGATGAGGGTGGTGATGGCGAGACTTCCGTCACCCGGATAGCCCTCAAACGAACTGTACCAAGGCACGGTTACCGGGGTTACCTGAGCCAAAACCGGCGCGGCCACCCCCCCGACGCATACCGCTGCAAGAATCGACAAGATCGCCTTTTTCATTTCCATCCTCCAATGGGAACATGAATAACCCAATAACGTTCTCAATTCAGAGGATATGATACGCACCCTCAAGTGTCAACCGCCTAATTTCGGCTTTTTCGGCTTTTTCGGCCGATGTTGTGCCGCAAAATACCTTGCCGCGAGCCGTCATGGGCGCGCGCCGAAACGGCCGGCCTGATGCGCAAAAGCTTGTGTCGTTCCATCCGTGTCGCTATCCTAAATGCTTCTTTTTCAAGAACAGGCGGCGGATTCGCGCCTGGGTACTCGGTCACGCGGTCGGGAGAGCGATATGAAGATCTATATGAACGGCAAGTTGGTGCCTGAGCGAGCAGCGAAAGTGTCCGTGTTCGATCACGGCCTGTTGTATGGTGACGGTGTGTTCGAAGGCATTCGATCCTACGACGGGCGGGTGTTCATGCTGGACGAGCACGTGGATCGCCTGTTCCGTTCCGCGAAGGCCATCGACCTGAAGATCCCCCTAACGCCCCAAGGCGTGGCCCGCGCCGTGGTCATGACCTGCAAAGCCAACAAGACCCTGAACGGGTACATCCGCCTCGTCGTGACGCGGGGCGTGGGAACGCTGGGCCTGAACCCTTACACATGCTCAAAGCCCCAGATCGTGATCATCGCCGGGAATATCCAGCTTTATCCCCGGAAGCTCTATGACGACGGGCTGTCCATCGTGACCGTGGGGACTTTGCGGAACCACACGGAGTCCATTAACCCGCAGATTAAGAGCCTGAACTATTTGAACAACGTCATGGCCAAGATTGAGGCCATCAACGCCGGTTGCATGGAGGCCGTGATGCTGAACCAGCAGGGCTTCGTGGCGGAAGCCACCGGCGACAATATTTTCGTCGTTCGTGGAAAACGACTGATCACGCCGCCGCCTTGGTGCGGCACGCTGGAAGGGATCACCCGGAACGTCGTGATGAAACTGGCCGTGGAAGACGGTTGCGACGTGTCCGAACAGGTCTTGACCCGCTATGATCTTTACACGGCCGACGAGGTGTTTCTCACGGGCACGGCTGCCGAGGTCATCCCGGTCGTCAATATCGACCGGCGGAGTATCGGCGCCGGTGTGCCCGGTCTCGTGACGCGGCGCCTGGCCGCCGCGTTTCGCCGTTTTGCCGGGTCCACCGGCACCCCGATCGTTTGAAGCCGGAGGAGGATCCCCATGCTCTGCGAGTGCTGCCAGCAGCATGACGCCACTATTCATGTGACGCAGGTGATCGACGGCAAGTCCCGCGAATTGCACTTGTGCGAGCACTGCGCCGAGGAAAGTGGGCTGAACGTTCAGAACGTCATGTCATTGCCCGAGGTGTTGTTCGGCCTGGCCGGCGCGACCGAAGAAGACAAGGAGTCGGCCGCGCGCAGCTGCCCCGGATGTCACCTGCGCGGGGCTGACCTAAAGAAGACCGGGCGGCTCGGTTGCCCCCAGTGTTACCGGACCTTCGCCAAGGAACTGACGCCGATGCTGGCGGCCATGCATAAGGGCCTGCGTCATGCCGGGAAGAGCCCGGCCCATGGCGCCGCAGGCGTTCCCGACGGGCTGGAGGATCTCCGCAGGCAACTGGGCGAAGCCGTGCGCGAAGAGCGATTTGAGGAAGCGGCACGCTTGCGCGACCGTATCCGGGAGCTCGACCATGACGGTGGATGATCTGGTCCGCAACCCGGGTGCCTGGCTGGCGGCAGGCGATCTGCCGGCCGTTGTCGTCAGCAGTCGGGTTCGGCTCGCCCGCAACCTGGCCGGCGTAGCCTTCCCTGGGTGGGCGGGAGAGGACGAAAGTGTCCGCATCGAGCAAGGGCTCCGGGACGTGCTCCAGCGGTTGCCATCGCTGTCGCCGGGCTTTAGAGTCGACATGGTTTCTGCCAGCGCCATTGACCGTGACTTCTTGCGCGAGCGACACCTCATCAGCAATGAACTGGCCCAGAAAACGAAGGGCAGCGGGCTTGTTCTGCGTGAGGACGAGACGCTCAGCGTGATGGTCAACGAGGAAGACCACCTGCGGCTGCAGGCCATGCGGCCCGGCATGGACCTGACCAACCTCTGGGCCGCGATGGATGCCTTGGATAACGAGATCGAGGACCAGGTGCGGTACGCCTATACGCCGGATCTGGGTTACCTGACCGCCTGTCCCAGCAACGTCGGCACAGGCCTGCGGGCCAGCGTGATGGTGCATGTGCCCGGCCTGCGGCTGACCAACGAGATCGAACCCATCATCCGGGGCCTGACCAAGATCGGGCTGGCCGTCCGCGGTCTGCAGGGCGAAGGGACCGAGGCGTCGGGCAACATGTTCCAGATATCGAACCAGACGACCCTCGGCGAGTCGGAAGGCGCGATCGTTGAGCGGCTCGTGCAAATCGTCAACGAAGTGGCGGCGCACGAGCAGAATGCCCGCTTACGACTGCTCGAACAGCGCGAGGGCCAGGTGCGCGACTGCGTCGGCCGAGCCTACGGCGTTCTCTCGCAGGCCCGCGTCCTCACATCGCACGAGGCGCTGGACTATCTGTCGGGGTTGCGGCTTGGTATTGAACTTGGTATGATCAAGGGGTTGGGCATGGGTGATGTGAACCGGCTGGTCGTGTACACGCAGCCTGGGCATCTCCAGAAAGTCGCCGGTCGCACGATCGACCCGGATGAACGGGACGAGGTTCGGGCCGGGATCGTTCGGGAGCGGGTGCGGCAGGCCACCGTCGTTGAGGATTAACGTTGATGAGCGATGGACAACAGCAGATGGGCAATCCGGGGAATTACACCCCGCGGGCGCAGCAGGTGATCCAGTTGGCGCGGGCGGAGGCCGAGCGGTTTAACCACCCCTACGTGGGCACCGAACACATCCTGCTTGGATTGGCGGCCCTGGGGCAGGGAGTGGCCGTCACGGTGCTCGAACGCATGGGAATTTCGCTCGAAGCGCTGCGACTCGAGGTCGAGAAGGCGGTCGGGCAGGGGCCTGAGACCAAGACGGTGGGCAATGTGCCGTTCACGCCACGCGCCAAGAAGGTGCTGCAGTTGGCTGCGGCCGAGGCGCGGGCGCTGAACCATTCGTATATCGGGACGGAACACATTCTCCTGGGCTTGCTGCGTGAAGGTGAAGGCGTGGCCGCGCAGGTGCTGCGCAACCTCAGTGTCGACCTCGACACCACGCGCGTCGAGGTGATGAAGGAGTTGGACCCCAATTTTGAGCCGGGTGAGGCCGGGGAAGCGCCCGAGCCCAAGACGCAGCAGGCGGCCGGCCAGGCGGCGCAGAAGTCGAAGACGCCGGCGTTGAACGCCTTCGGGCGGGACCTGACTGAACTGGCGCGCAAGGGCTCGCTCGATCCCATGATCGGGCGCGATGCGGAACTGGAGCGGGTCATCCAGATCCTGTGCCGTCGCACCAAGAACAATGCTGTGCTCATCGGTGACGCAGGCGTCGGCAAGACCGCCATCGTCGAAGGCCTGGCCCAGACTATCGTCGAAGGCCGCGTGCCGGATTTGCTGCGCAATCGCCGTGTCGTGGCCCTTGACCTGGCCCTCATGATCGCCGGTACCAAGTACCGCGGCCAGTTCGAGGAACGCATCAAGGCCGTGATGGACGAGATCAAGCGGACGGGCAACGTGATCATGTTCGTCGACGAGCTGCACACCATCGTGGGCGCAGGTTCGGCCGAAGGCACGATGGATGCCTCCAACATCATCAAGCCGGCGCTCGCGCGGGGCGAGCTGCAGTGCATCGGGGCGACGACGCTGGATGAGTACCGCAAGTACATCGAGAAGGACGCCGCCCTCGAACGGCGGTTCCAGACCGTGAAGGTCAACGAACCGAGCGTTGAGGAAACGGTCAAGATTCTCAAGGGCATCCGCCACAAGTACGAAGAGCATCATAACTGCAAGATTACGGATGAGGCGCTCGAGGCGGCGGCTTCACTCACCGACCGCTATCTCACGGGCCGGCACCTGCCGGACAAGGCCATCGACACGATCGACGAGGCCGGCGCCCGGGCCCGTATCCAGGCTACCACCCGCTCGGCGGACCTGCGCAAAAAAGAGCAGGCCATCGAAGGCGTCCGCCTGGATAAGGAAGCCGCCATCAAGGCCCAGAAGTTTGAGGACGCGGCGAAACTGCGCGACCAGGAACGCAAGGATCGCGAGGCGCTCGCGGAGAGCGTCAAGAAGTGGCAGGAGCAGTCCGGCAAGCGCAAGACCAAGGTCACGGCTGAGGACGTCATGGCCGTGGTGTCGAAGTGGACGGGCGTGCCGTTGAAGAAGATGGAAGGCAAGGAACTGGCGCGCCTCCTAAACATGGAGGAGGAACTGGGGAAGACGGTGATCGGGCAGGCAAATGCCATCACCGCGATTTCCAAGGCGTTGCGCCGGTCGCGTGCCGACCTCAAGGATCCGCGTCGGCCGATCGGTTCGTTTGTCTTTTTGGGTCCCACCGGCGTCGGCAAGACACTGCTGGCCAAGTCCCTGGCCGAGTTCATGTTCGACGATGCCAACTCCCTGATTCAGCTCGACATGTCGGAGTACATGGAGAAGTTTACCGTATCGCGCCTGGTCGGCTCGCCGCCGGGCTACGTCGGCTACGAGGAGGGCGGCCAGCTTTCGGAAAAAGTGCGCCGGCGGCCGTATTCCGTGGTGCTCTTCGACGAGATTGAGAAGGCACACCCCGACGTCATGCACATGCTGCTCCAGATCATGGAGGACGGCCGGCTGACAGACAGCGCCGGGCGTCAGGTCGACTTCCGTAACACGATCATTATTCTGACGACCAACCTCGGGGCGGACTTCATCCGCAAGGGCGGGCTCGGCTTCACCGAGTCGAGCGAGGCGATGGATTACGAGACGCTCAAGGCGCGCATGCTCGACGAGGTCAAGCGGCTCTTCAAGCCGGAGTTCATCAACCGTATTGATGAAATCGTCGTGTTTCGCCAACTGTCCCGCGAGGACACCGTGCGCATCCTGAGTCTCGAAGTGGGTAAGGTCCGGCGGCGTGTGGCGACCAAGGGAATCGACTTGGTCCTGACCAGCGACGCAGAAGCTTTCCTGCTGGAGAAGGGATTCGACCCGGCGATGGGCGCCCGGCCCTTGCGGCGCGCCGTGCAGCGCTACCTCGAAGATCCTCTGGCCGAGGAAATCCTGCGGGGCGACCTGACGGGCGCCGAGAAGGTCGAAGTCATCCGTGGCGACGGCGGCCTGGCCTTTCGCGTGGCGGTCGCTGCCGTTTGAGGATACCTCGTGTTCGAATCGCTCTCCAACTCTCTCCAGGAGGTCTTCCGTAAATTGCGCGGCTACGGCCGCCTGACGGAGTCCAATATCCGCGACGCCATGCGCGAAGTGCGCATGGCATTGCTCGAGGCCGACGTCAACTTCGAGGTGGCCCGCGACTTCATTGCCCGCGTCGGCGAGCAGTGCGCGGGCGAAGAAGTGCTCGGCAGCATCACGCCGGGCCAACAGGTCGTGAAGCGCGTGCACGACGAACTGGTCGCCCTGCTCGGCGGCGGCAAAGCGCACAAGTTGGAGTTCAACCCGCGGCCGTCCCCCGTGATGCTCGTCGGGTTGCACGGCTCGGGCAAGACCACCACGGCGGCCAAGTTGGCGGCCCAGTGGAAGCGTGAGGGACTCAACGTGCTGCTCGTGGGCGCCGACATCCGGCGCCCGGCCGCCGTTGACCAGCTCGCGGTACTCGCCCGGCAGGTCGGCGTCGACATGGTGGCCCCGGTGCCCGGTGAGACCGTGCCGGCCCTGGGACAGCGCGCCCTTGACGCGGCCGACCGCTCCAATCGCGACGTCGTATTGTTCGATACGGGCGGTCGGTTCCAGATGGACGGCGAGCTCGTGCAGGAATTGAAGGATCTGCGCGAAACGGTCAAGTGCCGGAACGTCGTGCTGGTGGCCGACGCCGCCATCGGGCAGGAATCCGTCAACGTAGCCAAGGGATTCCACGAGGCGCTTCACCTGAGCGGGCTGATCCTGACCAAGCTCGACGGCGACGCCCGGGGTGGAGCGGCGCTGTCGATCCAGTCCGTGACGGGGTGCCCGATCCTGTATACCGGCACGGGCGAGCGCACGGAGAACTTGGAGCCGTTCTACCCGGAACGCATGGCGTCACGCATCCTCGGGATGGGCGACATCGTGTCCCTTGTCGAGAAGGCCCAGCAGACCGTGGATCTCGGCCAGGCCGCCGCGATGGAGAAGAAGCTCCGTTCCAACAAGCTGGATCTTGAGGATTTCCTGGGCCAGTTGCAGCAGTTGAAGAAGATGGGGCCGCTGGAGAACTTGATCGACATGTTGCCGATGGGGGGGCAGATCAAGGCCCGGATGAAGGACGGCGGGGCGGCCGCGACCCAGGATTTCGGGTCGTTCGCCAAGCGATCGGAAGCCATTATCTGCAGCATGACCCGCCAGGAACGGCGCCGGCCCGACCTGCTCAACGCGAGTCGCAAGCGACGTGTGGCGACCGGGAGCGGCACGCGCGTGCAGGACGTGAACGAGCTCCTGCGGCAGTTCGACCAGGCCCGTCAGATGGCCAAACAGATGGGGGCGATGCAAAAGAGGTTGCACCGGCTCCGGTGATGTGTAATAGTTCGCCGCTTTTCGAGTGGCGCCGCGGCCAGCCAAGGTCTTGATTGGCGGCGGCAAGGAGGAATGCATGGCAGTGAAGATCAGAATGACCCGTACCGGAGCCAACCGGGATATTTCGTTCCGGATTGTGGCCACGGACGGCCGTGCGCCCCGTGACGGGGAGACGTTGGAGAATCTCGGCTGGTATGACCCCAAGAAGAAGGGGGTCAATTACCTGCTCAAGATGGACCGCATCGAGTACTGGCAGGGCAAAGGCGCCCAGGCCAGCGACACGGTGCGGAGCTTGATCCGCAAGGCGCGGGCAGCGGCCAAGACGGCATGAAGGATTTCGTTATTTATGTCGCCCGCCAACTCGCGGACCACCCTGACGAGATCAAGGTGGTTCAGGTGGATGGCAAGCAGACGACGATTTTCGAGGTTCGTTGCCATCCGCAGGATGTTGGCCGCTTGATCGGCCGCAGCGGCAAGACGGTGGCCGCCCTGCGGACGCTGTTGAGCAACGTGGCGGCCAAGCATGATCGCCGGGCCGTGCTGGAGGTGGCAGAGTAGATGGGTCATGACCGCACCGCTGAGGATTGACGTCATTACGATCTTTCCGGGGATACTGAAAGGTTTCCTCGAGGAAAGCATCCTCAAGCGGGCCTCCCAAAAGGGGCACGTGACGTTCAACCCCATCGACCTGCGCCAGTTTACGACAGATCGGCACCAGTCGACGGACGATCGGCCGTTTGGCGGCGGGCCCGGGATGGTGATGAAGCCCGAGCCGCTGTTCAAGGCGGTGGAGTCGGTGCGGACGCCCGGGGCCCGGGTGATCCTGATGACGCCGCAGGGGACGCCGTTTTGCCAGGCCAAGGCGGCCGAGTTGGCGGGAGCGACGCATCTGGTTTTTGTCTGCGGGCACTACGAGGGCGTCGACGAGCGGGTGAGGACGCATCTGGTCACCGACGAGATATCGATCGGCGACTACGTGCTGACGAATGGAGTTTTGCCGGCGACCGTGGTGATCGATGCCGTCGTGCGGTTGTTGCCGGGAGTGCTCGGTAACGAGGGCGCGACGACCGAGGAATCGTTCTCGGACGGATGCCTCGAGTACCCGCAGTACACGCGGCCCCGGGTGTTTCGGGAGCTGGCGGTGCCGGAAGTGCTGGTGTCCGGCGATCATGACGAGATCGCGCGGTGGCGCCGGGCACAGGCGGAACACAGGACAAAGGAACGAAGACCGGACTTACTGGAGACGAGGGAATTATGATTGCGAAAGCGCTGTCCACCATCCACAAGGAAAACATACGGAAGGATCCGTTGACCCCGTTCACGATCGGGGACACGATCAAGGTGCACGTCAAGATCCGCGAAGGCGGGAAGGAACGCATCCAAGCCTACGCGGGCACGGTGATCGCCCTTGACGGCGGAGGCGCTACCGAGACGTTTACGGTCCGCCGTATCGCGCACGGGGTCGGCGTGGAACGCGTCTTCCCGATGCATTCCCCGAACGTTGCCAAGATTGAGGTCGAGAGTTCCGGCCGGTCCCGCCGCGCCAAGCTCTACTACCTGCGCCGCCGCGTCGGCAAGAGCGCCCGCCTGCGCGAGAAGATCAAGTCGTCTGAGGCGTGAGGATCCCGCCGGTTGCTGCAGTTCGAACGCCAGGCGTGGGAGCAGGGCGTCGCCCGCCTGGCCGGGGTCGATGAAGCCGGCCGTGGCCCCCTGGCAGGTCCCGTCGTGGCGGCCGCCGTCGTCTTTGAACGCGCTTTCCTCGAAGCCGAGCAGCACCGTTTGCTGCGCGATGTTGACGACTCCAAGACGTTGACCGAACCCCAGAGGGATTCCGCATTTGTTCTCCTGACCGAACGCTGTCCCATGGCGATGGGCGTGGGACTTGCCGACGTCGCGGAAATCGATTCCCTCAATATCTTGCGGGCCACGCATCTCGCCATGGCCCGGGCCTTGAATGCCCTGCCGGTGCTCCCTGAGTTGGCGCTCGTCGATGGCCTGGCCGTGCCGGGGTTGCCCTGCCCATCACAGGCGATCGTCCGCGGGGATGCGCGCAGCCTCATCATTGCGGCGGCCAGCATCATTGCCAAGGTTACGCGCGACCGCCTGATGCGGGACCTGGATCGGGAATACCCCGTCTACGGCTTTGCCCAGCACAAGGGCTACGGAACCCGGGCCCACATGCAGGCCCTGCTGCAACACGGTCCCTGTCCGGCCCACCGGCGGTCCTTTCGGCCCGTACGGGATGCGCTGGGTATCCGGGCGGCGGGCGGTGGAGCGGCTGGCGCGGGATGAGGCTCGCCTTGCCATTCCATTTGCGCACGGGCGTCTGGGGCGAGACGCAGGCGGAGCTTTTCCTCAAGGCGAAAGGGTATCGAATCCTGGGCCGTCGCGTGCGGGTGACGGCGCGGGACGAACTGGACCTGGTGGCGCGCGACGGCGAGGTGCTCGTGTTTGTCGAGGTCAAGACGCGCAAGACGGAAACCTTTGGGGCGCCGCTGGCGGCGGTAGACCGGGCCAAGCGGCACACCGTATCGCGGGCGGCCGTGCGGTATCTGCAGCGGGTTCGGTACCCCAAGGTTTACATCCGGTTCGACGTGGTTGAAGTCATCGGGCAGGACGGCGACGCCAACCCGGTCGTCCGCCACATCGAGAACGCCTTCACGCTCGACCCGCAATATCGATTGCCGATCTGACCGGTGTTGACGCCTTCCGGGAAGATGGCGTATAGTCCCACCGTTTTTCCGACCCCTCGGGCGATTAGCTCAGTTGGTTAGAGCACTACCTTGACATGGTAGGGGTCACAGGTTCGAGTCCTGTATCGCCCACCACGACCAAATTTGGGCGGCATCTCAACGGAGCCGCCCATTTTTTTCCCAAAATCCCAACAAACCGCCCACTCTTTTCCCGAATCGGGAAAGACTTGGGCGTCGAGGGTATTCCTGAGCATTTTCGATAACTGGACGATTCATTGGACGATTCATTGGACGATTCGAGGTGCGGTCCTTGTTGCAGGTTCAGAGGGGCGACGGTGCCATCCGAGCGTGCTTTTGGGAGTCCATCCGGTGCGGCGTGGCTGGCTCGGACCGCGAAGAATGGGGTCGCGACATTCTGGAGGGGCAGGGGAGTAATGCCCACACGTCAGGATCACGAGGCAATCCCGAAGCGTGGGCATCCGGCATACGGGTAGATGTGCAAGCCCCTCGCCGTGGGTCTGGTGATGCCGGCGACCTTCTTCGATCGAGTTCTTGAACTCGGTCAGCGGTCGTCCTTGAAGCGCCTGTTCAGCCCCGATAGAAAAGATCCCGGTCCCACAACACAGGGGGAAGCCAAGAGGGGGACTCAAGGCAGTCGTGAAGGGGACCGAGAGGGGACATGCTTACCACCGACATGTTGGCTCCACAAGAAGTATCCGCTAAAAGTGGTAGAGGCCAACGCGATTTCTTGACGCCGTTTCAGACATCGCCGCCCTTCCGTCGCTGAAGAGCATCCTGTGCATGTCCATGGTCCGGCGAATAATGCGGATGGACAGCGCCCATGACGGGGACTAGATTCACGACAACACGAAGCAGCATGTCATTGACGGCAGGAAGCTCACGGCTGGGCGACCAACACACATGACGAACGACCTCATAGAGCCTGTCCTGGCAGCATTGGGTTCGAGTAACGACATGCAGTTCCCCGTCATCGTCTGTGACGGCGGTCCGATGTGGCCTTCCCTGGTGATGATGGCGTGGATGCTGTTGGTTATCGCTGCTCCGTTGCTCAGTCTTGTTCTGTGTATCCGGGCATGGCGGCGTCATAAGCGTGGACAGACTGCGCCATTCACGAGGCGCGTCATGCTTGTCGCTAGCCTCTTGACGGTCACGACAACCGGCATTCATGTACTCGTAGGGCTCAGGGAGGCATTCTTTCTTGCAGGGACCAGCGTGATGGGAGCGGCGCAGAAGGCCATGATCTCAATGGTCGTGGCTAACGAGTGTACCATCCTGATGATCGGGTGTACTGCCTGTTCGGTCTGCCTGCTTTGTGCCCTGGTCCTTCCGGTGACGAAGCCAAGCAAGGGCCATGCCGACCAAGCCTCGGATGCAGCACAGAAAGTCGCCTCAAGCACGGATTCGAGGTGCAACTGAGGGTGAACGACTGGCAAGGGGAAATTGATGAAAGGAGAGAACATCGATCACTTCCCGGTGCAGAGCGTATGGGGAATGATCGGCTTGTCGCTAGTCACGCTCACGTTCTACTTCCCGTTCTGGCTGCGGAAGACCTCCCGTGTCGTCAACGCTCTATTGCCTTCGAACCCCATCGGCACATGGTTCTTTCCCGCAAGCATCATACTGACGGCGCTCAACTTCGGAATGATCATCCCCGAAATACTCACCGACGACAATCCCACCCTCATGGCGATCAGCAAACTCCTCAACCGGCTCGATACCGTCCTCGTACTTGTGTGGGTATTCAAGATCCGGAACAGGATGCACGTGATCTTGGAGGCCGAGAAGAAGACGCCTCTCTGGTTCAACGCCTTCTGGACGTTCTTCTTCCAGGTGTTCTACATCCAGTTTCGAATTAATACGTTGAAGACAGCCGTTTGATCGTCATCGTTCAGGGCACAAACGGCAGCGGACGCAGGGATGAAGCACTGCGCAAACTGTAGGTCGACCATCATATTCGGTGGCAAGCGCCAGGGGGACCTCTGGTTCTGCGATGACGGTTGTGCCGAGCAGGGGCGACTGATCGCCATCGCGGGAAGCGTACCGGATGGATTGGCACGCACGATGGCAGCCAATACCCATGCCTCCGCGTGTCCAATCTGCGGCCGTCAGGGACCGGTCGACGTTCACGTATCGCATCGGACGTGGTCCCTTGGGTACAAGGCATCGGTCTGGACAAAAGAGCAGGTGTCCTGTCGCCGTTGTGGGATCAGGGCGCAACTGCGTAGCATCGCGTTCTCAGGCGTGTGTGGCTGGTGGGGACCGAAGGGGTTCATTCTGGTGCCGATTCAGATCGTCCGTAATGTGTATGCCATATTCCATTCCCCTGCCCCGGACCATCCATCAGAATGCCTCGTCAGTTCGGTCAGAATGGACGTTGCGAATGCCTTTGTCGCCAAACAACGAGGACGTTCGCATTGCCCTACGTGCGGGTCGGTGTATGAGCTGGCAGACTATCGTCCCGATGCCGAGCACATCTTCTGCTCAGCCTGCAAAGCCGAATTAGCGAGGGCAGGCGTTCAACCAGAAGGTGTCTAACGCTTACCTGAGGCGGGCACTGGCGAAAATGCGGATGGACTACCCGGATTCCCCGGCTGTACAGTCACCCCATCAGCGGATGGCCGTGTGGCTGTGGGCAAGTGTCTCACGGGGGCCTCACGGGTGGACGAAATCACGACATCGAACTGGCAGGCTTTCCGGGAAATCTATGGCTACAGGATCTCAGCCGAACACGGACCGCACACCCGGGGCCTTAGCGCACCTCCCCTGGGCGTTGACTCTCGCCCTCGGGATCGCCTTCGCCGCCTCCTATATCCACCTACAGAGTAGGACACAGAGTGTGGTGATCGAGGTCGCTCGTCTTGAACAAGCGAAGGCCCATCTCCAAAGCAGTCTCATCAAGGCGCAGTATGACTTCGCCGCGAGTGTGACCCGAGTCTACCCAGGGCTTGAGTACAGTGCTATTAGGAAGATGTTCTTTGCCTACACGATGGACCCAGCAATACCGCAGGTTGTCGCAATGCCTGCCGCCGCCGATGTTGCTGCTCTGCGCGCTCAGCGAGACCAGTTGTCTGTCGAAGTCAGGCGCTTGTCAGAGATACACGCGATAGAGCAACGATATGCTGATACCCTGTTTGCCGAGTTCAATAGCAGATACGGCTCTTCGACGCCGATGAACCTGTGTGTTACGTTTGTGCTCGGCTGTGTATCAAGCATCGCCGCCACGGCTCTATGGCAAAGATTGCGCGACTACGTTAAGGCCAGGCGAAAACGGACCCAACAACGGAGCGGATGACAGCACGAAGCCCGCGAACTGGATCAAGCAACTTGCCGGTGCCCAATCAGGAAGGTGACATGAACTGGACCGACTACTTCTCGATGATGGAAGACTGGAAGGAACTTCCAGCATACAGAGCCGAGCCACGCATCGACAGCCTGATCGGCTTCTACCTGCCGGATATGCTCGCCGACTTCTGCGGCGAGAAGATGACCGGGATCATCCCTGAACTCCCACTCCGGTTGGGTACGCTCAAGCCGGACCTCAACGAGAAGACCTACGCCGACAAGTCCTACAAGGTGGACTTCTACCTTCTTGGCGCGTCAGGCACGCACTACTTCGTCGAGTTCAAGACGGACTCTGGCTCCCGCAGGGACGCCCAAGACGCCTATCTCGACGAAGCCAAGCAGGCTGGCATGGCGGCGGTCGTCAACGGCATCCTTCGGATCGCCTCGGTGAGTTCGTATAAGAAGAAGTATGGACACCTGCTGGCAAAGCTGCTGGGGCTTGGCCTGATCTACAGGGACGACCGGTTCGCCGGCAAGGCTGGCACGATAGAGATCGTATACGTACAACCCCGACGCAAAGAGGACGATCACGGCCGCGTCATCGACTTCCTATGGGTGTCGAAGTGGCTGACCGACAGGTTCGGGCAGAGCGACTTCGAGGCAGCCTTGGCGAAGGCCCTGGCACACTGGGCAATGGACTGAGGACGAGCATGCCCAGCATCAGGGACAGCGATAACGGATCGAAGCGCATTGTCGGTTACGACCCAGGCGGCAACGCCAATCATAGAGTTGCCTGCCTGACGATGAGCACCAGCAAGGAGCTTGGGGACTACTGACTGTGCAAATACTTCGACCTACGGCCGAAGAAGTGACTACCGCGGGGGCATACGAAAGGCATATCGATGGATAGCACCCATTGCAGCTACACCGACAAGAGAATCCACTCGATCTGGACGAAGGCTGAGAAACGCCTCGAACGGGTCGGCAAGGACGCAGACGGGGTGCTTTCTGGATGGGAGATAGTGGCCTTCGGCAAGTGGCTCGTTTCCGCGGCATTCTTGATCACCATGCAAAGGGGGTTCACTGCGACCTATACCCACAGGCAAGACGGGACCTGTGGGGATTTCGACCTGCCTACAATTGTGATCATCCTGCTCGCCTTCACTTTCGTCGCAGACTGTCTCAGGATGTACGTCCCCATGATATTTTGCTCAGGCATCATCCCGTCCCATCAAGACTCCAGGAGTCTTCGCATTCCACAGACACTCCTGATGCGGTTCTTTTTCATCGTCATTAGCTCCTTCTCGCTGTTCGTATGCCTCGCTGAATCGCTGCCGAGTGTCGCGACCTACTTTCTGCTGTTCTCGCTCTGCCAGCTGGTCGACCTTGTATGGTACCTGCCTCTCGCAGCGCATGACAAAGTCATCCATCGGGCCGTTCGCAAGTCCCACGTGGCAGTCCAGATCTACGTGCAAATGGCTCGCATCACCCATGCGTCGCGTTGGGCCATTGTGTCGTTTGCATCCATCTTCATGAGCAACGCGGCTGGAACTGGTCGTTTGAGGAAGCTCCCTGAGCAGGTAAATTCAATCCTCCAGACGCTGGATGATGCGAATAGGCGCTATCACGAGAACGTTGTGCTGCGGACGCAGGGCGCTGTGACCCGGCATGCTGCAGTCATGTCGCGCATCAACAGCATGATCTCGGCAGTACAAAATGACAACCGTTTCGCCCTAATAGCGATCTTCGACTTCATCATTTGCTTCGGAGTAGCTCTTGCCGCGAGGTGCGTCTCTCCCGCTTGGACTTCTTCCCTCTTGAGTGCAGGGCTAATCCTCCACTGGGGGAACATCATCTGGGACTATTCCCGGAATGGCAGCGAGTACCTGCGTATGGTGGCATTTGCTTTTGGGGATGAGCGTCATTCGACAACTAGACCAGTCCCCTCGGCTGCCACCGTGCGCAGGAGCACCACCGACAGGTTAGACCAAACCGACGACTCCACAGGTATGGGCATTCTCCTGCGGCGAGGATTCCAATCGACCCAGCTCGCACGGGGCATCGACCTGGTGCTGCAGGCGAGGAGGGACGGCGCGAGGATCGTGCTCTGTGTGACCGCGAATGTCATTTCTTCCGGTATGCGTGATCTGGTGACGGCCCTTTCGCAGCACAGGTGTATCGACGCAATAGTCACGTCGGGCGGAGGAATCGAGGAAGACATCATTAAGACATTCGGAGAATTCACGCCGGGAGAGTTCGCACGCCCATCCGAACAGGGCGGCGGCACGGATGACTATTCAATTGGCAATATAGTTGCACCTAGAACGGCGTATGCTCAGTTCGATTCCTGGTTGCAGGCAACATTCCCGACTCTGGACTGTCGGGACTCACCGGTCACCCCAGGCTCCCTAGCCGTTGCCTTGGCCACAGCAAGAGGATCGGATGACTCATACTTGGTCTGGGCTGCACGGCACCGTATCAGGCTTGCTTGCCCTACACTTAGCGACGGTGCCCTTGGCGACTTTCTTGTCAGATGGAAAATGGACCACCCGGGGTTCATGGTTGATACGCTGAGAGAGCAAATGGAGTTCGGGGCGCTGTTGTCCTCGTGGCCGTGTATCTGTGGAATTGTAGTTGGTGGCGGCACAACGAAGCACTTTCTGTTGAATGCAGCGGTACCCCGCGGGGGTCTTGACAGCATCGTGCTGGTGACTACGGCGTCGCCTTTTGACGGATCGGATAGTGGCGAATCATTCGACGAGGCTAAGTCATGGGGTAAGCTTCAGCGTGGTGCGAAGCATGTCCTGATCCATGCGGAAGCCTCGCTGATCCTTCCCGCTCTTGTTGAGTTTGCTTTTGGGATCAGGGAGCGGGAAGCCCCGGCGGCCGCGCCTGTTGGTATGGACCGGCAGTGAGTCACCGCCACCGCATTGGCCTGCAGCCATGACTGACATTGAACGTGAGGGCGTGCCGGCTCATACAGCATCCCGAGGTGGATGCGGACGGACGTGATTCGCGACTACCGCCTTCTAACACACGTTACCCCAGAGACCTGATACCGTTCAAGAGCTCGCAATCCCTGCACGCATTCCTCCCCGCTGGCGGTTGAGGTAGGTCATGGATCGCCTTCGCCCGTGCGAGCAGTGACGGCACTATCTCCCGGTCTCGTTCTAACGGCAGCAACTTTGCCCGGAACCCCATCTTGAACCCTTCGCCATCCACAAGGCCATCGGCACTCACGATGTCCGTCACTGTTTCGAAATGGATCAGACCCAGACCCACCACCGGCCTTTGGTAGATTGTCTCGGCGATCATGGCGTAGCCGTTCAACTGGACCCGGTATATGGGCAGCAGGGCATTCTGGTTGCCCATGAGCTTCGCCGTCTTGTAGTCCTCCAATAATCCTTCTTCTCGTCCGGCATTCTCTTGATTGCCGATTTGCCGCCCCGATTCGCTTCCTTCGTTCTGAAATATATCTCTGTCGTTTCCGTATTCTGCCCTCATTTCGGTAATGTAGGGGTGGGGACACAGATGATGATGACGGAACCGAAACTTCTGAGCGAGTGTGGAGCCAGGCTGGTCGTCGACGATACCGAAGGCGAGCGGTACGAAATCGAGATTGAGCCGGGCGACTTCCTGATGGTCAAGGCGGGAGCGACGGCGGACAAGGCGACGGCGCATTTCAAGCATCCCAATGTGGCGGTGACGGCTCGCACGATTCACGAGTTCAAGCACTACCGTAGGAATGGCAGCAAGTTCTGGACGGCACGGGCGGGTGTCGATCACTACTTCGTCATCCCCAGAACCGCAATCAAGATGCTCCCGAAGAAGGGATATTCATTTATCCCGGCTGAAATCAATGGCGTCAGGGTGTCGTTCAATGTTAGCGGCGGCGGTGATGGCAGGGTCTGGACTGACTACCTGCGCACCCGGACCGCATCTCCGTCAATCATCGGGTGAAAGACCTGACGAAACTGGCGGAAGTGGCCGTTCGCAATTCACCGATGGAGCCATTGACGGTCGAGCCATTGACGCCGGATCAGGAAGCACATTGGCAGCGGCTGGCGGCTCGGGTGTCCAAGGGATTGATCGAGAAGGTCGCCAAGCTCGCTGAGGACGTGAAGAAGCCAATCGTGAAGCTGCTTCCGGGGTACAGCATGGAAGGGCAGACGGAAGGGGTGCTGGTGTCGGTGAGTCGTCGGATGCGGAAGATTCCAATTCCCGCCAAAGAGGGCTGTTTCAAGTCGTGGCACTGCGAATACACGGGAGCGGTCAAGGAGTTGGTTTTGGAGCTGAGGTCGGGCAAGGGCAGGGTCAAGGTCGGCCAGGTGGATTGGGCGGCAACGGCGGCAGCAAATGGGCTCACGGTCTGAGGGAGACGATGAAGAAGCCAGTCAAATGTGGTGAGGATTTCGTCAGGGATGACCAGTGGCGTCCTGTCGTGCGAGATCGTCAAGGGGCGGTGAATCTTGGTCGCAAACTCATTCCGGCAGACCTGTTGGTGTTGGGCTTCGGCGTGTCCGTGTTCGAGGCGGATGACTATTTTCGGATCAGTTTCGGGAGGAAGGCATGAAAATATCCGAGGTCAAAATCGGCGACAGGGTGACATGCAAGCGCGAAGAGTCAGCCTACTACAGCGGCTATGCAGGAAATCCCGTGGTCATTTTCAAGCCAGGGATGGTGGGCGTGGTGGGTGCGGTGAAGGTTCCCTACGTCCAAACCAGGAGCGGACAGAACAGCTACTTCGTCTGCGTGGATTTCAAGGTGCCTGGCGTCTTCTCAGGGAATCCGAAGTTTGGGAACGATACTTGGCGTGTGGGTCTGGACTACTCGAACATTGTGAAAGCGAAATAGTGTCCACGATTCACCGCATTCTGACCCTTTTTCGGTAATGTATCTGTGGGAGATCATCGAAGTATGAAGGCAACCGACAACATAGACCTGCTGCGAAACGAGTATTTGGCTGCCCTGGCTGAACTGGCTTCGTTCACAGTGGATCGTTCGTCCCGCATCTCGTCGGACATGGGTATGAACGCATTGCAGTCGCCCAAGGAAGCCGAGGAAAACGCCAAGGCACTCGCTACCATCACCCGCCGTCTTGCCGAGGTGTGCAACAAGCTACGGGCCATCGAGCAACGGTCACGGGGTGTTCTTGGTGTGCCTGCCCTTTTTGCGGTCGATGTGCCCAATGCCATCCGGGACGTGATTGCCATCCTGGTCGGCAAGTCGCTCTCTGGATCATGGCCCCACGAATGCCGCAACCTGGGCAATCTGCTCCCGGCATCAGGTGGAGCCGATCCCCAGGAACTCATTACCGTGCGCGAGGCTTTTCGGAAGGGCGGTTTGATGCGGCAGCACATTCACGCCGAGCCAGGCCGTACGCTTGATGAACTGGCCAACCTGACTCTTTCGGAAGCGTCATTTCGGAAGCTGCTGGCACTGGAACCAGACAGTGAATGCGACGAACTGGCAAAGGCACGGGCACTGGTGGCGGCGGTGGGGACTGTGAAGCGGTGATGAATGAACCGAGAAGATCAAATGACAGTTGCTGGCAGGTCGGTCAATACGCTCCGACCCGTGATTGTGGCGCGACATCTCTGCCCGAACTGCGATGCCCCGATGCGCATTGAGGAACGGTCGTCGCCGGTCTGCATGGGCATCCAAGCGCGAGTCGTCTGTTCTGGCGGATGCGGAGTTGTCGGGGATTGGCAAGCCTGCTGCGGCAAAGACCTCAAAGGCACCCCTCGACAACGGGCATGGAAAGCGTGGAAGGCGGAACGTAAAGCGGCACGTGGACACAGGAGAGAGATCAAGTGAGTGCGGATGCGAAGAACAAACGCAAGGGTAGCTTCTGGGACTTTCTCCCGTGGCGTCAACCGAGTCTGGCTGATCTGTCACCCGAAGAACGGCGACGAGCTAAAATGTATCTGCTGGGTGCGGCTCCAGGAGTAAGACCAGCACCGGGCGAGAAGATGCTGAAAATCCATTTCGAGGATTCCGAGGGCAAAGAGCGGCAACCATGAAAGCAGATTCTACCACGATGACGGTTGAGCGTGCCATGAGTCTGGCTCGGGACCTGAAATACGGACCCTTGCCCAAGCCTGACGACCCCATGCCGACGATCCAAGAAGCCATCGAGGTCATCCATGAGGCACGGCGGACCTGCGGGCACACCTGGCTGACTGGCGAAGCGGCTATTGAGATATTGCGTGAGCATCAGGGAAGCAGGAAGACGTTGAACAAGGGATGACGGCATCGTGATTATTCCCAGTTCAATCAGGATTGCTGTTCTGTCATTCAAGAACGGGCGATCAGGGTCGAAGGGGTATCAGGACAAGGGTCGGTGAACGTTCGGGCTTTTTTGATCCGGTTTTCAAAGAGAATCGCTATTTCCTGTTTGATCGGTCCGGCTGGCGTGGATCATCTGCAACGGTAAGGTGTTCCGCCGCCCGTGAAACGAAAAAAGCACTTTTCGCCGTATTCCAAGGTTCCATTGGTAATGTATAGGAAGAAAGACATACATGAGGAGGGTTCGACTGTGAATGCCGTACAAACCATCGCCATTGCCAAGCTCATCGGGGAACAGGCTGAGAAGAACGCCCGCAAGCAGGTCGCTCCGGGCAACTACTTGGCGGACTTCTGGATGCATGTCACGGGAGGCATAGACGTGGGCGAGGATTACGTCCGCAAGGTGCCGCAGAAGGCCAAGCCGTGGGACCTGCTGGCCGTCGCCCTGAGCCATCTGAATGGCGTCACCGTGGAGTCCATCACCCGTGAGGCTTTGAGTGCCGCGCCGGAGTTGGTGGAGTCGATCAAGAAGCAGGCTGAGACGGCGATTCAGACCATCAAGGGCATGACCGATACAGTTTGCTCAGGTCGAATCACTGCCGACCTCAACGGCGAGATTGTGCTTACGGTTGCTAAGGCGGCGTAAGTGGATGGCGGAACCATGAAGAAGAAGCCATCAGAGAACAGCATTGGGATCGACTCTCCCTGTGACGGTGAAGTCATAGGTAACGGGCAGGCCCGA
>CAITUY010000147.1 GCA_903895695.1 uncultured bacterium
GGTAGCGCGCCCACAAAGGGGCGGAGGTGGAGTGCCCAACCCGAAGTCTCTGAGGTGGACGCGCTACCCCGTAGCGCGCGACAAAGTTGCGGGAAAGGGGGGGGGCTCTACCGCTCCTGTTTCCGCATGGCCCGCCACGGGAGGCAAGCCAGGGTGAGCGCCAGGGCGAGCGACGAGGCGGCACCCAGAGCCAGCGGAATATCGGCCAAGCGCACGTGCCAGCGGTCCACGGCAAATACATAACCGGCCGCACAAACCACCAAGGGCAGCGTGACCAGGAAGCGGCGCTGGGCGAGTTCGTAATTCAGCAGCACCATGAGCACCCCCACGGGGGCAAGCGCCCACACCATCCCGACAGCTACGGGTACCAGGGCCGGGTCGTTTACCCCCGCGATGACTCGCAGAACCCAGGCCGGAAAAATCGTGCAAAAAACGGCCATCAACACGGTGAGCAGCCCCACCATGCCCACGGTCTTGAGCAGCAACCGCCCGCTCGCATGCGAGGCATCGCCCGTCGACACGACCTTTGGGAAAAGAGCCAGCACCACCGGCTGCGGCAGGAAGAACACCATGCGAGCCACCATGGCGGCCTTGGCAAAAGCGCCGGCCGCATCGGGCTCGAAGTAATGCTTGGCCAGGATCACGTCGGCATTCGACAGCAAACCACAGGCGGCGAAGGCAACCAGACCCTTGAGAAAGTAGGCGTACGTGCCCGGTTCGCGGCTGGGAGCCACCCGGTCGGTCCCAAGCAAACGCCAGCCTACGACGCCGACGATGGCCGTGCCCGCCGCTGTCCCGATCACATGTCCGCCCAAAGCGCCCAAAGCGCCAAATCCCATTAGTACCAGGACACTGCCCGCCGCCAGCCGGACTACCGCCCATAAATTACCGGCCACGGCCGTCAGGCCGAACGCCTGCACTCCCGTCAATATGCCAACGGCCGCGGCCGCATAAAACGCCATCGCCGCCGCGAGCCCGGTCAACAATAACGGTGCCGCCGATGCCAGGTTGAAATAGGCTTCAAGCGGATTCCGCCACCACCACACGGCCAGCATCACCGCGACCGAGGGTGCCAGGAGATCGAGCGCCAACCGCAGCACCAGAGCCTTGGCCTTGTCGCGACGGCCGATAGCAAGATAGTGGGCCGTGTAATGCGTGACCGTCGTGCCAAGGGCGCCAATAGGAACACCCACCATCAGGAGGATTCCGAGCATGGCGGCCATTACCCCATATTCCGACTTGCTCAGCAGGCGCACCATGACCAACTGGAAGGCCAGGGTGAAGACAGCCCCGAGTTGCGAACCTCCGAGCACGAGCAGGCTGTGGATAACGAGCTTGTCTTCGCCCATCAGTACCGGGTTCAACAGCCTTCCCAGGCAGCGGTCGTAGATTGAGACGACCCAGGCTAACGGAGAATACACCAGGCGCAGGCGGGTCAGCGCGATCAGCATCTCGGCGGAGGCACGACCAACACGAAGCTTGGACCCCTCCACATCGTGCCAAACGGTCGGAATTTCCGTGACGCGGTACCCCGCCCGTTTGAACTGAAAGAGCAGATCGACGTCGAACGCCCACTTGGTGATCCCCAGCCTAGGCAGGATCTCCATGAGCGCGTCGCGCCGCATAAGCTTGGCCCCGCATTGGGTGTCGGTCAACGGGAGCCCGAAAAGCAGGCGCGTCAGCCCGTTGAAACACCGCGACGCGATCCGCCGTGCGAGCGGCTGGTGTGGGCTCACGCGCGCCCCGGGACACCAACGGGAAGCGATGATCGCACCCGCATCGCCGATGTGCCCCACCAGATCGTCAAACGCTTCCGGCGGGGTCGCGCCATCGGCATCGACGAATCCCACATAATCACCTTGGGCGACCTTGAAACCAAGCATCAGCGCCCCGCCCTTCCCCACGCGCTGGGGCTCGACACGTACACTCAAGATGGAAAAGCGGGCCGCATACTTCGCGACTATCTGCTCGGTGCGGTCGGTGGTCCCGTTAACCACGACGATAAGCTCGACGTCCCGGCCGTAGCGTTGGGAGAAATACGGAAGATAGGCGTCGAGCATGCGCCCTATGCGGGCTTCTTCATTGTGGGCGGGGATGACAATCGACAACCGCATGCGCCGCATCATGCCAGAGGGCATGGGGGATGGGAAGTGAACAGTGAACGGTAATCAGTCAACAGTGAACGGTTAACGGTAACTGTTCACCGTTCACTGTCCACTGTTCACTTCCCTGCCGCGAGCCGCTGCTTGAGGGCGGCCAGTTCCTGCTTCAGGGCCTCGGGCAGGCGGTCACCCAGCTTCGCATAGTAACCGCCGATATCGTCGGCTTCCGCCTTCCAGCCGGCGGGGTCGATCGCCAACAGGGCCTGCATGTCGGTCTTGTCCATCGCGAGCCCGCTGACGTCGATCGCATCCTCCGTCGGCAGGTTTCCAATCGGTGTCTTGACCGCCTTGCCCGTGCCTTCGACACGCTCGCAAATCCATTTCAGCACGCGGCTGTTTTCGCCGTACCCGGGCCACAGCCACTTGCCGTCCGCGTTCTTCCGGAACCAGTTCACGAAGAACACCTTCGGCAGCTTGCTGCGGTCGGTGCGCTTGGCCATCGACAACCAGTGGCCGAGGTAGTCGCCCATGTGATAGCCGCAGAACGGCAGCATGGCAAAAGGATCGCGCCGCAAAACACCGGCCTTGCCCAACGCCGCCGCCGTGGTCTCGGAACCGGCGGCCGACCCCATGAACACACCGTGCTCCCAACTGAACGCTTCGTTCACCAATGGGATTGTCGAGGGGCGACGTCCGCCGAACAGGAAAGCCGAGATCGGCACGCCTGCGGGACTCTCCCAATCCGGATCGATGACCGGGCACTGCGCGGCCGGAGCCGTGAAACGGGCGTTCGGATGGGCGCCCTTGCGCCCGCAATCCGGCGTCCAGTCCTTGCCTTCCCAGTCAATACCCTTGGCCGGCGCCGCCACGCCCATATCCTCCCACCAGATGTCTTGTTCGGGCGTAAGCAGCACGTTCGTGAAGATCGAGTTCTTCACGATCGTGAGCATGGCATTGGGATTGGATTTCATCGAAGTACCCGGAGCCACGCCAAAGAAGCCGGATTCGGGGTTCATCGCATACAGGCGGCCATCCTCGCCGACGCGGATCCAGGCGATGTCGTCGCCGAGGCAGCGCACGGTCCAGCCGGGCAGCGAAGGCCGCATCATGGCCAGGTTCGTCTTGCCGCAGGCGCTCGGGAAGGCCGCGCAGACATAGTGTTTCTTGCCGGCCGGCGAAGTGAGCGCCAAGATCACCATATGCTCGGCCATCCAGCCCTCCTTGCGGGCGATCATCGAGGCGATACGCAGGGCCAGGCACTTCTTGCCCAGCAGGGCGTTTCCGCCGTAACCCGAACCATAGGACCAGATCGAAAAATCGTCCGGGAAATGCACGATGTATTTCTTGTTCGGATCGGGCTCGCAAGGCCACGGCACGTCGGCCTGCCCGGGCTTGAGCGGCGCGCCGACCGAATGGTGGCACTTGACGAAATCGCCGTCGCCGAGAGAATCGAGGGCCGCCTTGCCCATGCGCGTCATGAGGCGCATGTTCACGACCACGTAGGCAGAGTCGGTGATCTCAATGCCGATCTTGCGGATGGGCGAGGCCAGCGGCCCCATCGAAAACGGGATGACGTACATCGTGCGGCCTTGCATGCAGCCGTCGAAAAGTGTGCGCATCGTCTTGCGCATCTCGGCGGGATCGGCCCAGTTGTTTGTGGGACCGGCTTCCTCCTTGGTCGCCGCACAGATATAGGTGCGGTCTTCGACGCGGGCGACGTCGCTCGCGTGAGAGCGGGCCAGGAAGCTCCCGGGACGCGTCTTCTCGTTCAAGGGAGTGAAGGTGCCGTGCTGCACCATCTCGCGGCAAAGCGTGTCGTACTCGCCCTGCGAACCGTCGCACCAGTGCACGCGTGCCGGCTTGCACAGCTTAACCATCTCGTCCACCCAGGCGATCAATTTGCGATTCGTCGTCGGTACCGTATTCATGTGTGTGCCTCCCTCAGAAGTGGCGGCGGAGGTTACGCGGCGCGCGCCCCAAAAGCAAGCGATTAATCAGAAGCGAGAGCGGAACAAACGTATCGGCCCCGGCCCGCGCGAACGAGCGCACGAGGCCGGGGCCGCTGATTCTTGAATGGCCGGCGCTTGGCGTCGGCCATGCGATTTCCGCGCGTCTACGGGAAGTTGATGTCCACCTGGGTGGTGAAGGTGTTTGCCCCGGCCAGGCTCTTTTCTTCGTAGATGTCGTAGCCGAAGATCACGGACACATTCTTGGAGAACGACCAAGCGGCGCCAAAGCTCAGTGCGCTGAGGGAATTCCCGCCGCCCATGTAGTCAACAGCCAGCCAGAGCTTATCCGAGATCTCGTTCATGGTGCGATCCCACGAAAGGAGCACGCCGTCGTTGGCTTTCGCCCCATCCGTACCCAGCAGGACCTTGTCATTGCCGACGTAGTACCCCGCCGAGAGCCGGCCGAGTGACGGCACGCTGCCAAAGCCCGGTATCGTCTTGGCCACCATTCCGTAAACGATGTCCTGATCCGTTCGCACGGCGCTGTCCTTCTTGCCGTTGGTGCCGAAGCCGTACCCGCCCACTGCCAGCGCAGGCGCATTTGTCACGAGCGTTCCCTCGGGGATCCCGACCTTGGCATTAAAGTAAACCGGATAGTCGTCGTACCCCGTGCCATTCGCGATATAATCCACCCCGACTTCCGCATTAACCTTCTCAAAGGGCAACACGCCAACCGTCAGGCCCGCGTCATAGACGTTCGGATCCCGCTGCCCCGGGGTAATGTCCCCCTGAGAAGACGTCCTGAGATAGTTGTCCAGCCCAAGGTGCCATACGTTGAACGGCTGGATATCCGTGGACGGAATCCAAACCTGCGTCGACGGAGTCGCCATCGCCACGACGACCCCACCTATCAAGGTGCCGCCCGCCACAACCGCCATCCATCCCGACTTCGATATCCGCTTCATCGCCATCGTCCTCCTCTGTTTGGGTTTCTGCACTAATGCCGGACATGTATGCAAAGCATGTGCCAACTCAACGAAGCGACGAGGTGTACCGCCACAACACATTCTAAAATAGCATCTTACGACAGAAGTCGGTCAGGTAGTGATCAAGACGAGCAGCAACTTTGATACAGATTTGTATGGTTAATTAACGATACATTCACTGTTGTAGTCAAACTCCAAACAGGGAAGGCGCCCGCCTGCAACGTCACTACTTCCCCTTCCCCTGGCGCGGGATGATCGTGCTGGAGCGTCAGGCTCATCCGGTCCGCGCCTCGGTTTTTTCTTGTGCCCACGCACCCTCGCCGGTATGAAGTGTCCCACCCTTCGACGCCCGCAGAAGAGAGTTCGGGCGCCTTAGAAATCAGAATGTGACCATGAAGCGTTTTCACCGAGTGGCCGTCCTTAAGGGCGGTCCGTCCACCGAGCGCAGCATCTCGCTCCAGTCGGGAGCCGCCGTCGCGCGTGGACTGGCGCAGGCCGGCTATGCCGTCACCGAAATCGACGTCACCGACCGGACGTTCGAACTGCCGCCCGACGTCGAGGGCGTGTTCGTGGCCCTGCATGGCGAGTTCGGCGAGGACGGGCAGGTCCAGTCACTGCTGGAGCAGCGGAGAATTCCCTACACGGGATCAGGACCCGCGGCCAGCCTGCTCTCCGTCGACAAACGGCTAAGCAAAGCGGTCTTCGTTAAAGCAGGCATCCCGACCGCCGCATTCGAAGTACTCGGGCCGCACGGCCGTCGCACCCTCCCCTTGCCGGTGGTCGTCAAACCGCCATGCCAGGGGTCGACCTACGGCGTCCACCGCGTCAAGGCCGAGTCCGAGTGGCCGGCGGCGTTTGCCGATGCGCTCCGATACGACGGCGAGGTGCTCGTCGAGGCTTTCATCGCGGGTCGCGAACTCACCTGCGGCGTAGTCGGCGACCAGGTCCTGCCGGTTACCGAGATCCTGGCGCCCGATGGTTGGTACGACTTCACCGCCAAGTATGAAAAAGGCCAATCGCGCCATCTTTGTCCCGCGCCGCTGGACGAGGCAACGACCCGCCGGTGTCAGTCCATCGCCTTGCGCGTCTTCAAGTCGCTGGACTGCCGCGGGCTCGGGCGGGTGGATTTCCGGCTCTCGCCCGAAGGTGAACTATTCGTGCTCGAGCTGAATAACATCCCGGGCTTCACCGACACGAGCCTCCTTCCGGAAGCCGCGCAAGTCGCCGGTATCGCATTCCCCGACCTGTGCGCCCGCATCATGGAGATGGCCACGCTGGACTGACGCGAGTGCCGACGGATACACGCTATGTGGATCGGAAAGAAACAACGCAAGGGCGACGAAAAAGGCAGCCTGTACAAGTCTGCGCCGCGCGTCGGCGCGAAAGGCCGACGCCGCCTGTCGGTGTCGCCTACGGTCACCATTCCGGTGGTGGCGGGCCTGGGTCTTGTGCTGGCGGGCGTGCTCGCCTGGAAGACGGCCGCTTGGCTCTTCTGGCAGAACCCCGACTACACCTTGAAGACGCTCACAATCCACATCGACGGCCAGTCGATTACCCCCCAGGTCGTACGCGATCTGACCGGCATCGCGGAAGGCACCAACCTTTTCGCGGTGGGCCTTGCCGACGCCGCCGACCGCTTCCTGAAGAAGAAACCCGAGGTAAAGGCAATCGCCCTGCACCGCAGGCTGCCGGATGCCATGACCATCGAGGTGTCGGAGCGCACGACCGTCGCCCGCCTGGGTCGGTGGGGATCCTATGGGGTGGACCATGATGGCTGGGTATTTCCCATCAAGCCCGGCGGCCGGGAACTGCCCGTGATTAGCGGGTGCAGCGAAGCCAGCCTGCGTCCCGGAACGCGCGCCGACGTGGCCGTCCTCGAGGCCATCGACGTGCTGGAAGCCTGCACCCGGTGTCATTTCGGCGAGCGCGTGCGCATCGCCTCGATTGACGTGAGCGCAGCGGCCAAGGTCGGCGCGGAGCAACGCGGTTACGTGGAACTCTACCTGGCCGCCGGCGAGCGCATCCGCCTTGCCTGGCCGGGCATGGGCACGCCAACCCCCGAGGCGAGGGCGGCGGTCGAGCGCAAACTGGCACAACTGGCGACCGCCCTGCGCGTATCCGAGGAACGCGGGCACCGCCTGGTCAATTTGGATTTGACGTTTCACGATCAATACGCGCCGGCCCAGGAGTACTGAAGCGGCAGTTTCTCGAAATGATCGAAAGTGGGGAATTATGGCTGTTTCACCCGTGGTGGCAGTGGAAATCGGAACCTCGAAAGTCGTCGTCCTGGTGGGCGAACTCCGTGAGGACGGCCACATCGTGGTCGTGGGGAAGGGCGAACAACCGTCAACCGGCGTCCGCAAGGGCGAGGTGACGGATGTCGACCACGCCGAGACGTGTGTTCACGCCGCCCTGGGCGCGGCGGAAGAAAACGGCCAGGTCACCATCCATCAGGTGCACCTGGCGCTGTCCGGTGGCCACATCGAGGCCACCCCCAACCGGGGGGTCATCCCGGTACACTCGGCCGACCACGTGGTGACCGAGGACGACGTCGAGGAGGTCACGGAGCTGGCGCGGGCCGTCAACCTATCCCCCGACGAACGCAAGGTGCTCCACTCGATCGGCCAGCTCTTCCATGTGGATGGCGAACGCGTGGGCAATCCAGTGGGATTCGAGGGCGCCCAACTGGCGCTCGACATGCTTATTCTGCATGCCAAGACATCGCATGTCCGGACTTCCGTCCGACTGCTTCGGAAACTCCAGCAGGACGTGGCCGACATCGCCTTCAGTGGACTTTGTTCGGCCCTGGCCGTCGTCACCCCGGAACAAAAAGAAGGCGGCGTGCTGGTCATCGATCTGGGTGGCGGCACGACCACCTATGTCGCCTATGCGGCCGGCACTTTCGCGGCGGCGGGCGCCCTGGGACTGGGGGGCGACCACGTCACGAACGACATCGCGCTGGCTTTCAACATCCCGCGCAGCCAGGCGGAGCGCCTGAAGAAGGAGGCGGGAGGGGCCATGCCCGACGAGTCGGCGCGGAATACGCGCGTAAACCTTCCACCCGAGGTGGGCTACCCCGGCCGGACAGTCAGCATGGCCGCCCTGCACACCGTGATCCACCTGCGATTGGGCGAAATCTTCAACCTCATCCTTCGCGACATCGAACGTCACGGCATCCAGCATCAGATCGGAGCGGGCGTGATCCTGACCGGCGGCGGCGCCCATATGAAAGGCATCCTGGACCTCGCCGCGCGGACGTTCCGGGTTCCCTGCGCGATCGGCGTCCCAATCGGCTTCATCGGCCGCCCCCAGTCCATCGAGTATCCGGAATACTCGACAGCCGCGGGGCTGCTTCGGTACGCAGCCCGTGCCGCCGCCGGTCAGCGCCGCCCCTCGCCGCTCAAAGGCCTGACCGATATGTTCAAGTCCGCCGTCGGGAGAAGACCATGACCTCGTCCGAGACTCCCTTGACCATCGATCGCATAGTCGTGGTGGGCGTGGGCGGCGGCGGCTGCAATGCCGTCGACGCCATGGCCGCCGAATGGACGAACGCGCCTGCACTCGTGGCCATCAACACGGATGCCCAATCCCTGGAAGGACTGCAGCATGCCCGCCCGCTGGTCATCGGCCGCAAAATCACCAACGGGCTCGGGACCGGCGGCGATACGGATGTCGGCCGGCTGGCCGCCGAGGACGATATCGGCGCCCTCCGCGAACTTTTCGCAGGGAAGGATCTCGCCTTTATCGTCGCGACGCTGGGCGGCGGCACCGGCACCGGCGCCGCGCCCCTCGTGGCCCGGGCCGCACAGGAGGCGGGCGCCCTGACGATCGTCTTTGCCACTCTTCCCTTCGATTTCGAGGGTGACCGCCGCCTGTCCCAGGCCCGGCAGGGCCTGGCTAAGCTGCGTGACCAGGCCGACATCGTCGTCGTGGTGCCCAACCAGGATCTCTTCGCGGCCGCCAGCTCGCACCTGTCGGCGGAAGAGGCCTTCCGGCTGGCCGATTACCACCTGGGCATGGGCGTCTTCGCGATTTGGAAACTGCTCGTGACGCGCGGAGTCGTCAACCTGGATTTCGCCACGCTTCGCATGGTCTCACGCTGCAGCGACGAAGCCTGCCTCTTTAGCTATGGCGAAGGCAAGGGTTCGGACCGGGCCGCGGATGCCGTCCAGACGGCGCTACGCAGCCCGCTGGTGGGCGGCGGGAAGGCCGTGGCCGAGGCCGAGGCTGTCATCATCAGCATCCTGGGCGGCCCGGACCTGGCCTTGCGCGAGATCGAGACGGTCATGACCGCCGTGCGCGACGTGGCCCGCAAAGACTCGAATCTCTTCATGGGCGCGGCCATCGACCTTGCCTGGGCCGGAGCCGTGGCCGTCACCCTCGTCGTTTCGCAGCGATGGAACGCCGACGAGCCCGCTGCCGCCTCCGCCCCGGCACCGGAAAGCGGCAAGGCCGATTTGCCGGCCCCGAAACCCAGTTCCAGAAAGAAACGCGACTCGGCCTTGCAACCCTCGCTCGGGTTGGACGTGGCCAAGGGCATGTTCAAAGACGTCGAACGCACGGCCATAGACGGGGTCGACATGGATATCCCGACGTTCATCCGCCGTCGGGTTGTACTCGAGAAGTAACACGATGAAGTCGCTGATCAAGCAATTCAAGGGCCGCGAACACACACCCCTGATACAGTTCGTGAAATACAGCATCGGCGGGGCCCTGGCCACGCTGGTGCACATGGCCTTCTTCTACCTGCTGGCACTCAAGCTTCTGCCCGCGCTCAACCCGGACGATCTCATCGCGAACCTGCTGAACCTGTCGCGAACGCCGGCTTCAAACGCCTTGCGCGCGCGCAACTACATGATCGATTATACGATCGCGTTTCTATTCTCCAACCTGGTGGCCTACGTGATCAACATCTACTGGGTGTTCCATCGCGGCCGGCATCACTGGTTGCTCGAGATTGCCTACTTCTACGGCGTGTCCGGCATCAGTGCCGTCGTTGGCACGCTCCTGACCGGTTCGATGATCCACGGATTCGGCATTTCCACGACGCTTGCCTTCGGCATCAACGTGATCGTCTCGTTGCTGATCAACTTCGTGGTGCGGAAGTCTTTCGTGTTCAAAGGCTAGCAACCCGTCGCGAGGAGATTGACACCACCCCGCGTTTGCATTAGGTTATCGGCGCTTTTCACGGCGGGATAGCTCAGTTGGCAGAGCAAGGGACTCATAAGCCCTGGGTCGTGGGTTCGATTCCCTCTCCCGCCACCAGCCTTCGCTCGCAGCGAAGCGGAGAGCGAAGGCTGTCCCGCCGGAGGCAGCCGAGCCGTGGCGAGGTTGCGTAGGCGGACCGCGAATCCCGCTGCGAGACTACGGCTTGGCATGCCAGCCTTCGCTCGGCGGCTCAACACCAGGCGGCTCAGTGGAAATCACGGCTTGCATCGGGGTTGCCGCATTTCGCGCAGACATATTTTAGCCTCGCAAGCCTCCAGGCAGAATAAGCCATCCCCGGCACCAATAGGCACATCCACAAGAATGCTTCAACTCGCGGATTACCCTGTCTTGTTTTATGAAAGTGATCTCTATTCCCGCATGTGTTACACACCCTATACGTGCTCAATGGAATCCTCCGCGTCCTACCCCACCCTCCCTATCTCACTGCGCAACCGCCCCCTGCGCTCCAGCCATCCCCCTGACTGTCTCCGTCGATACGACCCCCGCAGCCTTTGCTGATTGAGACGGCGATTATAGCTGGAATCGTGTCGCATTTCCACCGACAATCTGAATTCCGATCTGCGTGGCGCCCCCCCCGCTGACTTTCGCCCTAGACAACCGACCGCACAGCGCAATATTGTCCCCAAGTCAGGTTGAGTCGGCGCGTCGCAATACGGCAAGGAGAACAAGTATGAGTATGATACGGAACGGATTGATGGCGTTGATGGTGGGGGCGGTTGTCGCTGCGGTGGCGGCCCGGGCGGCGGATGTGGCGAAGCCCCAACCCAAAGACGGCGACAAGGGCCAGATCACGGGCACAATCGAGAAGATCGTGAAACAGCAAGTCACGGTCAAATCCGACGATGCGACCATCATTTTGTGGCCGTACTACAAGGGCAAAGGGTTCGACCACGAGACGATGGAACAAATCGAGAAACTCAAGGTCGGCGACAAGGTGACGGCTACGTGGACGTTCAAAGAGCATTATCGCATTGATAGCATCGCGAAAGTTGAGCAACCGCAGAAGTAGTGATCTAGGACGGTTGCCTCCTCAACCCAACAGGTAGGGCGAGGGCCTCCGGCCCCGCCGCGACAGGCACGAAACTGACACGGCGCGGCGAGGACGCCGTCGCCCTACCAAAGACCTAGTTATTCGAATCCCTCGTGAAAAGGCCTGATATGTCCACGCCCCTCTACCTCGGCCTCGACTCCAGCACCCAAAGCCTCAAGGCCGTTGCCATTGACGACCGCCTGGGCGTCGTCGCCGAGTTCGCCGTGAACTATGACGCCGATCTGCCCGAGTTCAAGACCACGGGCGGCGTGCATCGGGGCGCCGACGGCCTGACCGTTACCTCCCCACCGCTGCTATGGGTGGCCGCCCTCGACCTCTTATTCGCCCGCATGAAAGAGGCCCGTTTCCCCTTTGCGCGCGTCGTCGCCGTGTCCGGCTCAGGCCAGCAACACGGTAGTGTCTTCTTCCGTCAGGGAGCCCGCACCACACTGGCCGGGCTGAAAGCCACCGCGCCCCTACGCGATCAGCTCAAGGACGCGTTCGCCATCGGCGCCTCTCCCGTCTGGATGGACTCCAGCACTACCCGGCAGTGCCTGGCACTGGAAACTGCCCTTGGGTGTCCCCAGGCCGTCGCCGACCTCACCGGGTCCCGCGCCTATGAGCGATTCACCGGCAACCAGATTGCCAAGCTCGCCAAGGCTGAACCGGCCGGCTACGAGGCAACGGAACGGATCACTCTGGTGAGCTCATTCGTGGCCTCGTTGCTGATCGGCGACTACGCGCCGATCGATGTCAGCGACGGCTCCGGCATGAACCTGCTCGACATCCGCCGCAAGGCCTGGGCGCCCCGGGCCCTGGCCGCCACGGCTCCGGGCCTCGACGCCCGGCTGGGCGCACCGACGGCCTCACACGCGACGATCGGCCGGATACACCCGTACTATGTCGGCCGCTACGGGTTTGCCACGACCTGCCAGGTCGTGGCCTTCTCGGGCGATAACCCGTGCAGCCTCGCCGGCCTGCGCCTGCAGGAACCGGGCGACGTGGCGATCAGCCTGGGCACGAGCGATACGATGTTCGGCGCATTGCGCGAACCCCGGCCCTCGGCTTCGGAGGGCCACATCTTCGCCAGCCCCGTGGACCCGGACGGATACATGGCGATGATCGTCTACAAGAACGGTTCGCTCACGCGCGAAGCGATCCGCGATGCCGTCGCGGAGGGATCGTGGAGCCGCTTTGAAGCCCTCTTGGCCAAGGGCGTCCCGGGCAATGGCGGCAGTATCGGGTTCTACTACAAAGAACCGGAAATCACGCCCCCGGTGCTGAAGACGGGTACTCATCGCTTCGGCCCCGACGGACGCCCATGCACTGCCTTTGCACCGGAGGCCGAGGTGCGCGCCGTGGTCGAAGGCCAGTTCCTTTCCATGCGACTGCACAGCGGTAACGTGGGCCTGAAGCCGGTTCAGATCCTCGCCACGGGCGGCGCCTCGGCCAACCGTTCGATCTTGCAGGTGATGTCGAATGTCTTCGGTGTGCCCGTCTTCACGGCCACCCAGCCCAACTCGGCGGCCCTGGGCGCCGCCTACCGGGCGCTACACGGCTGGACATGCGCGGCACAGGGCCGCTTTGTCCCGTTTGCGGAGGTGATGAAGGCCGCCCCTCCGTTCACGCGGGCGGCAATGCCGGATACGAAGGCCAATGCCGTCTACACGGCCATGTTGCCGGTGTATGCAAAACTGGAAAAGAGTATTGGGTAGGGCAGCGGCATCCCTGCCGCGCCGTAACGGTTGCGTTCATGTTGCGTTACGGTCACGGCGGGGCGAGGACGCCCACGCCCTACCTCTTAGAGCAACGCGAGAGACAGAAAGGACACCCCATGACAATCAGCATTGAAAAGATCCCGTACCGCGGCTGGGCGAACAACGTCAAGTTGTCGAACGGTCGAATCGAACTGGTCGTGACGCAGGACGTCGGCCCCCGCATCATCCGCCTCGGGTTTGCAGGCGGAAAGAACCTGATGGCCGAGATGAAGCCCCAACTGGGCCAGTCGGGCGAGAAGGATTGGATGATCCGCGGTGGGCACCGGCTCTGGTTCGCGCCGGAAGCGAAGCCGGACACCTACGAACTCGATAACACGCCCGTGCAGGTCCGCGTCATTGATGGAGGCGTCAAGACGCAGCAGGAGCCCGGTGCCCTGACAGGCATCCAGAAGAGCATGGAGATCGGCCTCGCCAGCAGACGCGACGAGGTGACGATCACCCACACCCTGACCAATCGCGGTCGCCAGGCCCGCGAACTCGCCCCGTGGGCGCTGACCGTCATGGCGCCGGGCGGGACGTGCATCATCCCCCTCCCGACGAAGATCGCCCACACGGCGCGACTCACGCACAACCAGGAGTGGAGCATCTGGGGCTATACGAACTTTGCCGACGGCCGCTGGACCCTGGGGTCACGCTATATTTTCTTCCGCCAGAGCCGCAAGCACGGTCCCGGCAAACTAGGCCTCGCGCAGCGCGAAGGCTGGGTCGCCTATCAACTCGACGACTGTCTGCTGGTGAAACAGTTCCAGTGGGTCGAGGGCGCCCGCTACCCGGACGGGGGCGTGAACTTCGAAACTTTCTCGAACGAGGAAATGCTCGAAGTCGAGACCCTTGGCCCGCTGGTCACGCTCCAGCCCGGCAAGTCCGTGCGCCACACGGAGACTTGGCGTCTCTTCAAGGGCATTAAGCCGATCAAATCCGAGGCGGATGCGGACAAGCTCGCGAAGAAACTGCGGTAGGGCCGCGCGTTACCGGCCAACCGCTCACCGAGAACAATACCGGCAGGACGCCCCAGGGCTCTGCCGCCACAGCACGCATCAGGCCTTGCGCTTCAGGAAGGTGCAGCAATCACCGCTCTTCATGCAGGCGTAGAGTTTGTAGACGGGACAGGCCCAGATTGCGGAGATTGTCTTGACTACACAATACGCAAAAGTTAGGCTCCACCCCACGCGCTCGTTGATTCCATAGAGGAAGACCAGGCAGAGCACCGCGAACACCGCCCCCATGCTGTGCGCGACCCGCATGCCCGCGGGGCTCAGCATGGTCGGCGCAGACGGCATCAACCGTTCGACGGTCATCGAGTACAGCCACACGAACGGAGCCCGACGGATCGACAGCAAAGCCGAGAGCGCCAGCACGCCCCCCACCACGGCCACTAGAGCCTTGATCTTCAGCAAGAACGCCGTCCAGATGAGGACCGCCATCGCATAACGGCAGAACGCAAAGGCGCCTTTCGGCACCGGCACTTGATCCAGGTAGTTGCACTGCGGCGTCATGGTCATGTCCCTCCCGCGCGGCGCGCGGCGGGCTTCTTCCAGAAGAACCTCCCAACGCGCCGGCAATAATCCTCATAGTCCTTGAATTCCCGCGCCAACATCGCCTCTTCCAGCCGGGCGCGGTAGGTCATGAACGGCACAAACACCAGCGTGTTCGCCAGAAACGCCGCCGCATTGGCGTACACGAGACTGGCGCCAAAGAACATCCAGATGATCGATGCGTAGAGCGGATGCCGTACCCAGCCGTAGACCCCGGTCGTCACCAGCGACTGCCCGTCGTAGATCGTCGCCTGGTTCGCCCAGTTGCGACCCAGCCGCAGACGTCCGGCAATGTTCACCACGCAACCGAACACGATGACCGCCAACCCCGCCGCCGCCATCGCCAACCGCAGGCCGAACGCGTCGAGCGGCACTTCGCCGACACGAAACCGAATCAGCAGGTAGTAGCCGACGAAGAACAGGGTCATCGTCCCGGTCGCCACGACGCTCCGGCGTTCCTTCTTCACGCCGTCGTGGCCCCGATGGCAGGTCAGAAAGTTGACCAGGACCGCCCCGAAAACCCCAATGGCGCAGGATGTGATCACCAGGGAGGCGACGAGGTTCAACACTCCCGCCGGAGTTTGAAGACACTGCCGCCAGACGTCAGGCATCGTGCTCATGGGTTCCGATGGAAGAGGTTATAGGCTGAGAACGGGATGCGCCGCAAGTCGCGCGTCACCACGTGCACGCACTCGCGCTGCATGGATTTCAGATCGAAGTTGTAGGCGTCCACGAACGAGGACACGCTGATGCGAAACAGGTTGCGGTTGAAGTAGCCCGCCTTCTCCTTCTCGCTCAGCCGACCGTAGCCGGCCGGAATGAAGGGACGCACGGCAGAAAGGAAACGCGCCATGCACGCGCACACGCCTCCGTCCCCCGCCGCCTGGGCCAGGTATTCATCGGCGTCAAAGGCGAACGTGTTCCCGAGCAGGGGCAAATGCTCGCGCACATCCACTTTGCGCGTTATTGGCACGAACCGCCCATTCTCGCGGTAGCAGAAGGTCAAGGCGACCCGCTCGACATTGCAAGGCAACGGCACGAAATCCCGCAACTGGAATTCGCCCTCCGTCTGGCGCTCGAGGTTCTCGAGCACGCCGGTCAACGTGAGACGATCTTGCCGGTCATCGGCGCGGCTGTCGCCGTAGTAGGCCAGTGGCTGGTAATTCACCCCGCGCACGCCGGGAATGGACATGGCGTGCCGCAGGATCGCGCCAATCTCGCCATCGTTCACGCCCTGCCGGACCGTGGCGACGAGCGTCACGGGGATGCCGGCCGCAGTCAGTCTCATGATGGCCCGCTCCTTGATGTCGCGCAGGTCGCGCCCCCTGAAGACCGAGTGGCCGCGCGCAGAGGGACCGTCATATTGCAGGTAAACCTCGAACTGGGGCAGAAGCCCGGCCAGGCCGGCGACCAGCGCATCATCCTCCGCCAACCTGAGCCCGTTGCTGTTGAGCAGGATGTATTTGAACCGTTTGGTCTTGGCCAGCGCGATCAGGTCCAGCAGGCGCGGATGCAGCGTGGGCTCGCCGCCGCTCAGTTGCAGGATTTCCGCCTGACCGGATTCCGAGGCCTGCAGAAAGTCCATCATCCGGTCCGCCTCCGCGAGCGTGAGGTCCGGGATATCCTGCCGCCCCGTGTAGCAATCCGGGCAGGCGAGTTCGCAGGCCCCGTTGATCTCGATCAGCCCGATGCAGGTATGCTGGTCGTGCTCGGGACATAACCCGCAATCGAAAGGACAACCCCGCCGCGACTCGGTTTGGACGACCGAACGCGTACCAGGCTTGGTGAATGTGTTTCGCGCCAGATAGTAGTCGGCATTCGCTTCGCGCAGTTCGATCTGCTGTCCGTGAACCGGGCAGGACTTGACCACATAGACTGATCCGTCCCGGATCGCCAGTTCGGCCGTTACCCGGTCGAGGCACTGCGGGCAGATGCTGACGGTCGGCTCGATCGAACGGAATCCGTCGGGCAGCGCCGGTGTCGTTGCGTGTTCGGTCATGCCGGGTCTCGGGCGCAGATACTAACGCAGCGACAAAATCACCATCGCATAGACCGGAGTCAAGGCCACATCGACCACCAACGCCGCGGGGATGGTGATTAACTTGAGAATGTTCGGCGGAGGGCCAAAATTCGCAAGTTTTGGATCATAGAAGACGATTTCGCGACTGGTGTCGAACTGGTCGGGCACGGCCTTTTTGAGTTTGGCCGCCGAGGCGACGACGCCAGCCACGCGCACGTCGATAGTATATTGGCCAGGGGCATTGAGTTTAAAACCCAACGTCTTCAGTTCCTCGGACGTGGCCGGCGTGCGAGAGGACTTCTCCGGCTTGTAGGTCAGCGTGATATCCCCCCAGATGTTCTCACCCTCATAGCACAACCCACGCGTCCCGGGATCCAGTGTCAGCCCTGAACCGCCCAGAGCATGGGCTATCTTCTCGATGGTGCCCCCACCCTCCACCAGCAAGTACGTGTGCTTTCGCCCCAAGAACGCCACGACGTCCTCATGCCCCAACTCTTTCGTAAGAGCCGCATCCGGATGCGCCATGGCAAAGACTTTATCCCTCAACACGACCACCTGCCTGCTATGGTGCAAACTGGCAAGAGGATTGGGTGTCGCGGTCGCGGCGATATACGTGGCGCATCCGAGTCCGCCCACGGCTGCCGCGCACCCCAGCAGAATGAAAACGGCGCGGACGATCGGCGATGACTGAATCCACTGGCGTACGCTCTGCTGATTCATGCGCGTTCCCTCCCCCGATCGCGAGCCAAGCCGGCAGCGATCGCCACGATGCTTACGATACAAACCCATTGAATGCCGGACAAGCCGAATGCATAGGCATGCGGCACCGGTTTAAGGAAATCAATCAGCAAGCGCCAGGATAGATAGCCGAGCATCGTTACACGGAAAGACAATCCTGGGCACGAGGTCCAGCGTTGCCGCCAACGCGGCCAAGTCGCGGCCGCCAACCCAGCGGCTGCGATTTCATAGAGCTGCGTGGGATGCCTGGGGATACCGTCGCCAAAATCGACACCCCAGATCGCAGACGTCGGATTGCCGCACGTGCCGTCCGGCAGTCCGGCCAGGAAACAACCCACGCGGCCCACAACGAGCGCGACGAGAACGGGCAGCACGTAGTCGTCACCCGTGCGGGCTGCGATGCCGGCCACGCGTTTGCCGGCTTCCACGCCGATCCATCCACCCAGCAATCCGCCCACAATGGACTGTCCGCCCAGCAGCAACACTAAGCCGGAGTGGAAACCTTGCTCGAAGCCCCCTTCGTCGAACCACGCCACCAACTTGTTTCCGATGGCGGCGCCCAGCAACGCGCCCAGCAGTGGGGCGAACGTTCCCGCGGCCAGCAGTCCCTGAGCCCCCGCCTGCGTGCGACGCCACCGGTAGATCGCGAGCCCCGTCAGCAACGCCGCCCACTCGAAACCATAGTGTAGACGCTGCGCCGCCGGCGCCGGGATCACAAAGGCCGCACACAACGACGTCAGGACCATCGCCGCGGCTCCCCTGAAACTCGTGTCAGCGCCTGGACTCCTGGTCCCATGCAGTTATGCGCGAACGGGCCGCTAGAACCGCAAGCCCGCTTTCAACAGGCGCGCTTCGAGTTCGGCGATCACGCGGGCATCGTCGGCCGGGCCCTTGGACTCGAAGGTCGCCGAAAACCGCAGGAACGGGCCGCAATCATCCCACGGCACCGTCGAGATCGAGCACTCGCGGATCAGATGCTGCGATGCCTCCTCGGCCGTGGCAAAGGTCACCGTGCCGGCGCCCTTGGGGGCCGGCACGTACAGATAGAAGGTACCGCCCGGCATCCTGGCCTCAAAACCCACGCGCCGCAGAACCCGGACCATCTTCCGGAGACGCCGCTCGTAATGCTTGCGGATCTTGTCGGCCAGCGCCCGGTCGGCGATGCCGGCGCAGGCGGCCCATTGAATGGCCTTGAACTGGCCCGAATCGACGTTGTCCTTGACCTCGGCATAGGCCTGTACAATGCGGGGCGCGCCGGCCACAAAGCCCAGGCGCCAGCCGGTCATATTGTAGCTCTTGCTCATCGAGTGAAGCTCGATGGCGACATCCTTCCCGCCCGGGCGGCTGAGAATGGAAAGCGGCTCGCGTCCATGCACGAGCGTCGCGTAGGCCGCGTCCTGCACAATCAGGATGTTGTGCCGCTGGGCAAAAGCGATCAGGGAGTCGAAAAAGGATTCTGAAGGCGCCGCGCCCGTGGGGTTGTTCGGGTAGTTCACGTAGAACAGCTTGGCGCGCTCCAGCACCGCGGGGTCGATGGCGTTGAGGTCCGGATAGAAGCCGTTCTCCTTGCGCAGCGGAACCTTCACCACCCGGCCGCCCAGATACCGCGTGTGCGTGGCCAGCACCGGATAGCCCGGGACCGTCACCAAGGCAACGTCGCCGGGATTGATGAAACACAGCGGCAGCATGGCCAGCGCGGGCTTCGAGCCGATGCTGTGGGTGATCTCGGTGTCGGGATCGAGCCCCGTGACGCCGAAGAACGTGGCCATGTACTCGGCGGCCGCGACTTTGAATTCACGGATGCCGTTGTCGGCGTAGCCGCGGTTGGCGGGATCGTCGACGGCCTTTTTGAGGGCGCGGCGGATGGGCGCCGGCGCCATCTGGTCGGGCTCGCCCACGCCGAAGTCGAGCAACTCCACCTCCGGCCGTGCCGCCCGGGCCGCGGCCTTGGCACGCTTGATCTTCTCGAACTTATAGATCTCGTTCGTGGTGCCGAACGTGGCCCCGCCGATCCGTTCCGCAAACAGTTTCTGAACATCCATGATCGTCTTGCCTTTCTGCCAGTAAAAAGGCCCCAAGCAATAGCGGGAACCCGGCCTCGAATCAATGCCGATCTACTGAGCCCTTCGTCATGTCCTCCAGAATGGCCACGACGGTCCGGACGCACGGCTTGCACGTGGCATTCAAAAGATCCCGATCCTTGAAGAGTTTGCGGCCTTCGTCGGTCGTGAGATCGCACCCGCCCAGGAGCGCGCGGCAGGCGCACGTGCCGTGATCGTCCTCAAAACGCCGCATCAGTTCCTGCGTTCTGGCGTAGGTATCCTCGGTCGCCGCGCGATCCTGTCCCTCACCCCGGCCGTGACGGAGACCGAGCACCATGATGCCGCCGGCCACGGCGCCGCAGGTTTCCTGCCGACGCGCCATTCCGGCACCGAACCCGCAGGCGATCTTCAACGCGGTTTCGGGCTCCATTCGGAGCTCGTCGGCAAACGCCCACAACACCGACTGCGCACAGTTGTAGCCCGCCAGGAACTTCTCCGTAGCCTTGTCACTTCGCGTCTTCATCAGGTCTCCTTTCAAACCAGTTGCGGCGGCGCAGGAAAAACGTTGGCTCTTTCGAAGGGAATACGGTGCCAGAACCCTACCGGAGATTCAAGGGTGAGTGCCGCCCGAAACTCCACTGGTGCAAATGCGCGGAATCTTCTAGTGTGTCGCGGATTCGCCGGAATGATTGCCGATGCCTGTTGACCCGCTTCATCGAATTGCGCCTTCCATGCGGAACCGCCAGGTCCTGGTGTCCGTCGCGCTCGGACTCGTGCTTCTGGCTGCAGTCGTCGGGCTGCGCTACCTCACCTACAGCAACGACGTCGCGCTGATGCTCCCTGCCGATCCGGGCGTGCAGCGCACCATGCGGTTCTTGCACGAGTCCAGCCTGTCGCAGGAGGTCGTGCTCTCGCTCGCGCTGAACGACCGCGAGCATACGACGGATGACCTGATCCTGGAGGCCGACCGACTGATCGGCACACTCAAGTCGCCCCTGATCAGCGAGGTGGCCGGCACGCTCGCGGGCGGCGACGTGATGACCGAGATGACGGCCTTTCTCCAGTACACACCGCAGTTGCTCACCCCGGAAGCCTTTGCCGCCATGACCAACCAAGTCACGCCCGACGGCGTCCAGGAACGGCTCAAGCGCCTGTACCGCCAATGCCTGGCGCCCAGCAGTTCGTTCACCATACCGTTCATGCGGAGCGATCCCCTGGGCGTTGCCGACGGCACGATGCGCGATGTCACCCGCCTGTTCGGCTCGCTGGGCTATGACGTGAAGGTGAAGGACGGCCACTTCATCAGCGCGGACGGCCGCCATGCCCTGGTCATCCTGAAGACCCCGGTGGTAATGACGGACAGCGCCGGGGCCCGGGATCTCATCGGGTTCCTGAGGGGCCGTCTGGCGGCCTTGCCGCCCTGGGTTTCGGGCAGCATCATCTCGGGCCACCTTCACACAATGAGCAACGAAGACGTGATCAAGCGCGACATTCAACTGACGTCGGCGGCCGCCTCCCTGGCCTTTCTATCGCTGTTCCTGATCTGTTTTCGGGATGTCCGAGCTGTGCTGATCTTCGCAACGCCGTTTGCCGCGGTCGTGATCGCCACGCACGCCTCCTGGCTCGTCTTCGGCAGTCTCTCGGGCTTTGTGGTGGGCTTGTCAACAGTCGTGGCGGGCATCGCGATCGACTATGGCATCTACGTCTATATGGCCGTGCGGCGCGCCGGCAATAGTCGCGAGACCATCCGGCAGATCGTCAGGCCCGTCACGTTTGGCGCACTCACGACCATCAGCGTCTTCGCCGCTTTCTTCCTGTCGGGAGTGGAGGGGTATCGTCAGCTCGCGCTGTTGTCGAACTTGAGCATCGCCCTGTGCCTCCTGTTCTCATTGTTTGTTCTGCCGATGTTTCTGCAACGGAGGAAATCCGATGCGCCATCCGTGCCGACTGTCGAGCCCGGCGCAGTGCCCGGAAGCCCGGCGGGAGATCGCATCCGCGTGTGGGTCTGGTTACTGATCGTGGCGAGCCTGGCGGCATTGGCCTGCCGCACTACCTTCAATGAAGACATCACGCAGTTCGACGGCTCAGGGCCGGATATCGTGAACGCCGAAAAGGAATTCCATCGCGTGTGGGGCGGCAGCACGATGCCTGCCATACTGGTCGCTCCCGCAAGGACGGCAGAGGAAGCCTATCGACAGAATGACGCCATCTTCCGAGAGGCGAGTTCCGTGCTCGGCAAGGACAAGTTGGCAAGTCTGGCGACGATCTGGCCGTCCAAGGCCGCACGCGCCGAGAACCTGCAACGCTGGGACTCTTTCTGGAGCGGCGAACGCGAGGCGCAATTCCGGGATCTATTGGCTGTACAAGGCAAGGCTTACGGCTTCGCGACCAATGCCTTTCAGCCTTTCTTCGAACAACTGCATGCCAAGGCCACCTTGGATGACGAACCGAAGAACGTGGCCTTTTTTGGCCGTCTCAGGGACCGGTTCGTGGTGCGCACGAAGGCCGAGTTCGAGATCCTGACGTTCTTCCCCGACAAGGACGAGGATCTGGCCGCCATGTCGAAGGTGTCGAAAGATTTCCCCGGCACATTCCTGGTCTCGCAGAAGCACTTTGCCCGGCTGGTCTCGAGGTCAGCCATGTCGGAATTGCTCTTCCTGGCGGTACTCGGTATCGGGGCGACCGTGGTTCTCACGCTCCTGCTACTCAGAAGCATACGGCTGACGATTCTGGCATTGGTGCCTGTGGTCACCGGCCTGGCCGCGATTCTGGGCGTCATGGTGCTGCTGGGACTATCCCTGAATATCCCCAGCATTATTGCGTCGCTCGTGGTCGTGGGCATTGTCAGCGACTACGGCATGTTCGTCGTCTATTACTGCAAACACAAATATGAAACCGGCACCTATGCGGCCGTGTCCTTGGCCGCCGTGAGCACGTTCATCGGCGCCGGGGCGTTGCTGCTGGCCCGGCACCCCACCCTCTTCTCGGTAGGCGTGACCATGGTGACCGGGGTTCTCACCGGCTACCTGTCCAGCCTCTGGATCATCCCGCCCTTGTACAGGCTGTGGCCGAGCCGGGCGCCTAAAACTCGATTACCGTAATCTCCGGCCTGCACAGAAACCGCATGTTCAGATAGAACGTGCCGATGCCGGGATTGACGTACAAAGGTCCGCACGGCGTCTGGTACAGACCCCTGCCGTACTTGCCGATGTCGATCGGCAGGGCAGACCGATTCGCAAAAGGGATCCGGACTTGCCCGCCGTGCGTGTGGCCGGCCAGAACCACGTCGAACTGTTCACCGCGCACTTGCTCGACGGCATCCGGGTGATGTTCCATCAGAATGCGTTTGTACCCGGGCGGCGTCTGTTCATGACAATCGGCAAAAGTCATCAACGCCACACGCTTCGACGGCACAAGGATTGTCTCGCGGAAAAGCCAATCCCCACCCGTTTTGCGAAACACGTCCCGTAGGCGGCCAAAAGACCGTATGACCCATTGATCGTGGTTCCCCGGAACGCCGTAGAGGGGCTTATTGATCTTCGAAAGAATGCGAAGCGCACCCTCCTGGAAGGCGGCCTCCTCAACCAGATCGCCCGTGAAGCACACAAAATCGGCATCCAGACGATTGATAACGGCCACCACCTTCTCAAGGTACTGGGTGTCGCCTTTGAAGTGAATATCCGTGATGTGGATGACCCGGACCGTGGGCGACAGCGACAGCGTGATGTGCCTGACGCACAGCCAGGTTGGCTCGACAAATCGGGCGTAGGCGACGCACAACGCCGCCAAGGTCGCAAGCACACCGGCCACAGCAAACACGCGTCGCAGGGCGCGCTTCAATATCAGCAGGAACTGCGCGCGTTGCATGGGAAGATCCTTGTGACGCGGACCACTACGAAACATTTCGGCTTCTACGGCGACGAAGACAGTTCCAATTCGTGCAATGTCGGCCCCACGAGCTGGCCAATGTGGTTGCCGGCGACGAACACCACGATTCCAAAACCGACCAGCGCTACCACCAGAGCCGCGAAAGCCCAGAAGTGCTGCGATTCCAGGCTCTCAAGCGAGCGGGCAAAAGCCACGAGCGCAAGCACCGCCGCAATGACAATGACAGCGTCAACGCTCGCCCGCTGCCAATAGTCGCCACCCAAATGCAGCCACATGCCAAATTCGTCGAAGGTCAGCCCCATGGCCATGCCATAGGCCAACGCGACGCCTCCGGCCGCGCGGCCGATCGGCCGACAGAACACGCTGTACCCGCCGACCGCGGCGAGCAGGAAGATGCCGTAGTTCAAATGGTGGACGTGGGTCCCCTGCAGAAAGAAATAAAGGTTTGGAATCCGCCGCGACATGATCAAGAAGACCACGGCCCGTGCCGCCAGGAACGTCATGACGAAGCTGAATAAGGCCAACCGGGCCAGCCTGTGCACAGTGGCTTGACTCAACTCATGTTCAGCCGGCGGTTGCATGGCGATATCAGTTAGCCCGAGTCTGTTTGTAATACCATTGCAGTTGGTCTGCGGAAGTGCCTTCATCGACGTTTTCGGCGGATAACGCCGCCTCGCCCCGCGCCTCGGGAAGGACCTCTTTGAGCTTCCACATGTTGTCCAGTCTTCCAAAGGTCCAGTACTCCACCCACGGGGTAACGTCTTCGTCCTGGCTGATCAACAGACTGTTCCGGCGGACAATCCTCTGGGCATGGGCGCTGATTCGGACGGTGAACTCGTCCTGCGTGTTGTCGGAATAGTTACGCACCAGGACCAACTCCGCCTTGCGCACGCAAAGGTTGCGGTACTCCAGCCGCGTTCCCTGGGCGCCGAGGCGTACCAGTTCCCCTTGCAGGCTGGTGGCCACGGCGGGGAACAACTCCGCCATCGGTATGGCGGCCGGGTCGCCGCCTTCGCGCGCGAGCATGACGTGCAAGAACACCTGGCGGGCGCGCTCCAGCATCGCCTCCTGATTCCAAAGCTTGTCGGTCTGAACGAGAAAGTTCAACAGCCGCTCGACGCGCGTAGTCTTGGCCAATGTATCCTTTTCCAACCACGGCCCCGCCGGGCCCTGCTTGCCCGCCGCGTCGGCATAGACCTGGTTCAATCCCACATTGGTAAACTGCTCGAAGAAATTCTCCTGCTTCAGCACGTCGGACTCGCGGGTCTGCTCGATCTCGCGCAGCAGCCAGGCGCCATCCTGCCGATGGAACGTCCAGAACTCCTGGAAACGCGCGGGCTGTTTGTCGCCGCGCACAAACTCCTGCGTGCGGTCGTCGAGATAGTAGTCGCGCGCGCAGGCCGAAATGAGCGCCGTGAATTCGCGATCGTTCTCCTTTTGCGTGTACCGGACGTTCACGATATCCACGTGCTCGACACGCAGATCCGCAAGCACATTGATCTCATGGTTACGAATCAACCCGCCGATCTGGTGGCAGTGCTCCGCATAGAGGTCGGGCATGAGCAACGTCTTCATGGGGTCGTACTGCCGCGCCTGCCAGCAATCCTGCAGTTTCTTGAACGTGGACAAAGCCAGTTCCTCCAGCGCGCCGGCTGCCATGGTCTGGTCCACGCGGGAAAGAAATTCAAGCAGCTTCCGTGTCTTGACGGCCTTGCGTTCGATGTCGGCCCGGCTGTAGGAGAAGTCCAGATCCTCGCCGTCACCGGCTTTCTGCCTGGCATTGAGAATAGTGCTCGCCAGCACGATCACGCCCATGATGACGAGCACAATGATCAGGTCTTTTGGATCGTTCGATCCTCCCCCGGAGGAATGGAATCCGCCATAAGAGCCGCCGTGAAAGCCGCCGCCGCCGAAACCACCGCCACCCTTGTTGTGCACCGCCACCTTGTTGGCGAAATAGGTGTTCGGATGGTCGGTCTGCAAGTTGTAGACCCGAGTCGGAGCGTGGACGGTGTGAATGCTGGCAATACGCTGTTCTTGAAGGCGGTCGCCGGCGACCGCGAAGACCGCGTCCCCGACTTTCAATGCTTCCAGAGTCTTGAATACTCCGTTACCCACGTAGAATGGGTGTTCTCGGGTCACACGCAGCGTCGCCGTTTCCGTGCTCACGACGAAGTATTCATCCACGTCGTAGACGATCACCTGCCGCACGGTGGTGTGGACCGTCTCCCCGGAGAGTGTGAATGCAAGCAACTCATCGCCGGGCTGAATCGCGCTGATGGGTGCTTCCGTGCTGTCCGCGCGCAGGATCGGCGTGTCGGGCAGGAAGCAGCCCTTGTTGTGCACCACCACGCCGTTCGCGAGATAGGTGCCGCCCGGAGCCACCATGAGGTTGAAGGCGGGGCGCAACGCTTTGACGTGGGCCACGGTGTCGATGCGAACAGCGCTAAGCCCGTTCGCGTCGCCCACCAGGACCGTGTCACCCGGCTGCAGGCTTGCTGCCGTGCGGAACACACCGGGCCCGATCTGCACTGGATGCTCCACGGTGGCCCGCAGCGTTCTCCCGGCCGCGACAATCTCGACATATTCGTCAGGACTGACCCGCATCACCGCCTGAACCGTAGCCGATTCGCAGTGCCCCTTCTCGACCGCCCAGACAGCATCGCCACACGCCAGTTGCTCGATGGGAACCAGACCGACCGGCGTGGCGACCCGCGTGCCCTCCTCCAGGCAGCCGCCGCCACCGCGCCCCCACGCCGCGCAGAGGGGAAGCAGCGTGAACGCGAAGATGGCTGTGGTCCGAAGTCTCATGCGCGAACCCAAAAGTTCCTTGGCACCGATCGAGGCGTTCAATGCAGTCCGGCAAGGATTCCGCCAAGCACGGCCGCCGCCACCACTATGCTGATTCCGATGATGCTGGCGCCGACGACCCGGCCGAAGTATTGCGCCACCGCGACATTGCCGCGGGCGATTTCCTTGTCCTCATCGATGTTGGGCGTCATGCGATCCACCAACCGCGGAATGAATAGCGACGCCAGCAGAACCAACCCGATCCCAATGAGGCCCCCGAGCACCGAGAACGCCACCGCCCAACCCATATTCTGTGCAACTTCGCTCATGATCCCCCCCTCTTGGTTTGGTCGCCCTTCGACGGCCAGGTTCGGCGGCTTCGTTCGCACGTCCGACTGCGCGAACAGTCAGCCACGGGCCGAACTATACGCAGGTCGTTCGGGGCGGTCTAGCGTTTCTGCGGAACCGTATCGCGCCACTGTTGCCATCGCCCTTGACCTCCAGGCCTCGGTCTCGCACCATATCCGCCATGAATGCACGGCCTCAACCCGTACGCCGCGGATGCATCGGCGCGTCACAGAACAGGACCGCTATTGTCGGTAACCCGCGTCTGCGCGCGGCCATGATGATCGGAATCATGCCGCTACTTCTGACCACCGCCAGCGCGAACGATTGGCCGCAGTGGCGGGGTGGGCCACTGGCCGATGGCGCCTGGCGTGAAGACGGTATCGTGACCAACTTCCCGGCCTCGGGGCTTGCCGTCCAATGGCGGACGCCCGTTGGTCCAGGCTACTCCGGCCCTTCGGTCGCCAGGGGTTCTGTATTCGTGATGGATCGCCAGAACGCCGATCCCAGTAACTCCTGCGAGCGCATTCTGTGCCTCGACGCCAACAACGGCAAGATCCGCTGGCAGCATTCCTATTCCAGCACCTATCTCCATGTGGGCTACGACTCCGGCCCTCGCGTCACCCCCGCTGTCGCTGACGGGAAGGTCTACACGCTCGGGACCATGGGGGATTTGATCTGCCTGAATGCGGCTGACGGAAGCCTGGTGTGGCAGAAGAATCTCGCGCACGAGTACCAGGTCAACGTGCCGACATGGGGATTTGCCGCGCAACTGCTGGTGGACGGCCCGCGCCTGTACAGCATTGTCGGCGGCCCGGGTCATGCGGTCGTCACATTCGACAAAGACACCGGCAAAGAACTCTGGCGGGCCTTGTCCTCACGCGAGCCCGGCTATTCCGCACCGACGGTTCGGACGATCCAGGGTAAACGCCAACTGGTCGTCCGGCATGCCGACGGCCTTGCCGGCCTGGTGCCCGAAACCGGCGACGTCATTTGGTCGGCACCATTCGCCACCAAGATGGGCATGGCGGTCTGCACGCCGGCCGTGTTCGAGGATCGCATCTGCATTTCCGGACAGTTCGAAGGCACGGCCATGTTCAAAGTCCGGCCCGACAGCAAGGAGGCCGCTCTGCTATGGAGCTGCAATGCGGGCGGTTCCCCAGAAAAGACCTTTCGCACCGAGGGGTTCAACAGCCCCATGAGTTCCGTGCTGTTTGACGGCAGCCACGTGTATGGTGTTTCGCTCTATGGTGAATTGTGCGGCCTCGACGCCGCCACGGGCCACCGTCTCTGGACGACCCTGGCGCTAACTGGCGACACCGAGCCCAAGGACAAGTGGTTCACGGCTTTCTTCGTGCCGCACGGCGACCACTACTTCATCTTTACCGAAAAAGGCGACCTCATGATCGGACGCTTGTCCGCGAACGGCTTTGAACTGCTGGACAAAACGCACCTGTGCGATCCCGACATGCCAGTCGGCTCGCGCAAGGTCATCTGGTCCCATCCTGCCTTCGCGAATCGCAGCATCGTTGTTCGCCGCAATAGCGAACTGATCGCCTTTTCTCTGGCGGCACCAGAAGCCAAACCGGTGCCGATCACCGTCCCTTAGCAGCCCGGTGCTCCGGACGGTCACGAATCCCCCGCCTCGCGTCGAGGAACCTCGTGTATTTCCTGTAAGATTTGGTGGGTGAGACGTAAGGAGTCTATGAGGGCGCAGATCAACCGCGTGAGAGGAACGATCCGGCATAGAGTGACGACACCAGAAGGGGGTTAACATGGCCCGGAAACGAAAAAGGAGCGAGATCCAGGCTGGCGAGTTGAACCTCACGGCCATGATCGATGTGGCCTTCCAGTTGCTGGCCTTCTTCATCATCACCGTAAAGCCGGTCGACGTCATGGCCAGCCTGAACGTCTACCGCCCGTCCCCCGTGGAGGCGACAACCAACCAACCCCCACGACTGCCGATGATTCGTATTCAGGTCTTCCCGAACGAATTCATGATTAATGATCGCGCTGTGACCGCCGCGGAGTTGGAGAAACTGCTCCATAAGCTGGCCAAGATCGACAAGACTCAGACCGTGTTGATCCTGTGCGCCAATGCGGCGCCGCACGAAAAGTTAGTCGAAGTCCTGGATACCTGCGCGAAGGTCGAACTGTCAAACCTGTCGGTGGTGAGTTCCGGCGGCTACTAGTGCGGCGCTCTGGCCCATCCATAGGGCGCCGTCCTTTACCCGGCGATGAACACTGGATTACTGCCGCTACTCCAGATCAATCGCCCTGATTGCCTTCTGCACGAATTCGATCCTGTTCTTGACCTGGCTTGGTGTCCGCTCCCGGTTGGCGTCGAGGATACTCATGTCGGCCTGGAGTTGGTACGAGAGCCAACCTCGGACCATGACGTAATACCGTTGATCGAGTCCGAGATCGGTAACCACCTTCATCGCGTCCGGCCTTCTGGGATCCTGCAGCGCCTGTTCGACTGCGAGCACCTTGCGCCCGAGTTCCAAGGGAGCCCGGTCTTCGGCCGACGTCGGGAGTCCCGCTTCAGACCGGGCCTTGACATGTTCCGCCGCGGCGACCTCGCCCCGTCTCCATAACACGGCGACGACCACTGCCACCGCGATTCCGACCAGGATAGCGAGGGTCGTCTTCATCGACTGATGTTGGACTCCGTTCTATTCACGCGTCACCCCGCCAACTCCGGATATCGACGCAAGATCCGGTCTCGGTCCGTCGCCGGCAGTTGAGCGAACGGGACCGGCTTATCCTGCGGCCGGGTTTGTTTCTGGTTGATCTGGCCGAGCAGGCTCCACCGGCGCGTGAACTCCTGCGGCTCACAGGCGGGCACATCATAGCGCGTGTAATCGATGACGTGCTCGCCACCGTCAGAGCGCAACAGCGCAAGACGGAAGTCACGGTTCATGAACCACCGGATTTCCTTATCGGCATCCGACCCGCCGATGCCGGTGCCGCGTTGCGCGAACCTGTAGTTCAGCCCGTCGTTGCTCGGAAAATGGCCCCGCCAGAGGTGACCAAACTCCCCCATCGTCGGGCACTGCGCGTCCGGCCAAAGGTGCCGAATTTCCGCGAGCCACCGGGTCAGCGCCTCCAGTTTGCCCAGTTGCGGCACGAGGATGATTTCCCAGCAATTCACCACCCAGGCAAATCCGTTCAATGCAAAGCCGGCATCGAAATGCGTGGCGACAGTCGCAAGCATCTGCCTGAGCGCGGTCTCGGTGTGGTACTTGCCGAGAGTCTCGATCGGCCCGACACCCATCCGACTATTGAAGCCTTCCGCAAACCCCTCCCGGCGCGCGGCAAGAAAATCGCACGTCCACCCGTCGAGATTGACGCAGTCGATGAAGTCGGGAGTCCCTTGCGCCGGCTTGCAGAAATGCTCACGCGACGGGTAATAGGGATAGCAGATCGAGCCATCACCATCCTGATTATCGATGCCGAACTGACTCCATATATTTCCCTGACACACATGGACGTTTTCCTGCTCGGCCAGATACCGGAGATTCTCGGCGGCGAGGAAGCCGGCCTGGACCGTCGGCGACCGATATCCTTTGCCTACCATCCGCGTCACGGCGGCCAGCGCGTCGTGCAGGTCGCGGTTCACCTCGGCCCGGGTGTTGTACGCATTGGGGAAGAAGCCGCCGGCGCAGAACGTCACATCGTCGCCGTACTGATGATGGTATTCAGCGACCAACTCGCGCATGCGCCGGTAATTGGGTCGGTCGTCATGAAGCGCAAGCCAACTGAGCCCCCAAGTCATCCGACCGCCCGGCCACCCGCGTGCGAAAGCGTCGCGCAGCGCCTCCACGTGCTCGGGTTTGTGCACGTCGCCTTCATCGTCACCGGCATTGCGATCACGCCGGACTTCGATCTGGTTGACGCGAATGACAGAGTTGAACGTCAGGAAACGATTACCGAGTAGTTGGGGTGTCATAGTACTTCTTTCGAAGGCCGCCCGGTGCCTTGTCGGACATGGTGACGAACCGCGGCCGGCAGGTCAATGGCGGCGACGCGTGGACGAGGAATAGTTCTCGGTTGAATGTCCGTCGTATCGGGTTCAGTATGGCACCGTTTACGACGGAACTGACCCATGACCACTGACATCCGCTCGCAACCCCGCCCGCTGCGCGTCATCAACAGTGTCGCGCCGATCCGCATCTGCGACAACGGCGGCTGGACCGACACCTGGTTCGCCGGTTACGGCCGGATCTTCAACATCGGTGTCTATCCGTATGCCGAGGTCCAGATTCAGGTCTATCCCTACCGGCGCCAAAAGGACCGGATCGTGATCCACGCGGAAAACTTCGGTGAACGCTACGCGGTGCGGCCGGAAAAGAAGTGGGACCGGCATCCGCTGATCGAGGCCGCCATCGAGTACATGAAGGTCCCCAAAACCGTCGCGTTTGAGGTGACAATCTTCTCCGAGGCGCCCGCCGGCGGGTCCACCGGCACGTCGGCCTCGGTTTCCGTCGCATTGATCGGCGCCCTGGACCGGCTGACCCCGGGCCGGCTGACCCCGCATGAGGTGGCACTCGTGGCCCAGCGCATCGAAACGGAAATGCTCAAGCAGCAGTGCGGCATTCAGGATCAGCTCTGCGCGGCCTATGGCGGCATCAACTACATCGAGATGTTCAACTACCCCCACGCGTCCGTATCCCCGATCCAGGTCTCGAACTCGATCTGGTGGGAACTCGAGCGCCGCCTCGTGCTGGTCTATCTCGGCAAGTCGCACAGTTCGTCCCAAGTCCACGAAATGGTCATCCGTGAGCTGGAAAACGCCGGACCGGATTGCCCGAAGTTGAAACCCCTGCGCGAGACGGCGCCGCGCTCCCGTGATGCGGTGTACGCGGGTGATTTCAAGGCCTTGGGCAAGGCCATGATCGACAATACCGAGGCCCAGCGGCGACTGAACGAACGCCTGATCAGCTCCGACGCCGATGCCATCATCGATATCGCCCGCGAGTACGGGGCCTTGGGCTGGAAAGTCAACGGCGCCGGCGGCGAAGGCGGGTCGATCACGATCCTGTGCGGCGATCTCTCGTTCCGCAAGCGGGCGATGATCAAGGCCATCGAGGCGGCCAACCCGCTCTTCAAGAGCATCCCCCTGTATCTCAGCCGCCACGGGCTGAGAGTCTGGGAACGGTAGGGCAACAGATCTGGAGCCTGCCCAAGCACGCCTCTGCCACACGGAGCGGAGCCGCTTCCGGCTCCGGCCGGCGCGGGAAGCCGCGCCGCTCCCGAGGAGGCAGAAGGGCACCGGGCAAACTCCTATTCTCCCACGGCTTTCAGCCACGCCTGCGTCATGCGCTGATGGCCGGCGATGGTGGGATGCACGCCATCACCCGCCCAGTAGGCCGGCGGAGCCTCCTTGACGGCGGCGTCGAACATGGACTGGAACGGAACAAACACGGCGCCGAATTCCTTGGCGAGCTTCTTCGTTACTGTGCGGCGCTGATCCATCTCGGCCACCCAGTCCTTCGTCACCACACCGCAATTCAACACGAACGGTTCGCACAGCACGAATCGAATCTTGGGCAGGAACTCGCGTACCTCGGCAAGAAATTCTCGATAGACGCGTTCGAACTTAGGCACCGCCACCCCATTCTGGCCGCCGAATTCGTGCCAGGTATCGTTGACGCCGATCAGGATGCTGAGCACATCAGGCTTGAGGTTGATCGTGTCGGACTTGATCCGGGCGGCAAGATCGACGACCCGATTGCCGCTGATCCCGCGGTTGAGAAACTTCAACTCGTCGGCCGGCCGGGCGGCCAGTAACGCCGCCGCAATGAATGTCGCATAGCCGCCGCCCAGCCCGCCATTGACCGGATTTCCATCGCGGGACCGGCCGCAGTCGGTGATGGAATCCCCCTGAAATAACACGGTGCTACTGGTCCGAATCAACCCGGCTTTGCTCACGTCACGTCTCCTCCGATAGGTTCAAAATGCAAAAGGATGGCGGTCATTTGACCGCTTTGTCTGCCGCATGTCAAGGGCGCGCCCCTCACAGCGCATTCGTCCACGCCCGTCGGCCGTGGCTGTCCTCGACCTCGAGATAGGCGAACGGCCAATCGGACGGTACGTCGAACGTCGCACCGGTCATGAGCTTCCCGTGAAAGGCACCCACGCACCGGCCATGCGTGGCCGGGCCGACGAGCCGAATGAACCGTACCGGCGAAGTCTGCACGAGCACTTTGCCGTCGCGGCACTCGATGGACTTCAACTCCGGCCCGCAGGTCGAATAAAAGCGTCCGTCTCGCAGTGCTTCGAGAATCGCCTCCGGGGCACAGGCGGCGGCATTTACCATGACCCACGCGCCGTTCCATCCCGGGTGCTCGGGAATGATGTGGGCATCGTCGACGGCCAACGCCAGCGTCCGGGGATTCTGCGCCAGCGCCACGTGCCAGTGCACGAGCCCGTCGCCCTTGCCGTTCATCCACTGGCAGATGTGATTGTAGACCTCGACACCGTCGAACCGCCAGCGCCGGACGTCGTCGGGCGTGTTCGCCATCCAGAACGGGTGCGCCATGATCAGCAGCCCGCCCTGCGCACGGATAGCCTCGATTCCCTTTTCCAAGCCGGCGGCCCGATCGATGCCGCGAAACGTGCCGAGGCCAATGATATGGAAGGCAGCGCCCGTTTGATCCTGGCCGTCAAGTTCGATGCCGTCCATCCACAGGAGCTTGCCGCCCTGGGCCCCGGCCCGGACATCCGAGGCATGCCAATGGTCGGTGCGGAACAGAAAGTCATAGCCCTTGGCGGCATACATCCGCTCCAACTGCGCGAACGTCTTCCCGCCGTCCGAGACCGTGCTGTGAATGTGCGTGTTACCCTTGAACCAGCGGTCGCCAAGCCGGTAGCGAGCTGACGTCATGAGCGATCCTTTCGTAAAAACGCAGGACTGTACTCTCTAGCCAGGCCGGACGCCAGCCCGCCGATAGCACTTCCCCGCCACACGCAAGGCCGCGCTGAACTCTCGACATGGACACGGCCAGACGCTACCCTACGGGCATGTATCTTGAGTTCTACAAACTCAAAGAATCGCCGTTCAACATCACCCCGGACCCGCACTATCTCTTTTTTTCCCGCCACCACCGCGCCGCCTACGACCACGTGCTGTACGGGATCCGGCAACGCAAAGGCTTCATCCAGCTCACGGGCGAAGTCGGGTCCGGCAAGACCACGCTCTGCCGCGCGGTCTTGGCCGAGTTGGGCCATGCCGTCCAGACGGCCCTGATCCTCAATCCCTGCCTGACCGAAACCCAGCTCTTACGGGCCATTCTTCACGACTTCGGCCTGAAGACCGGCGGCAACGACATGCTAAAGTTGATCGAAACGCTCAACGATTTCCTGCTCAAGAAGATGGAGGCCGGCGGGAACGTCGCGCTCCTGATCGACGAATCGCAAAACCTCTCGCCGAAACTTATGGAGCAGGTCCGCCTTCTATCCAATCTCGAGACCACGCACCAAAAGCTGATTCAAATCGTGCTCATCGGGCAACCGGAGCTGAGCGAGAAACTGATGGCGCCCTCGCTGCGGCAACTTCGTCAGCGCATTACGGTGCGCTACCACCTTGGGCCCCTGGATGAAGACGAGATGGAGGCGTACGTAGCCCACCGCCTCCGCATGGCCGGCTCTGACGGGCGCATCGTGTTCGACCCCAAAGCGCTCCGCACCGCCTATCGTTATGCGGAAGGCATTCCGCGCCTGATCAACGCCGTCTGCGACAACGCCCTGCTGGCGGGGTACGTCGGCGGCACGTGGTGCATTGATGGCGCCTGCATGAAGCGCGCGATCGCCCAGCTCGAAGGCCGTTCCTAAATCGGCCTCACCAGAATCGGTACTGCCCGTACGCCAGGACGTAAAGCCCCAGCAGCAGGTTGGTCGTCACATGCGCCACGCCGGCGGCCCATACGTCACGCGTCCTGGCATACAACGCGCCGTAGGCGGCCCCGGCAATAATTCCGGCCAGCCAGCGATCGTGCTCTAATCCGAACAAAATCGCCATGACCAGGAAGGCCCAGGCGTGCCGGATGCGCGGATCAATCGCCGTGAAGTCGCGATGAACGAACCAGCGGTACAGGAAACCGCGCCAGAAAAATTCCTCGATCATGGCGATCACGAACGCCGACCCGGCCAGACGGACGAGTGCCAGCCCCCAGCCACACGTCTCAGGCGCGTAGGGGCTTTGCAACGGCACGCCCGCGATCATGCCGATCGGACGCTTCGCATAGAGCAGGTACAAATCCTGCAGTCTCGGGAAACGGCTGAAGGCGACGGTCTCCGGCAGGACCCAGATGACGAAAACCGCCACGCCAATCACGACCGCCAGGGGAAGCGTACGAACGTTCAGTGCCGGATAGTACCGCCAGGGACGCAACCCCAGGAACAAACACACCCCGGCCAAGGCCTGGATGGCATAGCGCCAGGCCGCAGGCTCGATCGGCAGTTCCATCACCACGACCCAGGCCACGAACGGGAGGACGTGCGCCCAGATGGCACGGTCGGATCGCTGAACGGATGTGGCGGTCATAGGGTCGCGACATCATGCGGGGCCGGCCGGACGCGGGCAAGAACGGAAAAGCAGGGCCCTCCGTATTTGTGTTGCACTTGGGTCTCTGCTAAAACGCACGACCACGCATGAAACGGAGACACCCACGCCCATGGCCCGACTCCTGGGGACCGGCAGCCCGGCAACCCAGGGTCACCCCGCCCCGCATGGTCATGAGTCGGACCAAGGACCTCATGCGGCTCGACACTCAGGCCATCCGCCACAAGTCCTTGAAGGATTATCACAAGGCCGAGCAAAGCCTGGAACAACTCAAGTCCCAGTTGAAACGGTTTCGGGAGCAGGATACGCCGGGCTTCAAGTCATGGCTGCACCAGACGTTCGGGAGTCTGCTCACCCGTCAGCGGGAACTCGCCCAAACGATCGCCGACAAGCAGAACCTGCTGCTGGAAATCGAGGATATCGCCGCCCGGTATCGTCTCTCCGACGTCGCCGCCTTCCGCAAAGTCCAGTGGCGGCGCGCGCATCCCGAGGAAGCCCAAGCCGAGGATCTGCGCTTCGAAGAAGAGCAGCAACGTCTGGAAGCCCGCAGAAAGCGTCCCGGCGCGGAGTCCGACCCCTGGGACGAAGAAACCGATGCAGATGACTTCTTCGGTAATGACGACTTCAAGTCAGTCGGGGATGACGAGTGGACGAGCTTCAGCGACTTCTTCGAAGAAATGACCGGAGTCCGGCCGCCGCCCCGAGCCGCCAAACGTTCACCCCAAGAGGAGCGATCGGCCCGCGACCTGTACCGGACTATCGTCCGGCGGCTCCATCCTGACCATCACGGCGCCATGTCCGAGGCGCGTAAGAACCTGTGGCACGAGGCCCAGGAGGCCTACCGTCGCCGCGATGTCAACGCGCTCTACAATGTCCTCGCCCGCTGCGAAAACGGCGAGTCAGGCCTCGGACAGCACACGCCGGTCTCGCTGATCCGGCGTCTGACGGCGCAACTGAAACAGGCCATCCAATCGACCCGCTCGGAGATTCGTCGCATGAAGACCGACCCGGCCTGGAACTACGAAGAACGGACCCGGGACCCGCGTTATGTGGGAGGAATCCGCTCCGAGCTGCAGAGCGCGATCCACCTCGCCGAGCACGACCTGAGGTCGGTCGACGACGTCCTGGCGCATCTGGAGCGCCAAGCCAATCGCCCTCAACGCCCGCCCACGTCGAGGCGCCGGCGTCCGCCGCGTTCGGACCCAATGGACGAGTTGCCGTTTTGATCATTCCGCCTTGATTGACAACTCGCCCTTCTTCGCATCGATCCGCACGGTCATTCCGTCTTTGAGTTCGCTGCCCACGATCATCCGGGCGACGGGCGTCTCGATCTTTTGCTGGATCAGCCGCTTGAGCGGTCGTGCGCCGTAGACGGGGCTGTAGCCTTCGCGCGCCAGCAGCATGCGGGCGTTTTCCGTAATCTCGACCGCCATGCGCTGCTCGGCCAGGCGCTTTCGCAACTCGGCCACCTGCAAGTCCACGATGAACTCCGTCTCCGCCACCGTAAGCGGCTTGAACAGCACCACATCGTCAACCCGGTTCAGGAACTCGGGCCGGAAGTTGCGCCGCAACTCCTCCATCACCGTCTTGCGCGCGTCCTCCGTAATCTGGCCGGCAGCGTCAATGCCTTCCAGCAGCGCGGGCGAACCCACGTTGCTCGTCATGATGACGATCGTGTTCTTGAAGTTGACCGTGCGCCCGTGCGAATCGGTCAGCCGCCCGTCGTCCAGAATCTGGAGCAGGATATTGAACACGTCGTGATGCGCCTTTTCGATTTCGTCGAGCAGGATGACGGCGTACGGCTTGCGCCGCACGGCCTCGGTGAGCTGCCCGCCCTCGTCGTAACCCACGTAGCCCGGGGGCGCCCCGACCAACCGCGACACAGTGTGCTTCTCCATGTACTCGCTCATGTCGATCCGGACGAGGTTCTCCTCCGAATCGAACAACGCCGCGGCCAGGGTCTTGGCGAGTTCGGTCTTTCCGACGCCCGTGGGACCCAGGAAAATGAACGATCCTACCGGCCGCTTGGGATTGCCGATCCCGGCCCGGGCGCGCAGGACGGCTTCGGCCACGACCCGCACGGCCTCATCCTGCCCGATCACGCGCTGGTGCAATACGTCGCCCAACTTGAGCAGCTTCTCGCGCTCGCCCTGCAGCAGGCGCGTGAGCGGAATGCCCGTCCAGCGCGCCACAACCTCGGCGATCTCCTCCTCGGTCACCTCCTCGCGCAGCAAGGTCGTCCCGCCGGTCTTGTCGCCAGTGGCCTTCTCCAGGGCGGCCAGTTTACGCTCCAGCTCGGGGATGGTGCCGTGACGCAGTTTGGCCAGCCGGTCCAGGTCGTACTTCCGCTCTGCCTCCTCGCACTCGCGGCGCGCCTGCTCAAGCTGCTCGCGCAGCCGCTGCACGTTGCCGATGGACTTCTTCTCGTTGTCCCACTGGGCGCGCATGGCATCGGCCTGGGCCTTCAGGTCGGCCAGTTCCTTGCGCAGAGCCTTGAGCCGCTCCTTGCTCCCGTCATCCTTCTCCTTCTTGAGTGCCGTCTCCTCGATCTCCAACCGCATTACCTTGCGCGTAATCTCGTCCAATTCCGCGGGCATGGAATCGATTTCGGTACGGATCGAGGCGCAGGCCTCGTCCATGAGGTCGATGGCTTTGTCGGGCAGAAAACGATCGCTGATGTAGCGGTCGGACAGCACGGCCGAGGCCACCAGGGCCGCATCCTTGATCCGCACGCCGTGGTGGACCTCGAAGCGCTCTCTCAGGCCGCGCAGGATGGAGATGGTGTCCTCCACGGACGGCGCCTCCACCAACACCGGCTGGAAGCGCCGCTCCAGGGCCGCGTCCTTCTCGATATACTTGCGATATTCGTCGAGCGTGGTGGCACCGATGCAATGGAGTTCGCCGCGGGCCAGCATGGGCTTAAGCATGTTGCCGGCATCGGACGAGCCTTCGGTGCGGCCGGCCCCCACGATGGAGTGCACCTCGTCGATGAAGAGGATGATGCGCCCCTCGGCGGCCTTGATCTCGTTCAGGACGGCCTTGAGGCGCTCCTCGAATTCGCCGCGGTACTTGGCGCCGGCCATGAGCGCTGTCATGTCTAGGGAGAAGATGGTGCGGTCCTTGAGCCCTTCGGGCACGTCGCCGCGCACGATGCGGTGGGCCAGGCCCTCGACGATGGCCGTCTTCCCCACGCCGGGTTCGCCGATCAGGACGGGGTTGTTTTTCGTTTTGCGCGAAAGGATGCGGATCACGCTGCGGATTTCCTGATCGCGCCCGATCACCGGGTCCAGCTTGCCCTTGCGCGCCATGTCGACCAGGTCGCTGCCGTATTTCTGAAGCGCCTCGTAGGATCCCTCAGGATTCGCGCTCGTCACCCGCTGGTTGCCGCGGACCGCGGTCAATGCCTCCAGGAATCCCTTGCGATCCAGCCCGGCTTCAGCCAGAAGCTTGCCCGAAAAGTGCGATTTGCCCTCGTCAAGGAAGGCGAGCAGCAGATGCTCCACCGATACGTATTCATCCTTCAGGCGCGCGGCTTCGTCGCCTGCCTTCACAAACAGTTGGTTCAGCCGCTGGGTCACATAGACCTTGCCGGTTTCGGTGGAAGAGCCCTGCACCTTCGGGCGGCGGTCCAATTCCTCCTCGAGCCGGGCACGCAGGTCGGCGGGTCTGGCGCCAAGGCGCTCCACGAGGCGGGGCGTCAGGCCGTCTTCCTGCTCCAGCAACGCCAGCAGCAGGTGTTCTCCATCAACTTCCAAGTTGCCGTAACGCACGGCTTTGACCTGCGCCGCCTGCATCGCTTCTTGAGCCTTCACTGTCAATTTGTTGGGATCGAACATGGTCTCTACCTCCTGCCCGGTGAAGGGCTCGACCTGTTATAAGCATCTTACGTTCCAAGGCATCCAGAAGGCACGTGCGTCCCGCCGGACAACAGCGATTAGTCTACTAATATGCTCATTTTAAACAAGTTACATTCATCTTCGGCAAGACAAGCACCGATCATTTCGCGTCAATATGTCCCATTCTCCTTCATGGCGGTGATGCCATTTTGGCGCAGGCGGCCTTCGCGCGGAGAGCGAAAGCCGCCCGGCTAGGCCGACTTCGGCGCAACCGTCTCATCCAGCCGCTCGTGCGCTGGTCGCCAAACGGGGTTTCACTGAATCCCGGTTTTGGGTAAAGTGAAGACATTGAGTACTGCCAGAGGAACTCACGTGCGGGTAACGCCAGATAAGGGGACACGGTTGCGCGGAAACGTGCTGTCGGGCGCGGCCGTACTGGCCGCTTGTGTGGCTTTGGCACAAGAACCGGCGCCCCAGCAGAGTACGACCGGCCCCAAACCGCCACCGCAGGCGGCCGTGCCCACTTTTCTACACGCCGCCCCCGGCGCTACGATCGCCTCAATCGCCGGCGTGCCGGCCTACCTCTGGCGGCATGGCTGCGGTCCCACCGCCGTCGGCATGGTACTCGGTTACTATGATACGCATGGCTTCCCCGACATGTTTACCGGTGACGCATCAACGCAGACGGCCGACGTCAACCAGGGCATCGCCTCCCAGGGGAGCGGCACGGTCGGGTCCGGAACCCAGTTGCACTATGAGGACTACGCGTTGCCGGATGACAGCGCGTCCGCCTCCGTCATCGCCGACCGCTCCGTGTCCTATCCAGCCGGCTGCCACACGAACGATTCCATCGCCGACTTCATGCGAACGTCGTGGAGTTCGGCCGGGAACCGGTACGGGCAGACTTCGACTTCCGACATTCGCCCCGCCTTCACCAACTACGTGTGCGTGCGGAATCCCGGCTACGTCCCGCGATCCACCCAGTACTTCATGGGCAGCACGCTCACCTGGTCCGTTCTCATCAACGAAATCGCGAATAACCGTCCCATGGTCTTCTTCGTCGACAGTTCAGGCACCGGGACCCCCGACCATTTCGTTGCGGTCGTCGGCTACACGGATGGACCGCCGCTGCAGTACGCCTGCTACGACACGTGGAACAGCGACGTGCAGTGGCACGAATTCCGCGCGACATCGACATCGTACGCCTGGGGCGTATGGAGCGGCTGGTCGTTCTCGCTGGCGATCGGCAGTACCGGTCCCGTATTTGGCTCATGCAGCCGTGCGCCGGTTAACGTTACGGCGGCCTGCACCGGCGCGGTGACCGTCCTCGTGCAGGTGACCGATGCCACGAGCGGCCTGGGCACGAATGTGCCGCAGTTAGGTTGCGACTCCGGCGCCGGGTACGCCGACTGGAAAAACCTGTCGCCAGCAGGCGGATACTTCTGGTCTTTGACGGGCCAGGCGACGGACTGGCTCGCGATGGGGGGAACAACGCTCTGCTACAAAGTGCGGTGCCGTGACATGGCGGGAAGCATCGCTGCGAGCGCCGTCCAGACCAACTACATACTGAGCACATTGCCCACCGCCAACGGCGCGGCCAGCCCTCCCGCGGCCGGATGGTACGCCGGCGGCGCCACGGCAACGGTGCAGGCTATCGCCGCCCCGTACTATCAGTTTGCCGGATGGACCGGCGACGTAACCGCCGGCCAGGCCGCGGCGAGTTCACTCAGCCTTGTCATGGACCGGCCGCGCGTCATTTCGCCGACGTTCACGGCAACTCTGGCGCCGCTCCAAACGCCCGAGTGGTGGCTTGCCGCCCACGGGCTCACGAACGGCACCTGGGGAGCCATCGAGTTGGATGATTCGGACCATGATGGCGTCCCCAACTGGCAGGAATGGGTCTCCGATACCGACCCCACCAACTCCGCCTCCGTGCTCCGCCTCGTGGGCATCCATACCGACACAAACGGAGTGCGCCTCGACTGGCACGGGGGAACCGCGTCCTGGCAATACGTCGAGAGCACCGACGCCCCTCTCGGCACCGCGGCCGTCTGGACGGTTATCACCACCTGCGCCCCTCCCACTTCTGCCTCGACGGGCATCGTTCTCGCCGCTCCGGCTCACGCTTTTCTGAGGCTGCGGGCGGCCCGGTGACCGACGTCAGGTACTGAGCCTTTCAGGCGCGCGAAAAGCCCGAAACTAAATTCGCTCATATGGCTTGCGCTCATGGCGACCATCCTCTATCTTATCCGCCATGTGTGCATTGCTCTGTTCATTCATCCCGAAAGATATCGGCATCGATATCCCATGACTGAGTTCGGAGAGAGCCCCGCCCTGATCGCTGACCCGAAGCAGCGCGGAATACTCATCGTCGAGGACGACTGGGGGCCGAGGGAGGCCATACGCTATCTGCTGAAATCGCGCTCCTACGCGAACGCCCATTTTGCCCGGAACGGCCAGGAAGCGCTGGACAAGATTGCCGCCCTGGGGTCCGCCATCTACCTGATCCTTCTCGACATCCGGATGCCGGTAATGGACGGCATGACGTTTCTCCGCCATCTCGCCCGGGATTGCCACCACCCGGTGGGGATCATTGCCGCCACGGGCTTCCCGTCGGCGGACGGCAAGCGGGAATTCCTCGAAGTGAGCACACCGAACGTCATTGCTCTCGACTACATTAGCAAGCCGTTTGAACTGACGGAGATGCTGGAAAGCGTGTCCCGCTCGCTGGACCATATCCACGCGCAACGGGGCGTGACTACCGCGTCCTAGTCCCGCCCTCAGGACCCGCGTTCCGCGGGGCACCGCACCCCTCCCGGCCGACGAGACGACCGTCTGCAGGGCCCGAAATCCGCCCCGAGGTGGCGGCCATTCAAACGCAGGAGTGGCTGTATTGAAGGTGGCGGAACCATCCTGGGGGTCAAAAACAGAAACGCCTGTCCCGCTAGCCCCTCGCGGCTCCGTTGAAGGGAGCCCGCGAGCGGCTATTGGGGCAGGCATTTCGTGCCGGGAACCAGAAGATCCGTCCCAGTTACTTCCGCTTCGCGCCCTTGGTGACAAGGAAACTGCTGGCAGGAATCTTCGTATAGATCGCGATTGCCTGCAGGTGCTCCACGGAGGGGAAACGATGACCGTGCTCCCACTCACATAGAATGGACGTCGAGAGCCCGGTATCCGCGGACACTTCCTTCAACGTCTTGCCTGTTTCCTGGCGCCACGCGCTCAGCCGAGCGGAAAATGCCTGAACCAAGGGGTTCATCCTCTGTGGCGTTTGCAGGTGCTCCCGCGTCGCAGGGCGCCCGGTGCGTCGAACCTTGTTAACCTTCTTCTTCATTCGTCTCTCTCCGCCTTTCCGTTTCTTGTGTTGCAGGGTTTCCCGACATGCATGATGTCGACCTGACAATACACTACGATTGAAACGAGTATATACAGTGAAGGCTGTATTTCCAGGGTGGATTTACCTTAATCGACAGAAACGTGCAGCCGTTCCGCCGGGAGCGATTGCCCTTGGAATTGCCGCAAGATGCGCAACATGCTATCCAGCATAATGTTACGCACGCGATCTGAGCGCGGAAGCGCCGTTCGGCACATAACTTTATGTGGAAAGAAAGTTCCCCGGAATCCGTACCTGGTGAAGAAAGGGGGGCCTTTGCGGCCTGGCTTTACGGCTCGATCAGCCGATTGCGAATAGCGTACCGCACGATTTCGCTCACCGAGTGCACATCGAGTTTTCGCATCAAATTCGCTCGGTGTGTCTCCGCCGTTGCTTCACTGATGCCAAGGACGACGCCGATCTCCTTGCTGCTCTTCCCCTCAGCGATCAGGTGGACGATTTCGTGCTCGCGGGGCGTGAGGGCCTGCGCTAGGCCGCCCCGACTCCCGGCAGTGCGGTCGGGATGCAGGTAGGATGCCAGCAACACGTCGGAGACATTGGGCGTGAAATAGGGTTTGCCGCGGCTGAGGGCTTCCACGGCGTCCGACACGGCATCCCCGGCGTCCGACTTCAACAGGTACCCGCGGGCACCCGCGCCCAGCACCTCATGCACAAGCTGTTCGGAGTGGTGGACGGTCAGGATCAGGACCTGCGTATCGGGCAGGCTGTGGCATATCTGGCGCGTGGCCTCCAGCCCATTCAACTCGGGCATGGTCAGATCCATGATCACGATGGCAGGCCGCAACTCGCGGGCTTTCTCCACGGCTTCACGCCCGTTGGCGGCCTCACCACAGACGACCCAGCCCGGATGGGACTGCAGCACGATCTTGAGCCCCTTGCGGATCAACTCGTGGTCGTCGGCAATAAGAATGCGTACAGCCGATGTCACGGTGCCTCCGCGGCGGCCGGGAGCGCGGCAATGACTGTCGTCCCGCCGGGTCCCGTCTTGATCTCGAGGCGTCCACCCAACTGCCCCACCCGTTCCCGCATGCCGGCAATGCCGACGCCCACCGCGCCGCCCATGGCAGTCTGCGGGACGTCCGGCCGCATGCCCACGCCCGTATCCTGCACCTCCATCCGGATCTCCGCCGACTCCCTGACAATCCGGATCGAGGCCGTACGACTGCCGGAGTGCCGGTGCACGTTCGTCAGGCTTTCCTGCATGATCCGAAAGAGTGCGGTTTCAGCCTCCTTCGGCAACCGACCGAGATCCGGCGGCACGCTGAGATCGACGCGTATGCCACTGCGTTCGGCGAACCCATCGCAGTAATCCCGAACCGATCCCACCAATCCCAACTCATCCAGCAACGGCGGATGCAGCAGGTAGGCCATGGTCCGCAACTCGTCCGAGCAGCGGCGCGCCAGGACAGCGCATTCGCTTAGAATGGACTTGGCGTCCGCCTCAAGGTTGGTCGCGCGGCGGGTCAGCAGCGACAAGTTCATGGACAAGGCGGCGAGCGTCTGGCCCGTCGAGTCATGCAAGTCGCGCGCGATGCGCCGACGCTCTGCATCCTGCAAATCCATGAGCCGGGCCGACAGGTCGCGCAGTGCGTTATCGGAGCGCGCCCGCTCCACGGCATAGCGGATCGCCCGCACGAGCAAGTGCCGGTCGACCCGCTCCTTGAGCAGGTAATCCTGCGCGCCCGTCCGCACCGCCTGCAACGCGATCGCGTCATCGTCGAGAACGGTCAGGATAATGATCGGGACGCGGCGGGCACGGGCATGGGCGACCTCGAAAGTCCGCATCCTGTTGCTGTCCGGAAGCCCGAGGTCGAGCAGCAGGACGTCGATGGCGCCCTGCTCCAGAACGGCAAGACCGCCAGCCAGCGTAAGCGCTTCGTCAAGCGCGAACCGGCCCGCCTCCTGTCGCATGAGAATATCCCGTATCCCATACGCAAAGCCTGCGTTATCTTCCACGAGCAGGACCCGGATCGGTTCAGTCCGGTCGAAAGTCGCCGCTAAATGCGGCAGGGCTTCCGTCGTGGTCGATCCCGTAGTCGCCGCCAAGTTGTGTTTGCCGTCCACAAAGGGAATATAGGCCATGCCGGCGGCAGGGTCAAGCCAGCCCCAAATGCCCCCCTTGAATGCTCGCCTCTCCGGGGGTGCTCGCCCCCGTCGCGAGGTCGCGCACCAAAAAAACGCTTGAAGCTGTTCACGGCGTACGGCTACCATGCCGACCATGAACAAGAACACCCTCCTTTCTTCAGCCGTGTTCGTTTGCGCTTTCGTCTCCTCGGCGTGGGCGGTCAGCGGCGACACCTCCGCGTATCAAGGTGCTGTTTTCAACGCCGAATCCCCAAAAGCCTATGAAGCCCTCTACAATGGCTCGCCCCGCTTCCTGAGCATCGGCGGCTATTACGAACAAGAGAAGCGCGGTATCGATATTAACGGCGGCATGCAGGACTGGGAAGTCCAGCAGTCCGTGGGCTATGTCGGCGTGGATCTCACCCGCTGGCTGACGGTCCGCGGCGGAGGCGGCCAGAACACGCTCCGCGTTGACAAAGCGTCGGGCGACAGCGATCTCGAGTGGATCGCCGGGGGCACGCTGCGCCTGCTCGACTATTTCATCCTGGATCCGGTGATCGGCGAGGAATCCTACTGGTTGGGCGTCAACCTCGATGGCCAATACACGGGGGCCCGCTCCCACGCCCCCTCCGGGGATCTGACGTGGAATGAAGTCTCGGTGGCCCTGCTCTTCAACCTGACCGCGCACACCGAGCGCTGGGGCTTTGTGGATCGGGTCTCCCTCTATGCCGGACCGGCCTATTCGGGCATTGCCGGCAACAACGATGGGGGATTCGGCGCCAACATTCGCGAGGATAAGTCCGTCGGACTTATCGCCGGCCTGGCCTTCGGGCTCAGCGACAACGTCACGATCAAGACCGAACTGCAGGACTTCGGCGACACCTCCTTCAGCCTCGGGGCCAGTTTCCACTTCTGATCCCCGCACCAGTGGGAACAAAACGGCCGGGCTTCTTGCCCGGCCGTTTTGTTCGGTCGGCTTTGCGATAGGCTGGACACCCTACCGTCCGGCCGTTATTGTTGAAGCGTGAAGCCTATCGGAAAGGCCTGTCTACCACTTCCCGGAGCAGAACCGCTCCCCACGCCGGTCGGAGCCGGAAGCGGCTCCGCTCTAACAAGAAAGAAAGCTCACGGGCGCGCTCCCTGCGAGGTTGCACGATGCCGACCATGATCCAGTATACCCCGCTGCATGGACGCCATCAGGCACTTGAGGCTCGCCTGATCGAATTCGGCGGATGGATGATGCCTGTGCAGTACGAAGGCATTCAGGCCGAGCATGTCGCGACCCGTAAGGCCGTCACCGTGTTCGACACCTGCCACATGGGCCGATTCCGCTTCGAAGGCTCCGGCGCTATCGAGTCGCTCTCCCATCTGCTCTCCCAGGACCTGCGCACGTTGCGCGACGGTGTGTGCCGCTACGGATTTCTGCTCAATGACGATGGCGGCGTCTTGGATGACACGATTGTCTACCGCTTCGACGCGGAACACTGGATGCTGGTGGTTAACGCCGGCACCCGCGCGAAGGATCGCGCCTGGATCACAGCCCGGCTGGCGGGTTCGGTCACCTTCGAGGACGCGTCGGACCGCCTCGGCAAGGTGGATGTGCAGGGCCCCCGTTCGCTTGAGGTCGTCTCCACGGTGCTCGGCCGCGACCTGACGATGCTGCCCTACTTCCGCTTCGTCGAGTTCACCCGCGGAAAGGACCGCCTCCTGGTCAGCCGCACCGGATACACCGGCGAAAAGGGCGTGGAGATCTATGCCACTGCCGACCGGATCGGCCCGCTGTGGGACGACTTGCTGGCCGCCGGTGTGAAGCCTGCCGGTCTCGGCGCACGCGACACGCTGCGACTGGAGGCCGGGCTGCCCCTCTACGGACATGAACTCGGCGAAGATGTCACGCCGGTTGAAGCCGGCATGGAACGCTATGCGGCGAAGTCCGAGCCTTTCGTCGGCCGCGAGGCCGTGCTGAGGCGGCTGGCCGCGGGACCGGCGAAGCGGCTGTGCGGGTTCAAGACCACGGGCCGGCAAGCCGCCCGGGCCGGACACCGGGTGCTGGTCGCCGGGCAGGAAGCCGGCGTCGTCACAAGCGGCTCGTTCTCCCCCACCCTCCAGTGCGCCATCGGCTTCGCCTATGTTGCGACGCCGCATGCGCCGCTGGGCACGCGGGTGACGATCGACACGGGCCGCGCGGCCCTGGACGCCGAACTCGTCCAGATGCCGCTTTACTCAGCGGTGAAATAGAGGAGGAACCAGGCCATGATTCCAGAAGGACTGCAGTACACGAAGGATCACGAATGGGTGCGTGTCGACGGCGCCGAACTGGTCGTCGGCATCACGCATCACGCGCAGGAAGCCCTGGGCGACCTGACCTTCGTCGACCTGCCCAAGGTTGGAAAGACGGTCAAGGCGCACGACTCGCTGTCGGTCGTCGAATCTCACAAGGCGGCCAGCGACGTCTATGCGCCCGTGGCCGGCACCGTGGCGGCCGCCAACTCGGCGCTGGCGACCGAACCCGAACGGATCAACCGCGACCCGTACGGGGAGGGCTGGATCTGCCGGCTCAAGGACTGGGACCGCAACGGCCTCAAGACTCTGCTGACCCCCGCCCAGTACACGCAGTTCCTGGCGAGCACCTGACATGCCCTACATCGCCAATACCGACACCGACCGCGCAGCCATGCTTGCGGCCATCGGGTTGCCCGACATGGACGCGCTGTTCGCCGACATCCCGGCGGCCCTTCAGGTCCGGACGCTGGATCTCCCCGAGGGGCGGAGCGAAGCCGAGGTGTACGACCACCTGCACCACCTCTCGCATCGCAACGCGCACGACCTCGTGTGCTTCCTGGGCGGGGGGTTCTACGACCACTTCATTCCCGCGTGCGTGGACGAACTGTCTTCCCGAAGCGAATTCTACACGGCCTACACGCCCTACCAGCCCGAAGCCTCGCAGGGCACGCTGCAGGCTATCTTCGAATACCAGTCCGCCATCTGCCGGCTGACCGATATGGAAGTCGCCAACGCCTCGCTCTACGATGGCGGCACGGCCCTCTACGAGGCGGCCATGATGGCCGTCCGCATCACGGGCCGGAACAAAATCCTGCTCGATAGCGGCGTGAACCCGATCTACCGCAATATGCTCCACTGCTACACGAGCAATCTGGCGGTGGATTTCGAGGTCATCGAGGTCGTGCATGGGCAAAGCGACCGCAACCGCCTGGCAGCGTCACTCGACGACAGCGTGGCGGCTGTCATCCTCCAGAACCCAAACTTCTTCGGGGCTGTCGATGACTTCACCGATGTCGTGGCCATGGCGCACGCCAAAGGCGCGCTGGCCATCATGTCCGTCTATCCCGTGTCGCTCGGGCTGCTGAAGACGCCCGGGACCATGGGCGCCGATATCGTTACCGGCGAAGGCCAGAGTCTCGGGCTGCACTTGTCGTTCGGTGGCCCCTACCTGGGCTTCATGGCCACCCGCCTGGAACACGTCCGCAAGATGCCCGGCCGGCTGGTCGGCGAAACCGTCGATATGCACGGTCGGCGCGGCTTCGTGCTGACGCTGCAGGCGCGCGAGCAACACATCCGGCGCGAGAAGGCGACCTCGAACATCTGCTCCAACGAGGCATTGTGCGCGTTGCGGGCGCTGATCTACCTCTCGTGGCTCGGCAAGCAGGGCTTCCGCGACCTGGCCCATCTGTGCGCGCAAAAGGCCGAATACGCCAAGACCCGGCTGAGCGCCATTCCCGGCGTGCGGGTCAAGAAAAGCTCACCGACCTTCAACGAATTCACGCTTGAGTTGCCGGTGGACGCCAGTTCCGTCGTGAGCCGCCTCGTGGACAAAGGCATTGCGGCGGGCTTCCCGCTGGGTCGTTACTACAAGGGCATGGACAACTACCTGCTGGTTGCCATCACGGAGAAACGGACTCGCGAACAGATCGGCCTGCTGGCCGAGGGGCTGGAGGCCGTGCTGTGAGCAAACTGATCTTCGAAAAGTCGGCGCCCGGCCGCCGGGCCGACAATCTGCCCCGCCTGAGCCAGGCCGAGAAGGACTGCCGCCTGCGCATTCCGCGCAAGTACTTCCGCGAGCACGAGGCCGAGCTGCCCGAGCTGTCGGAATTGGAGGTGGTCCGCCACTTCACCAACCTCTCGCGCATGAACTTCAGCGTGGACGGCAACATGTACCCGCTGGGGTCGTGCACGATGAAGTATAATCCCAAAATCTGCGAGCGCATCGCCGCACTCGACGGGTTCTCGTCGCTGCACCCCCTCCTGCCGCAATTGCGCGGGGGCGGCATCCTGACGCAGGGCGCCCTGGAGGTGCTGTACGAAACCGAGCGCCTGTTGTGCGAAGTGGCCGGCATGCAGGCCTTCAGCCTCCAGCCGCTGGCCGGCGCGCACGGCGAACTGACCGGCATGATGCTGATTGCCGCCTACCACAAGGACAAGGGCCACAGAAAGCACAAGGTGCTCATTGCCGACTCGGCTCACGGCACCAACCCGTCCAGCGCGGCCATTGCCGGGTTCAGCGTGGTCAGCGTCCCGACCGCGGCCGACGGCTGCGTCGACCTGGCCAAGTTCAAGGAGGCGCTGGACGACGACGTGGCCGCCGTGATGCTCACTTGCCCCAACACGCTGGGGCTATTCGAAAGGCAGATTCGCGAACTGGCGGACCTGGCCCACGCACACGACGCGCAGTTGTACTATGATGGCGCCAACCTCAATGCCCTGCTGGGCCGGTGCAAGCCGGGCGACCTCGGGTTCGACGTGGTGCACTTCAACCTGCACAAAACCTTTGCCACGCCGCACGGCGGCGGCGGGCCGGGCGCCGGCCCCGTCGGCGTGAAGGCGCACCTCGCCCCGTACCTGCCGACGAGCATTGTAATCCGGCGCAGCGACGGCTCCTACGCGTTGGAGTACGAACGCGCCAAGACGATCGGGTTCATTGCGCCGTTCTACGGCAACTTCGCCATCATCCTGCGCGCCTATGCCTACATGCTGCTGCTCGGCCGCAACGGCATGCGCCGGGTGAGCGAGAACGCTGTCCTGAACGCCAACTACATCCAGGCGCGGTTGAAGGACCTCTACGACCTGCCCTACAAGCGCACCTGCATGCACGAGTGCGTATTCAGCGCCGCGCGCCAGGCGGCCAAGGGCGTCCACGCCATCGACATTGCCAAGGCGCTCATCGAGCGCGGGCTGCACCCGCCGACCGTCTACTTCCCCATGATCGTGAAAGAGTCGATCATGATCGAGCCGACCGAGACGGAATCCAAGGAGCAGATGGACGAATTCATCATCGCCATGCGGGAAATCGCCGCCGAAGTCGACCGGGCGCCGGAATCCTTCCGCACCATGCCGCGCACGTCGCCCGTCACCCGCGTGGACGAGACCAAAGCCGCCAAGGATATGCGATTTAAGGCGGAGTGATGGTCCCGTCCAGGTCCCACAAGGCTTCCCAGCTCTGGCCGGCCTTCCAGAGAAAGACTTGGCCCTTGACCAGGCGGCAGTTACGGTCGAGGCCGGCAATCGCCTGCATGTCGGCGGCGGTCAGCGGCGGCAACATCGCCGCCTTGAGGTTGGCCAGGTAGTTCGAGCGTTTCACGGAGAACGGAATCGGCACCTGCCCTCGCTGGATTGCCCACTTGAGGCAGACTGTAGCCGGATGCACGCCGAGCCGGCGGGCAATGGCGACGATGACCGGGTCTTCCATGTCCACGGTATCTTCCGGCGTGCGATCGCGTTCCGGGCGTCCCGGGGATCCCAGCGGACAGTACCCGATCGGCAGCAGGCCGCTGGCCCGCACAAAGTCGAAGAGATCCTGCTGCTGCAAGTGCGGATGGAGCTCCATCTCGTTACAGACCGGCTTGATCGCGGCATCACGCAACAGAAGCTTGAGTTTGGGTATGGTCATGTTCGAGGCGCCGATATGCTTCACGAGCCCGCGTTCGACCAGCCGCTCCATGGCACGCCAGGTCTTCATGTAGTTCTCGTGAATGTACGGTTTGGCATCAGGACTGCGGGCCGTGACATCGCAGTGCGGCGGATGGAAGTTGGGGAACGGCCAATGGACAAGATAGAGGTCCAAATAGTCGAGCTGCAGGTCGCGCAGTGACTGCTCGCATGAGGCCGCCACGTCGCGCGGGGCGTGCTTGTCGTTCCACAGCTTGGAGGTGATCCACAGGTCCTCGCGCTTCACGCCGGAAGCCTGGATGGCCTTCAACGCAGGACCGATCAGGTGCTCGTTGCCGTACACGGACGCGCAATCGAAGTGACGGTACCCGACCGTCGCCGCTTCGCGGACGGCAGCCGCCACGGTATCTCCGGAAACGGAGTCGGAGCCGAAGGTACCGAGACCCACGACCGGGATCCGGGCACCGGAGGCAAACGTATGTTTCGGTACAAGATCCGGGTCCACGCCGTCAGGGGCGAGAAACGGTTTGGTCTTCGCAACGGGGCTCATGTCGGTCTCCTCAGTCCAGTTTACTCTTGGTAGGGCGACGGCGTCCCCGCCGCGCCTCTTTCGCTTCCCCAACTCGGCGGGGCCGGAGGCCCACGCCCTACCTTTGAATGGCGGTCTCCTCAGAACACGACGCACACTTTGCCGGTCTGGCCTTTGTCGGCCAGGTCATAGGCCTTGGCGGCCTGGGCCAGGGGCAGTTGTGGGCCGCCCGTGGCTTCGGGATGAACATCCATCCGGGCCAGCACCTCGGCCAGGTCGGACAGGTGCTTCCGCGAGGTCACCCACGAACCAAACAGCGTGATCTGCTCGTGAATCAGGAACGGTGACACGTCGAACTCGATCTTTCCGCCTTCGCCGACAAAACCGCAGCGGCCCCACTGACGCGTGCCCTTGAGCGCCAGCAATCGCGCGGCGGCCACGCCTGAGCAGTCAATGCTCGCCTCGCAACCGGTCCCTCCTGTGAGGTCCTGGATGGCGCGCAGGCTGTTGTCGTCGAACGGCAGCACGTGATCGACGAGCCGGATGCCCTTCTTGTACGTGAGCTGGCGGGCGACCTTGAGGCGACCCGGGGCCACGTCCAGGCCGATGACCTCGGTGACGCCCAGCAACCGGCCCAACTGAGCGGCGGCCAAACCGACAGGGCCCAACCCCGTGACCAACAACCGGTCCCGGCCGCTGAGTTGCATGCGAGTCAGGCACTCCCACGCCGTGCCGAAGCCGCACGCCATGTAGGCGCCGTCGACATAGGTCAGCGGCTCGGGCAACGGCACGCAGTCCTCCTCCTCGGCGAGCACATAGGGCGCGTGGCCGCCGTCGCGCTGCCAGCCGTAGGCCTTGCGGTGGTGTTCGCTGGTGCAACTGATCTGGTAACCGTGCATGCAGTCGGGACAGCAGCCGCAACCGGAGATGTGATAGAGGATCACGCGGTCGCCCGCCTTGCGCTCGCGACAACCCGGCCCGGCCTTGACGATCTGGCCGCATGGCTCGTGCCCGGCGATGACGCCCTGGTAGGCCTCGGGCCCCTTGCCAAGATGCTCACGGTAGATGGCGCGGATATCGCTGCCGCAGATGGACGACGCCTTCATGGCCACGAGTACCTGGCGTTCGCCGGGTTCGGGCACCTTGAAGGTCTTGAACTCAACCGTGCTGTTGCCGGGGAGGACGGCCCCGGTCATTTTTTTCGGGATAGCGCGCATGAATGGTTTCCTTTCTCAATGCGGCCCATGATGCCGCAAGATGCCGGTGCGGGCAAGCACCAGACGCATTGTCTTCTGCAGAGCCTGTTCGCGGTTCGGAGGTGTGTGGTCACGTGGATATTCGATGGACGGCCTGCCCGGCCTGGGTGTAGCGTTTATCTTCATGCGTCCGAATTTCCGGATGCTAATGAAGGAGAGGCCCATGAAGACATTGACCGCAGTCTTGACCGTTCTGGCACTGACCGGGTTCGGCTTAGCCACGGTGGCACAGGAAAAACCGTCGCTCTTGTATGGTACCGTCGTCAGCGTGGACGCGGCCAACGGCAAGGTCGTGATAACCCCGAAGGGCGGATCGGATGTGACGGTCACGACCGATGCCAGCACGAAGGTCCGCGTGAAGGACAAGGATGCCACACTGGCCAACGTGCAACCCGGCATGATGCTCCGGGTGAGTCCCGCCGCCGGCACGGCGTCGGACATCCGGGCTTTCCAGCAGCAGACGCCGCCGCCTTCGCCCGCCAAGCCCTCGCTGCTCTACGGGACGGTCGTAAGTGTTGACGCGGCCACCGGCAAGGTCGTGATTGCCCCGAAAGACGGACCGCAGGTGACGGTCACGACGGACGCCAGCACCAAGGTTCGCGTGAAGGACAAGGATGCGACGCTGGCCGATGTGCAGCCCGGCATGGTTCTGCGGGTGAGTCCCGCCACCGGCATGGCGGCGGACCTCCGAGCCTTCGCGCCTCAGACTTCCAAGTAGCGAAACTCGCCCCGCACGAGCCGGCGGTGCCAGCCGTGGCGGCCGCGGGCAGGGCGACAAGGAGGGGCGCATGAACCGCATCCGGTTCGGAGTAGTGCGCCCGTCGAGGACCTTCCCGCCCAAGCCCCCGAGGTGCCGCGGCCGGAGAAGCCGCCGGCCCGCCGGGCTACGCTTGGAGGTGGAGAAGCAGGCGGTCTTTTTTCAAACAACCTCCCATCTCCGACCTGTTGCCAATGTCTTCGGTGTGTAGTGTTCGTCCTTGAGGACCCACGTTTCCTCTCGGCACCATGAAGATGACTGTTCAGGAAACAACGAACGAATGGATCGCAGGGCACGAAGAGAACAGGAGACACCCTTGATCGGCACTTCGACGGGTACGTACCGCACAATCCCGGGGCTTCTGACAGCAGCGATCTGTTTCGCGACAGTTACGGCGCTTGGCGATGTGAAGCCCCATGCGCTCTTCTCCGACGGTGCGGTGCTCCAGCAGGAGATGTCGGTCCCGGTCTGGGGGACGGCGACCGACGGCGAGAAGGTTACGGTCAGATTCCAGGGCCAGGAGCTTTCGACCGTGGCTCAGGATGGCCGATGGATGGTCAGGCTCAAGCCCATGAAGCCTGGCGGGCCCTTTCATATGACCATCACCGGCAACAATACGGTCGAGATCACAAACATGATGGTCGGCGAAGTGTGGATCTGCAGCGGTCAGTCAAACATGGAGTTCCCGGTGGCCCAATGCACCAATGCCGCGGAGGCCATGGCTTCATCGCCAGATTCGATGATGCGGCTCTTCAATGTTCCCAAGCGGGAGATGCCGCCCGACCGTGCCGGGCCGATACCCCAGATGACCACCCGATGGACCGAGTGTGAACCCGGTTCCGTCGCCAAGTTCTCCGGGGTTGGATACTTCTTTGGACGAAGACTCCGTGAGACTCTGAAGGTTCCAGTGGGCCTTATCCACATTTCCTGCGGCGGCTCTTCCATTTACCTATGGATGAACAGCAAGACCCTGACGGAATTGGCCGGAGGAGTGGAGGCCCACGGGAACGGCTGGCTGTACGACAGCATGGTCAGGCAGATTCAGCCCTATGCCATTCGGGGTGTGATCTGGTACCAGGGAGAGTCCGACGCAGACAACTCGCTGAAATATCGCAAGGCGTTTCCTGCCTTGATAAAGAACTGGCGGGAAGACTGGCAGGAATGCAGCTTTCCTTTCCTATTCGTGCAACTGACCTCGTGGAACTTCTGGAAGGCGGACGTGTCGCCTGAGCCGCAGGAACAGAGTACGTGGGCTGAACTGAGAGAGGCACAGGCCCGGACCGCCGCCACGGTTTCCAATACGGCCATGGTGGTCACAACAGACCTGGGCAGCCCGAAGGACGTCCACCCGGCACGAAAGAAGGAGATCGGAGACCGGCTGGCCATGGCGGCTGAAGGCATGGTGTATGGCAAGGACACCCATTACACGTCGCCGGAGTTCAAGAACATGACGGTCAAGGGAAGTCAGGCGGTGATCACCTTCGCCCACGTGAAGGGAGAGCTCGTCACCCACGGTCCGGCCGTGTGCGGCTTCGCCATCGCGAGCGAGGACAGGATATTCTACAACGCCGACGCCGTCGTGGAGGGTGACAAGGTCACCGTTTCCAGCCCGAAGGTTCCAAGTCCGGCGGCCGTGCGGTACGGGTGGGCCAACTGTCCGCTCATGAATCTCTTCCTCTCGGACGGACTCCCCGTTGCCCCGTTCAGAACAGATGACTTCCCCCTGCTGAAATGCAGCAAATGCAAGTCTGTGAGCGGCCGTGGCATCAAGAACGGGATCTGCAATGAATGCGGAGGCCCGGCCGAAGAGTACCGGCTACCGTAAGCCGAAGGGGGCCAACGGGCCGGGCGGCGATGGGCAAGCTGGATGGGATGGGCGTTCCGGTTCAGCCTTCCGGGCCGTCCCCGCAACGGCTCCTGATCCCGCCGTGACGATCGAAGCCCGCCGCCGGAACATTCCGCTTGCCGACTGATCCTCGCCATCGTATCGTACCAAGGAAGTTGGTCATATCGCCAATGTTGTTGGTAATGCAACGAGGAACCGGGGTGCGTCATGATCGAAACGCTGTTGGGCTCGACCAATGCCGAGCGGGTCCTGCTCTTCCTGCTGGCCCGTGACGAAGGGTACGCCACCCAGATCGCGGACTTCTTCGACACGGACCTGTACGGCATCCAGAAGCAACTGGACAAGCTGGAGAACGGCGGCGTGCTGGCCAGCAGCACCGCTGGCCGCACGAGGCTCTACCGGTTCAGTCAACGATATGCCTTCCTGAAGGAATTGCAGGCCTTGCTTCGAAAGGCGCTGGAGTCCTACCCGGCCGACGAACAGGACCGCCTGCTGATCGTCCGGCGCCGTCCGAGGCGCAGGGGCAAGCCGCTATGAAGCCCGTTCGCGACATGACCAGGCTGGAACTGGCGGGCTTCGTTGCGGCGGAATGTCGGAGGCGCAACCTCAACGTGGTGCTTTCCGGCGGGTCCTGCGTGTCGATCTACAGCCGGGGGAAGTACGTCTCGATAGACCTGGACTTCGTGAACGTGGCTTTCGCGAAGCGGGCTCTCATCAAGGCGACAATGGAGGCACTCGGGTTCCATGAAGAGAACCGCTACTTCCGCCATCCCGATAGCGACATCCTCATCGAGTTCCCGCCCGGTCCCCTCGGCATCGGGGAGGAATCCGTGAAGGAGATCCTGGAGATGGAGACCGGACTCGGGATCCTCAGGATCATCTCGCCGACCGACTGCGTCAAAGACCGGCTGAGCTGGTTCTACCACGGCCGGGACACCGAATGCCTGGAGCAGGCGGTCCTCGTTGCGCAGGACAGCGAGATTGACCTCAAGGAAGTCGAGCGCTGGTCAAAGGCCGAAGGCAAGGGCGACGCCTTTGCGCAGATCAAGAACCGGCTGCGCAAGCGACAGGCCAGTTCGTCGATTCGCTCCGCTGCGGAGCCACACGCCGGACGTTGTGCCAAAAGAAATGGGTTTGATGCGTATCCCATTTGTGGTACATTGCCGCTGGATCAAGGAGACGAGCCATGAGCAAGAGCGCGATGTTGAGAGCCAGGCTTGAGCCGGAGTTGAAGACGCATGCCGAGGCAATCTTCAGCCGTTTGGGGCTGAACCCCACTCAGGCTATCACGATCTTCTACCGCCAGGTGGAGCTTCATCAGGGACTTCCGTTTAGCGTTGCCGTCCCGTCCGCCGCCACCAGCCGCACGTTTGATGCCACGGACGCAGGACGCGATCTTGTCGTCTGCAAGGATGCTGGTGACATGTTCAAGAAACTCGGAATCTGATGTATACCCCGGTCTACACGAAGCAATTCGCCAAGGACCTCAAGCTCTGCAATCGGCGAGGAAAGAATCTGGAAAAATTCAAGATCCTCGCCCGCACCTTGCTCTCCGGGCAGTCGCTGGACCCCATTCACAGGGATCACAAGGTTGTCGGCAATTATCAAGGCCGACGGGATTGCCACATCGAATCCGACTGGCTGCTTATCTACAAGATTGAAGATGCCAGGCTCATCTTCGAACGGACGGGCACTCATGCCGACTTGTTCAAGACATAGCACCGCACAACCAGCCAATGCTCGCGAGGGCGAGTACGCCGTCGGAAAACCGGAGCCTTCTGCATGAGGCGATGGCCGGCTCAGGATCGCCTCTCGCCTTTTACCTGCGGGTAAAACGCCCGACGCCTGCCTGACTTTTCGGGCGAACGGAAGGTTGCCGCCGGCCTCGGTCGCCGGCCGCGATGCCCCGGCAACGTCAGAGTGGAGCTACGGGCGTCCGCGCTCAGCGGACGACCGTTAGCTCCCACGAATTGTTGGCCGTTCGATCACACGATTTGCTTTCCTGCCTCCGGTCCCACTGACTGGTCGTAAACGGCTTCCACCGTGATTTGGACAACGTACTGAAGTGGGGGCAACTTCATCGGAGCCTTCTTTATCTCCCCAGCCACTTGCTCGAACAGCAGCCCGGACTCCAGTATTTTTGCCGAACCTTTGATCTGGTAGCCCTTGTAGGTGGTCATGTCCACGACCGTGACCGCGACTTTGGGATTGGCCCGGAGGTTTTCACGCGTCTTCTTCGAAAACAGATCGGCAAAGACAATATGCTCATCGTCAATTATCTTAACCGATCCCTTGGGTGTCGCGTTGGGCATGCCACTGGGCCCGGCTGTTGCGACCCAGGCCATTTTGCCTTTCAGGAACTCTTGCACTTCATTCGGTATTTTCGCCATGTGGTCCTTCTTTCTCTTGTTTGTCTTGTTGCTTGCCTCTTCTGGTTTCCATCAACTGCTTCAAAGAAGTCTTCGGTAGCTGCGGCCAACGCGTCGGGTGTGGGACGGTGAGCATGCGAGCCGTACCCACGACCCGCTTGTTCGCCGCCGTCTATCTTCTGGCATTGAGGAAGACTTCCTTGCGGTTGAAAGTGCCGATGCTCAAGAGATTCGAGTATGCCTCCGTCATTGTATTCCCCTTGAGAGTCTCGCTTCCGCACACGTGACCGAAGAAGACCCGGTTGGTGCCTGTGCTGTCATGCGTAATCAGAGTGCCACCCTGAATGTGGCCATGGCTGTTCAACGTCCGTAGCACCATCCATCCGCCATTCGGGAACGTGAGCAATGTGAGTCTGTTGCCTGCGTTGTCCCATCCAATGCGTCCATCCTTGCCGGTCACATCGAGGCACTCAAATCGGTTCGTAACGTCGGCCAGGGTCCGACAAACGGCCAGGCGCTCCACCCACTGGCTGGCGTAGGCCCGTGAGCCTTTGCCCATGATGCAACTTGGGGCAATGAAGGTCGCCAAGCCAAGGCCGCCCAGCACAAGAAGTATCCATTTCCATCTCATCTATATTGGGGCTCACTGTACGGCTGGCGACCGGGGCAAGTCCATCTCGTTGTTGCGGAATATCCGGGGAGGATGCCGCCAGCGTCAGAGCGCCCACAGGGCGTCCCGTTGCGAGGCGTGCCCAAGTCAAGGGCCGAGAGCCCGAAGGCCGGTGGGGCGTCAGGGATCGCAAGCGCTCGCAGTCTTGACCAGATTACGATTATGTCGCAATATGGTCGGCATGAAGACCCGTTACCTTGAGACCCCGATCGAGCAGCTCTGCTTCTCCGGACACAAAATGGCTTTCGTCTCGGGGCCGCGCCAATGCGGCAAGACGACCATGGCCAAGCTCATGCTGGCCCGACGGACTTCGGAATCGTACCGCAACTGGGATGACGTGGTGTTCCGGCGGCAGTGGGCGAAGGACCCGAGCGCCATCGTGGCGGCTCCGCAAGGAAACGTCCCGCTCGTCGTGCTGGATGAGATTCACAAGGCAAAGGGCTGGAAGCGGACGCTCAAAGGGGTCTACGACACCCTCGTCACGCCGGCGGACATCATGGTGACGGGAAGCGCCCGTCTGAGCGTGTACAAGAAGGGCAGTGACAGCCTGACAGGGCGCTACTTCCAGTTTCGCCTTCACCCCCTCACGCTGGGGGAGATGGAGGCGTCGGGTTCCCCGACACCCGACGACGCTCTGTCGGCCCTCTTCCAGCGGTCTCGACGGTCGTCGCGTTCATCGGTCTCGACTTTTGAGGCGCTGGAACGATTCGGCGGGTTCCCCGAGCCGCTGCTGGGGCAGGACGAGCGGAAGGCCCGGCTGTGGCGCCGGAACCGCATCGACACCGTCATACGGGAGGACGTGCGCGACCTGACGCGCATCCCGGAATTGGGCAGGATCGAGATGATGGCGGCCTTGCTCCCCGAGCGGGTCGGGTCCCTGTTCAGCATGGCATCCCTGCGCGAGGACCTGGAGGTCAGCTTCGACACGGTGCGCCGTTGGACAGCATTGCTGAAGGATCTGTACTATGTCCACGAGATCAAACCTTTCCAGACGGCCATCGCCCGTTCCCTCCGCAAGGAGGGGAAGCTATACATGTGGGACTACGGCGAGGTGTCGGAGCCTGCGGCGCGCTTCGAGAACCTGGTCGCCAATCACCTGCTGAAGGCGTGCCACTTGTGGACGGACACCGGCGAAGGGACGTTTGACCTCCATTACCTGCGCAACAAGGAGAAGCAGGAGATCGATTTTCTCATCGTGCGAGACCGGCGGCCATGGCTGCCCGTGGAGGTCAAGCTGGCCGACGTGGACCCTTCGCCGCACTGGCGGAGGTTCCTCCCAGCCATAAAATGCCCACGCGCGCTGCAACTGGTCGCGACACCGGGCGTATGGCGGGAACACTCGGTCGGCGACTCCCGCGTGACGGTGGCGAGCGCTTGTGAGGCACTCGCCCACCTGCCGTAGCGTCCGTCCCCCTTGGCCGAATCACGACATGATCGCCATTCGGTCGCGAGGCTTCCCGCTCTGCGTCTCGGCCATCGCCGTTCCGCCATGATCGGGCCAGTCCGGCGGCCTTCAGTCACGGCTACGGCTTAGGATGCGCAACCGATCCATGTCTCCGGCGATGAGCGCCTCTTTCTTGGCGTGACTCCAACGTTTGAGTTGCCGTTCGCGCCTGATCGCCTCCAGTTCGGTCGCGAAGTCCTCGCGGTACAGTATGCTCGTAGGCGAGTTGATGGCGGTGTGCCTGGCGCCAGTTCCTGTCCGATGGCATGCAAATCGGGACGGCAAATCAGCCGTGTGGCCAACGTAAAATGTGCCGTTGCGGCATGCAAGGATGTAGACGGTCCAAGTCACACGGTGGAAGCCCTTCGACGCAGTCGCTTCGCTCCTTTGCTCAGGGCATTCGACACGCCCGCTCTGACGAGTCTGTGGCCTGCCATGAGCAAGCCCGCGACGGCGGGCGCGTCGAATGGCGGAGAGGGTGGGATTTGTCGTATCGTCTCCACTGCTGATTCGTAGCCTCTTGCAAATCAACAAGATACGCAAGACGCCAATTCCAGACTCCCGCAGGTAGGGGCTGAGTAGGTACCACTTCCGCTCCCCAGTTCACCTCTACTGACGGCACAAAGCCCTCGTAGTCCATGCGTATTCCTCGACAGGTTTAGTCTTGATTCCGGCCCCACCAATGGATACAAATACCAATAGTTATAAACATCACATGGTACTTCCATCCATGCAAAACCGTGCGCCAGCAGAATCTGCCCAGACAAAAGCGACAGGGATTCTCCGTGCTCTTGGCGGGATGATCAAATCTCACGAAGCCATTCAGGCTGGTGTCCATCCCCGGACACTTCGGCAACTTCGCGACGCCGGAATTCTGGATCAAGTATCTCGCGGCATATATCGGCTTGCCGACCAACCGCCGATTTCCAACCCCGACCTTGTAACGGTGGCCCTGAGAATCCCGCAGGCGGTAGTCTGCCTGATCTCCGCTCTGGCCTTTCATGAACTGACAACCCAAATCCCACACACCGTCTCGATTGCACTCAAGAAGGGAGCCGAAGCCCCTCGACTGGACTATCCTCTCGTACAGGCGGGCCAGCCCCTCGTAGCCGTCAAAATGCTCGGGCTGCGACAGGATGAGTTGCTGGAATTTCGCCTCGGCTTTCGCAAGGTCGCCGTTGTCCATGAACTCCATGCCCTCATCCCGCCAATCGAAATCGTCTTCCTTGTGGGGGCGTATGGCCGGATGTTGGGCTTTGGCCAGGGCAATGAAGGCTTGTAGTTCGGGCGTCATAGTCGGCATTCCAGGTGATCAGCTCTTGAGCACGCGTTCCTTCATGATCTTGCCGGCCTTGAACTTCACGACTTTGCGGGCGGGGATGGCGACGGTCTTCATGGGCTTGTTGGGATTACGTCCAATGCGCGGCTTGCGGGTCGTCACCTCGAACACGCCGAAGTCCCGGAACTCGACGTTTTCCCCGCGGACCAGGCTCTCGGTGATGTAGTCGAGCGTCTTCTGTAAGATTCCGGCAACCTGATGCTGGGTAAGTCCAGTTTCTTCCGTGATGCGAACAACCAATTCTCGTTTCGTCATGTTGAATTCTCCTGCCCTGCAAGCCCGCAGGGTCCCCCAGAGGAGGAAGCTACTACCGTGGTCATGGACGCTCAACACCAAAGCAGTGGCATGCAACGGTTCCAATTCAAGTAGCGGGAGACGACTTTCGGTTCTTCATGTCACTAACGCGGCACGGGATCACATCGAGATGGGCGTGCCGCTATGAGAAAAGTCTCGGTCCCGCAACAGGGAGGGGAGTCAAGAGGGGGACCCTTGACGGCCGTGAAGGGGACCGAGAAGAAGTTGTTTACCACCGATAAAGTGGTTCTGCAACAGTTATCCACCATTAGTAATAGGCCAACGGGATTCAGGTGGGGGCACTCTCGGGTCAGCGCCAGCGTCCTGCCCGCCGAAAAGAAGATACGGACGCACTACCTCTGCGAAAATCGGGTGGACTACCCGGATTCCTCCGCTGTATAGTCACCCCATCAGCGGATGGTCGTGTGGCTGTGGGCAGGTGTCTCACGGGGGGCCTCACGGGTGGATGGGATCGTGGTATTGGAGAAGTTAAGAAAGCCCCCGAGGCGTTTATGGCTAAGCAAAACGTCCCCCTAATGGTACAACTCCCTCCCAACCGTGCGCGACGAGCCCTGCCTCACGGCGATTTCGTACCATCCTTTTTGCTGGGCGTTGAAGAGCGACATTCCGGAAAGAACCTCCAGGATGTCATATTTGCGCCACACACTGGTTGGAAAGTGCTCTTGCTACACCCTATGCTCAGCCGTCCCTTCCATCTTCTTATCGCTGTTTTGACGGTCTGGATCACCTGTTGGGCAACCCCGACCTTATCGCAACCCAACGGCGAAACCACATCGTTCACGGCAGCAGAAGTAGAAACTAAACTGCGCTCCATTGTCATTCCCGAAGCCCAATTCAGGCAGGCTCACATTGAAGAAGTGCGACAGTTCCTCTCGGCTGCAATCCACGAGGCCAGAATCAATGACCCGGATAAGCGCGAGATTACCATAGCCGTTGAATTGCCTGATGCCACAAGACGACGACTTGCAACCGATAAAGATCCATTCGGCAACAATTCCGATGGGCCTGTCAAAGATGCTGAGCTAAGAGTTTCACTCAAAATATCACACACTCCGTTGTGGGAAGTGCTGCAATCTAGCGCCGAACAGATCAGATACGAGTGCCACATTGAGGGGCGCACTGTCACTCTCTCTCCACGGAAAAGGTCAACCACCGCTCCTAGCGAGCAGACGCATCAGCATCTGACCACGGCCAATGGCGTTTCTCTGGAATCTGTCGTGGACGCGCAAGCCAATGAATTCGCGGCAATGCGTGTTGCATGTGAGACTCTGTCAGAGCAACCACTTGAGGAACTGTCATTAAAAACGGTGCTGAATACGGCGCGTAGTGCCACCAATTCCGATCTTCGAAGCCGGGCAATGGCGATCTGCACCCTTGCAGCGATCTTGCGGAATGATTCTGATGGATACAGTCGATGCTTCACTGCCCTCAATTCCAAGTTTCCAGAGATTTCGGTGGCACATCAAATACAACCCAGCAAAGTGTCTGATGTGTGCTCGGTTTGTGCAGGTTCCGGCAAGGGCACGGCCACTTGCCCTGAATGTAAAGGCAACGGCAATTGTATTGGGTGCCGTGGCAGCGGCCAAGTCACGCGGCCTCAATTCGGGGGTCCCGACTACCGCACCGCTTGCCTGACTTGTGAGGGCACTGGACACTGCAAATACTGTCAAGGCAAAGGCAAGGTCCCGGTCATATGCCACAATTGTGGCGGCCGGGGGCAGGTCCTTTCACAAAGTAAGGCAAGTGACATTTACTTGCAGGTCGTCAAGGAGACTTCTGCTCTATCCTATCGATTACTCCACCCTGAAATCGGCGAAGTTGAGAATGCTATTCAGGCAGCCAAGGCCCAGGACGATTTTGCCACAGCACTTTCCATTCTCAGTGAGGCCATAAGACTGCATCCCCAATCCGACAATATCGACTCAGCAAAGGAGTTGAGGTCGTTGCTCCAAGACAAGCAACAGATCGCCCAGGCCGCAGCGCGAGAAGCGGCGGATAAGCTACTGAGACAGCAACGGCAACAGTTGAAGGAGGCCCGCGACTCGTCGGGACGTGACTCGCGTGACCTCCCTGCCGCCATTAAGTCAGTCCACGATTTTATCCAGAACTACCCGACATCGCCCTACATTTCGGAGGCAAAGGTACTGCTGCAAGAGCTTGAAGCGAAACGGAAGCTGGTCGACTCCACCGGATTGTGAAGGAAGAAGTATGTCCCCATCAAAGCAAACAGGATACCGCTGGGCGAGACTCTACATTAAGTTGGTGCGTTTCCTTGCCCTTTTGTGCGTTTTGGCTGGGGCTGTGATGTTCTGGTATACCCTCAAGCAAGGAAGTGTGGCGTACCGCCGGACGCTTTATGAGCCGAATTCTGCGATTTCCGCCCATCTTGAGACAGTCAGGCTTCAGTACGGAACGGCACACGCAATCCTGCGGTCGAAAGGAATAGCGATAGATGCGAGTCCCACAAACAACTCCTCGGTTGGTGGACCAGACTATCGCACTTCTTTGCAACTGAGGGCTGTGCAGACAGTCGTGACCGAACTCCGCCAAGATGTGAACAGACTGCAGAATCGCTATTCTGCGGCGTTCTCAAGACCGATTGACTCTCTCATTGACATCCTTTCGGAGCATTCCCGCCAGATTCGGACTGCACTCACGCCGACGAACAATTCGCCCGTGTCCCGCGAGGAAGATGTCGAACAATCCGCCGCACCACCTCAAGTACCTGAGCGCGTACGGATGTATCGCGCCGTCTCACAGGACGAAATCGACCAACTGCACCGCATCAAGGACGACCTCCAAACATATCAGAGCCAAGCGACCAAGGATACTACGAGAACTTGCCTGACTGACGGGATCGGGGCGCTGGACATCTACACAACAGTTATGGAAGCGGAACTACCTGTGCGCATCACAACGCCAGTTGTGCGGACCAGCGTGGAGACGCAAATCCCGGTAGCGCCAAAGCTGCAACTCAAAGTCGACGACCTGATTCGATCACTGCAGAGCCACAAGGCAGCGGTACAGTCGGTCGTGCTTTCAGACTGGCAAGTGGCGATCTCGATAGACGACTTACTTGGCTTGATACATAAGGAACTCAAAGAGTGTATGGATTGTGAGCTTAGTGGCGAGCAACAGCTCATGCAGATGTACCGTTCCCTGGCCGAAATCACAGTAATGGCATTGGTCGCGGCGTTCCTAACAATGGTGCTGGCGGATTTCCTTCAGGCGATCATCGATACACCTGACCTTATCCGCGGCACGAACGATCCGAAAGGCTAGTCGCCTTGAGGGTGCCCAGCACCGGAAGAAGGACGGATGGATAGCTCCCATGACCGGCAGTAAATTCAAGCTAAGTGAAGATGACTGACTTTGAGGCATCTCGTCCGGGCAATTGGTGGCTGGCTCGGACTAATAGGCATTTCGGGTGGTAAGCGCAACAAGAATAAGGAGATTGAATGAGCATACCAGAGTATCACTTTTACCATGGGGCCGCACTGTCAGTTCTGGTGTCAAGCCAACCCTTCACTGGCTTGACTAGGATTACCGACATTTCATCCGCCTACGCCGTCAACAACATGATTGGACTTTACGTCAAGAGAGCCACGAATGAAGACTCGCCATGGCAGTTCACCTTTACGGAAGACCACCAGAGCGAGATCCGCCGCCTGTTTCAGCGTTTCGGCGAGAAGTCATTTGTGGCACTCGTCTGTCACCACACAGGCATTTGCCTGCTGTCCTACGGGGAGTATAGGAATGTCGTGGAGGAAGACTTCACCAAGCAACGAACCGTGATCGTTCGCCGTCCTGGAGCCGGTGGTTTCCGCGTGTCAGGTCATGGCGGCAACCATTCCGGAGTCGTCCCGCTCAATAGGTATCCTGACGGATTGTTCGCCTGATCTGCTCATCGAAGCGGCTCGTCGAGACTGCCGTGAGGGCGGGTAGACTCGGACCGTTACTCCTGTCCACGGTGCAATCGGAAGGGCGAACTGGTGGCCGTAGCATTATCGGCTGCCCGGATCAGTAGGTCGTGCTTCCCCATGGCGGCATCACCGGCACCGTACGGGAAGGGTCGAACTGGTTGATGATGTACCCCGAGCCTGTCTTCATATCCGGGTTCAGGATCATCGCCACCACGGCCAGAACCAGCACTGTCCCCACAAGGATCACCACCGCAAGCGTCCGTAGCATGTCGGCGTGGATCTCCTGCCGATCCCCATCGTGCAGCCTTGCAGCCCCGTGGTGAGCGTGTGCCCACCTCATCGCAAAAATCGGGTTCATGGTGTTCTCCTTCCTCAATCGCCACGGCTCCATTTTCCTCCCGAGGGGCCGGTCTGTCCATTGATTTCGGGTCGGTTAGTCATCACAGGTTGGTCCCCGCCGCCGCCACCTTGCCCCTTCCTCCTGAAATATATCGCTCCTCTTCCATATTCTGCCCACCTTTTCGGTAATGTATCTGTGGAGACACAGATCATGATGACTGAACCGAGACTACTGAGTGAGTGCGGACCCAAGCTGATCGTCGACGATACCGAGGGTGATCGCTACGAAGTCGAGATCGAGCCGGGCGACTTCCTGGTGGTTCGTGCCGGGGCCACGGTTGACAAGCCGACGGCACTGTTCACGCATCCCAATATCGTGGCATCGGCCCGCGTGATTCACGAGTTCAGGCACTATCGTCGCAACGGCAGCACGTTTTGGACGGCACGGGCGGGCGTGGATCATTACTTCGTCATACCCAGGAACGCCATCAAGCTGCTCCCGGAGAAGGGTTATTCCTGGATTCCGGCGGAGATCAACGGAGTGAAGGTAAAGTTCAATGTGAGTGGCGGCGGTGATGGCAGTGTTTGGACTGACTATCTCTTCACGCACACCTGCATCGCCGTCAATCATCAGGTTAAAGACCTGACGAAACTGGCAGAAGTCGCCGTGCGTAATTCACGGCTGGAACCGATTGCGGTCAAGCCGATGGACGCAGATCAGGAAGCCCGCTGGCAGGAACTGAGCAGGTCTCGGGGATGAAGAAACCAGTCAAATGTGGATTGGATTTCCTGCGGGATGACAAATGGCGTCCTGTGGTTCGAGATCGTCAAGGAGCAGAAGCACTCGGTCGCAGATTGATTCCGGCGGACCTGCTGAGAGTTGGTTTCGGTGTGTCGGTATTCGAGGGGGATGACTATTTTCGGATCAGTTTCGGGAGAAAATCGTGACTCGCAGGACAGACGGCAAGAACGGGACGTGGCTGGAACCGGAAGAGGCTTGCTATCCCAGCGGGGCTATGAAGCGGAGATGTCGTGCGGTCAACGTGGAGACGGGTAGGTTACAAACGGTACGCTGTGGCATCGCGGATACATACTTCTCCATTCCTGCCGAGAAGGGCGGATGGGTTGGTTCTGACGATGGCCTGTTTCAGTACCACCCGGCAAAGGCCGCGAAGTCATGAATCCGGGAGAGAGAAGACCAAGTGTGAGCTACAAGGTCAACGTCTTCCGGGCTACTTGGGAGATCAGGGCACATGACCCGGATCGTAGGATTTGCGAGGGACCGCTGCCTTATGACATGGAGTCCGCCAAGGTGCTCGCGTTGAACTGGGACAAGGCAGTGCGGGTGGTCACGGATGACGAAGTGCGGACGATGATGAAGGCGTGGACGATTTAAGTTCATCGAAAGGAACTGCTGCTCTACGGACCACGGCAGGCATCATCAGGCATGAGACAGGAGGCACGACAAGATGGGAATCAGGCGGCTTAGCAATCAGGAACAAGTGGAATGGGTGTCGCTGGCAAAGGACACTGCATCCAAGTTGACTGGAGCGACAGAGCAGCAGTTATTGGCGGAAATGGAGCGTCGTCGTTGTGAGGTCGAGATGAAGGAAGTCGAGATGCTGACGATTGAGATGCTCCTTCGTGGGTTGGGAAATGATGACTTTCACAATCCGCTTCCAACACGCAAGGCATGCGAGGCGATGAGGTTGGCATTTCCGGATTTCAGTCCGAATGTTGCCTCTCTTGGAGGTTGATCACGTATCCTGACTCGCTCTCGGAATGTAGAGTAGAAACGACCGGTTACGAATTTCGGTGACTGCAATGAACATATGGAAACAACATCAGCCTGCTTCAGAACCTAAGCGGGTTTCCAAACTCGATAAGTTGGCGAGTGTCGGCGACAAGGTGACGTGCAAGCGGGAAGAGGCGGCCTACTACAGTGGCTACGCAGGGAATCCCGTGGTCATTTTCAAGCCGGGGATGGTGGGCATTGTGGGCTCAGTCAAAGTGCCTTATGTGAAAACCAGAAACGGGCAGAACCGCTTCTTCGCCTGCGTGGACTTCAAGGTTCCTGGGATGTTTCAGGGCAATCCCACATTCGGCAACGATACATGGCGGGTGGGTCTGGACTACTCGAACATTGTGAAAGCGAAATGAAGGTCTTTCCGTATCCTTCCCCCCTTTTCGGTAATGTATCGGTGGGAGATCATCAAATTATGAAGGCAACCGAGAACATCGATTCACTGCGAGACGAGTACCTGAGCGCCCTAGCTGAACTGGCGTCGTTCTCGGTGGATCGCTCATCCCGCATCTCGTCGGACATGGGCATGAACGCATTGCAGTCACCCCAAGAGGTCGAACAAAACGCCAAGGCACTCGCCACCATCACCCGTCGTCTCGCTGAGGTGTCGAACAAACTTCGGGCCATTGAGCAACGGTCACGGGGCAGTCTCGGTGTACCTGCCCTTTTCACGCTCGATGTGCCCAATGTCATCAGGGGTGTATTGGCCATCTTAGTCGGCAAGTCGCTCGCAGCATCATGGGGTCACGAATGCCGCAACCTTGGTAACCTGCTCCCGGCATCAGGTGGAGCCGATCCCCGAGACTTGATGACCGTGCGTGAGGCATTTCGGAGGAGCGGCTTGCTACGGCAGCACATCCACGGTGATCCCGGTCGCACCCTTGATGAGATGGCGAACCTGACGCTTTCAGAAGTATCGTTTCGTAAGCTGCTGGCATTGGAACCGGACAGTGAATGTGGCGATCTGGTGAAGGCTCGGGCACTGGTGGCGGCGGCGGGGACTGTGAAACGGTAAATGACACTGGAAAATCAAATGACGGTCGAGAATGCCCTGAGTCTGGCTCGGGACCTGAAATATGGACCATTGCCCAAGCCTGACGACCCTATGCTGTCGGTCGAGGACGCCATCGAAGTCATTCACGAGGCACGGCGGACCTGCGGGCACACCTGGCTGACGGGTGATGCGGCTATTGAGATATTGCGTGAGCATCAGGGAAGCAGGAAGACGTTGAACAAGGGATGACGGCATCGTGATTATTCCCAGTTCAATCAGGATTGCTGTTCTGTCATTCAAAAACGGGCGATCAGGGTCGAAGGGGTATCGGGATAAGGGTCAAGGGGCATTCGGGCTTTTTTGATTCGTTTTCTAAAGAGAATCGCTATTTCCTGTTTGACCGTTCCGACTGGCGTGGATCATCTGCAACGGTAAGGTATGCCGCCGCCCATGAAGAAAAAACACCTCTCCGCCGTATTCCACGGTTCTATCGGTAATGTACTGGAAGAAAGACACACGAGGAGGGTTCGATTGTGAATGCCGTACAGACCATCGCCATTGCCAAGCTCATCGGGGAACAGGCTGAGAAGAACGCCCGCAAGCAGGTCGCTCCGGGCAACTACTTGGCAGACTTCTGGATGCATGTCACGGGAGGCATAGACGTGGGCGAGGATTACGTCCGCAAGGTACCGCAGAAGGCCAAGCCGTGGGACCTGCTGGCCGTCGCCCTGAGCCACCTGAATGGCGTCACCGTGGAGTCCATCACTCGTGAGGCCTTAAGTGCCGCGCCGGAGTTCATGGAGTCCATCAAGAAGCAGGCTGAGACGGCGATTCAGACCATCAAGGGCATGACCGATACAGTTTGCTCAGGTCGAATCACGGCTGACCTCAACGGCGAGATTGTGCTTACGGTTGCTAAGGCGGCGTAAGTGGATGGCGGAACCATGAAGAAGAAGCCATCAGAGAACAGCATTGGGATCGACTCTCCCTGTGACGGTGAAGTCATAGGTAACGGGCAGGCCCGA
>CAITUY010000148.1 GCA_903895695.1 uncultured bacterium
CCGTAGCCGGCAGCGGGCGGGACGCCCGTGCCACGCTAGGCCACCCCAATCCGGCCCTTCCTACGGACACAAAAAAGACGCCGCGCTTTCGCGCGGCGTCTTAAGCGTCTTGCTGACCTTTCGGTTAGCGACGGAACGAGCGGTTTCCACCGCCGCCACCGCCACCACCGCGGGGGCCGCCATCACGACGTCCGCCACCGCCAAAGCCGCCACCGCCGCCACCACCGCCGAAACCGCCGGTGCGGGGCTCTTTCGGACGGGCTTCGTTCACGACGATCGCGCGTCCTTCAACTTCCTGCCCGTTCAAAGCCGAAATCGCCGCCTGAGCTTCCTGATCGGAACCCATCTCGACGAATCCGAACCCCTTGGCGCGGCCGGTCTCGCGGTCCATAATAACTTCCGCGCTCTCGACCTTGCCGTGCGCCGCGAACAACTGCTGGAGGCCGTCGCTCGTCAGGCTGTAACTCAGGTTTCCGACATACAGTTTCTTACCCATCTTCTTCACTCCTCTTATGAGGATTATTGGCCCCGCTCCTTACTTTCCGGGGCCATTCGAAAGGGGGCGACGATTCGCCCCAACTGGCAGGAATGTCGATAGAGGGTCCGCACTGTCGTTCTTTTTTTGGCAGCCGGCGTACTATTCGAAAACCAACCGACTGGCATGCTAGACCACTCACGCCGCTATTGGAAGAAACTTTTAATCTTTTTTTATCGTGCCGGCCAGGGATCTCCCGCACCGCCATTCGCGCCGCCCCCTACTTCACGACCGCCGCCTCGCGGGCGGCTTTGAGTGCAGCGTCATAGTCGGGGTGGCTTGTGATCTCCGGGACGATCTGGCGGTAGGCGACGCGGCCGTCACGGCCAACGATCCAAACCGACCGGGTCAGCAGGCCCATGTCCTTGATCAGCAGTCCGTACGCCGTCCCGAATTGCCGCCACACACTGTCCGACAGCACCTTGATGCGGTCCACCTTCTCCGCTTCGCAGAAGCGCTTCTGTGCGAACGGCAAGTCCTCGCTGATGGTCATAATCACCACATTGGTGGGCAGATCGACCGCTTCCTGGTTGAACCGCTTCGTCTGCGCCGCGCAGACGCCCGTGTCAAGGCTGGGTACCGCGCTAATCAGCACCACCTGCCCCTTGAAGTCCGAGAGTTGGACCGCTTTGAACCCCGCATCCACAACTTTGAAGTCAGGCGCGGTCTTCCCTTCCTTTACCGGCATCCCCATCAAGACAACCGGGTTGCCTCGCATGGTCACTCGGACCTCTTCCGTGTTCGCGCCTGTGGACCCGGCCCCACCCTGGGCCTGCGCCTTGCCAAGTCCGATACCGATGCCAATCCATCCCACCGCGAACAAAATGCGCGTGATCATGCCAGTTCCCTTCATAGGCCGGCTCACTGCCGGGCTTGTGGTTCGATAATCCATCGCGCGCTACGCAAGGGCAATGGCCCGGTTCCTGACTTGCGGCGATGGAATACCTTATGTCCATCCTAAGGGTTTTCGACGCCCAAACTGCGCCCAATCCTCATGGCCGCCGGCGTCCCCCAGCCTTACCTTGGACGTGGGTTGACCGGGAGTAAATGAGGCATCGTGCACCATGCCTGAGCAAACATCCGCCTTGTGGCCGTTGGGATTGTACTGTCTGGCGGTCGTCGCCATCACGACCGTCATCCTCGGCATTTCTCACGTTCTAGGCGAACGACACAGCGAAAAGGGCACTGCCATCCCTTATGAGTCGGGAATGACACCAACGGGCTCGGCCCAACTGCGATTCTCCGCTGACTTCTACCTCGTCGCCATGTTCTTCGTCATCTTCGATCTCGAATCTATCTTTGTCTTTGCCTGGGCCGTTGCCGCACGCGATGTGGGGTGGTCCGGCTACACGGAGTTGTTCGTTTTTGTGGGAATCCTGCTTGCCGCCCTCGCCTATCTGTGGCGATCCGGAGCCCTGACTTGGGGAACGGGCGGGCAAGCGCACGCGCCGCGTCCCGGAAAGGAAATCGAGCCGTGATCCGTCCGATTCAGCCTGACGAACCGGATGAGGCCCCGGCGCCGGCCACCGAGGACAAAGGCCACCCCAGTATTCTCCTGACGCGGCTCCAGCGGGTGCTCGCCTGGGGCCGGAGCCGGTCGCTCTGGCCGTTCAACTTCGGCTTGTCCTGCTGCTATGTAGAAATGGCGACCAGTCTCACAAGCCGTTACGATATCGCGCGCTTCGGGGCCGAGGTGATCCGGGGCAGCCCGCGCGAAGCTGATCTCATGGTGATCGCCGGCACGGTCTTCATCAAGATGGCGCCCGTGATCCAGCACCTCTACGAACAAATGATGGCGCCTCGCTGGGTGATCTCCATGGGATCCTGCGCCAATTCGGGTGGCATGTATGACATCTACAGCGTCGTCCAGGGCGTGGATCAGTTTCTCCCCGTCGACGTCTATATCCAAGGGTGCCCGCCGAGCCCTGACGCGTTCATGGAAGGCCTTCTGCTCCTCTCGGCCGCCGCTGGCAAAGAGCGTCGCCCCTTGAGCTGGGTAGTGGGCCCTCAGGGCGTCTCGCGGCCGGCGCCCCCGGTGATGAGAGACTTGAAACGCACGATGCGCGGCAAGCAAACGTTTCTGCGCCCACCGGAGAAGATCTGAAAACCGCTCATGACCGATACGCCCGAGTCGAAGCCCGCTGCCCCTGACGGAGCGGGCATAATACCCGACCTGCAACGCCGGTTCGGCACGGATGCCATCGTGCCGCAACCGACTCGGGACCGGATTCCGACGATCTGGACCGGGGCTGACCGCGTCGGCGCCATCCTGCGCTATCTCAAGCAAGATGTACCCCAGCCTTATCGGATGCTCTACGACCTTACGGCCATCGACGAGCGGGACCGCGCCGCGCGACAGGATCAGCCGCCGAGTGACTTCACCGTCGTCTACCACCTCCTTTCGTTCGACCGCAATGAGGATCTCCGCGTCAAGGTCGCGCTGCGCGGCGAAAGCGGCAGCGTGCCGACGGTGACCGGCCTGTGGCCCGCCGCAAACTGGTACGAACGCGAACTGTGGGACATGTTCGGCATCGCGGTAGATGGGCACCCGCGTCTGACGCGCATCCTATTGCCGCCTTGGTGGGAGGGCCATCCGCTGCGCAAGGACCACCCGGCGCGCGCCACGGAGATGGGACCGTTCCGGATGCCGCCCCACGAGCAGGCCGCCATGGAGTCAGACCTGACATTCCGGCCCGAGGACTACGGCATGACCCGCCGGGGTGATGATTTCGATTTCATGTTCCTCAATGTCGGACCCCACCACCCCGGGACCCATGGGCTGCTGCGCGTGATGCTGCAACTCGACGGTCAGCAGATTGTCGATCTGGCTTGCGATATCGGCTACCACCATCGCGGGGCGGAAAAAATGGGGGAACGCCAATCCTGGCACACCTTCATTCCCTACACCGACCGCGTGGACTACCTCGGCGGGGTCATGAACAACTTCCCGTACGTGATGGCGGTGGAGGCTCTCGCCGGTATCGAACCGCCCGCGCGCGCCAAAGTGATCCGCATTATGCTGGCCGAACTCTTCCGCATCATCAGCCACCTGGTGTTCTACGGCACCTTCAGCCAGGACCTTGGGCAGATGTCGCCGGTCTTCTACATGTTCACCGATCGGGAACGCGCCCTCGACATCGTCGAGGCCATTACCGGCGCCCGGATGCACCCGGGCTGGTTTCGCATCGGCGGCGTGGCGCAGGATCTGCCCGACGGTTGGGAGACCCTGGTACGCGACTTCCTCGCCTACCTGCCGCCGCGGCTGAAGGAGTATGACCGCGAAGTGCTCCATAACCGCATCTTCAAGGCCCGCACACAAGGCATCGGACAGTTCACCACCGACGAGGCCATCGAGTGGGGCGCTACCGGTCCGATGCTGCGTTCCACCGGCCTGGAATGGGACTACCGGAAGAAACGGCCTTACGGCGGCTACGACCAGTTCGACTTCGACATCCCGACCGGCCGGAACGGCGACTCCTATGATCGCGCCGTCGTGCATATCGAGGAAATGCGGCAAAGCCTGCGGATCATCGAACAGTGCCTGAACCACATGCCAGCCGGCGAATACAAGTCGCGCAACTCGCTGGCGACCCCGCCGCGGAGGGATGGAGCCCTGCGGGATATCGAGACGTTGATCGACCACTTCATCCATACGTCGTGGGGCCCGGCTGTGCCGCCGGGTGAGGCCAGCGTCGCCGTCGAAGCCACCAAGGGGCTTAATAGTTACTACCTCGTCAGCGACGGCAATGTGGAAGCGTATCGGGTCCGGATCAGGACCCCCAGTTTTCCCCATATCCAGATGCTGCCGATGATCACCCGCGGGCTGACCCTGTCCGACCTGATTGCGATCCTGGGCAGCCTGGATTACGTGCTCGCGGACGTCGACCGGTGAAAGAACAACCATGTTAAGCGTGGCGGAGAGATTGGAAATTGAGGCCGAAGCGGCTCCCGCCGAGACGAAGCGCTCGGTGGCCTCGGACGCGCTCAAGATCGTCCAGCGACACCGGGGCTGGGTCTGCGACGAGGCGCTCAAGGATGTTGCCGCGCTCCTGGGCCTGTCGCCCGCGGAACTCGATTCGGTCGCCACGTTCTACAACGGCATCTACCGCCGCCCCGTGGGCCGGCACGTGATCCTGCTTTGCGACAGCGTCAGTTGCTGGATCATGGGGTACAACCCCCTCCGTGAACGACTCGAGTCGCGCCTCGGCATTGGCCTCGGGCAGACCACGGCCGATGGCCGTTTCACACTGTTGCCGACGGCCTGTCTTGGATTATGCGAACAGGCCCCAGCGCTGATGATCGATGACAACGTGCATGGCGACCTGACGCCTGAAAAACTGGACCAGGTTCTGGAGAACTATGCCTAGGCGCCAGCCCGTGGAGTAACCGATGCCGCTGATCGAAAGACCGTTGACGCAGAACATCCGGCCGGGCCAGGAGCCGCCCGATCTCCGGGCCTATGAACGCGCGGGTGGATACGAGGGACTGCGGAAAGCCCTGACCCTGGACCCGAAGACGGTGCAGGACTGGGTGACCCGGGCCAACGTGATGGGGCGGGGCGGCGCTGGTTTTCCCGCCGGTCACAAGTGGGCTTCCGTGCCCATGGGGCCCGAGGCGGCCCGACCCAAGTACGTCGTGGTGAATGCCGACGAAATGGAACCCGGCACCATGAAGGACCGGCTGCTCATGGAAGGCGACCCGCACCAGGTAATTGAAGGCGCGCTGGTGTGCGCCTACGCCATCCAGGCCGACGTCGTCTACATCTTCCTGCGGAACGAGTACAAGCTTTCGGAGCAGCGACTGTGCAAAGCCATTGCCGAGGCCTATGCATCGAACTACGCCGGCCCGAAAGTGCTCGGCTCGCCCTGGAGCGTCGAATTGCGCCTGCACACCAGCGCCGGCCGTTACATGTGCGGCGAAAAAAGCGGAATCCTGAACGCGCTTGAGGGGAAACGCGCCATCCCGCGCGCCAAACCGCCGCGGACAGCCGTCTCCGGACTCTGGGGCAAGCCCACGGTCGTCAACAACGTCGAGACCCTTGCGAACGTCCACCACATCATCCGTCACGGTTGGGAATGGTTCAGGAGCCTCAGCCATACCGAGGAGGGCGGGACCAAGCTATACGGTGTGAGCGGCCCTGTGAATCGGCCCGGCGTCTGGGAGATGCCTATGGGTACCACCGTTCGGGAAATCCTGGAAGGCTGCGCGGGCGGCATGCGCCCGGGACACACGTTTCGCGGTCTGCTTCCCGGCGGCGCCTCCACGCCCTTCCTCACCGAGGAGCACCTCGACACTCGCATGGATTTCGCCAGTATGCACCAGATCGGCAGCCAACTCGGCACCGGTACCATGATCGTCATGGACGATAAGACCTGCCCGGTTGGCCTGCTGTACGGGCTCGAAACGTTCTTTGCGCGCGAGTCCTGCGGCTGGTGCACGCCCTGCCGCGAAGGGCTCCCGTGGGTGGCGCGGACACTGGAGGCCATCGAAGCCGGCCACGGCAAGCCCGAGGACATGGAGGTGCTCGATTCGCATGTCAAGTTCCTATCCGGCCACAACACCTTCTGCGAGTTGGCGCCCGGCGCCATGATGCCTTTGAAGAGTGCCTTGAAAGCCTTTCGAGCCGACTTCGAGCGGCACATATCCGAAAAACGGTGCCCCTGGAGAACCGGATGACAACGCTCCACGTAGACGGGAAGACCTATACGGCAGATACGGCGGGCAGGAACCTCTTGGAGGTGTGCCTGTCGCTGGGCCTGAATGTGCCGTACTTCTGCTGGCACCCGGCCTTCCGTTCAGTTGGCGCCTGCCGCCAGTGCGCCGTCAAAGTATTCAAGGACGAAAAGGATGTCCGCGGCCGGCTCGAAATGGCCTGCCTGATCCCCGTTACTGACGGCATGAGGGTCGCCATCGATGACCCGGAGGCCGTGGCGTTCCGCGCGAAGGTGATCGAATGGCTCATGGTCAACCACCCGCACGACTGCCCTGTCTGCGACGAGGGCGGCGAGTGCCACTTGCAGGACATGACGGTGATGACCGGCCACGTGTACCGCGCTTACCGCTTCTCGAAACGCACCCACCGCGACCAGGATCTGGGACCGTTCGTGAACATGGAGATGAACCGCTGTATCCAGTGCTACCGATGCGTGCGGTTCTACCGCGACTACGCCGGCGGACGCGATTTCGATGTCCACGGCTGGCACGACCACGTGACTTTCGGCCGGCACGAGGACGGCATCCTGGAAAGTCCGTTCAGCGGCAACCTCGTGGAAGTCTGCCCCACTGGCGTATTCACGGACAAGTCGCTCAAGCATCACTATACGCGAAAGTGGGATTTGCAGACGGCGCCTTCCGTATGCCCGCACTGCGGCCTGGGCTGCAACACCTTCCCCGGCGAACGTTACGGCACGCTCCGCCGCGTCATGCCCCGCTACAATGGAGAGGTCAACGGCTACTTCCTGTGCGACCGCGGACGATATGGTTATGAGTTCGTGAACAGCCGCAACCGGATCCGCCGGCCGCTGCAGCGCGATCATACGGGGCCGGTCGAGGTGTCCAAGGAGGAAGCGCTGGCGTTGGCTGGGACGGTACTGCAAAGTCGCAAGGTTATCGGCATCGGCTCGCCGCGCGCCTCACTCGAGGCCAACTTTGCGCTGCGCGCCTTGGTGGGGCCGGACCGGTTCTACCACGGGGTGACCGACAAAGAGTTGCGGTTGGTGCGGACCCTGTCCGCGCTCCTGAAACGAGGACAGGCCCGTACGCCCTCGTTACGCGAGGTGGAATCGTGCGACGCGATCCTGATCCTCGGTGAGGATGTCACCAACACTGCTCCCCTGCTTGAACTCGCGTTGCGCCAGGCTGTCCTCCAAAAGCCCAAAGCCGACGCCCTCAAACTCGGGATTTACGAGTGGCTCGACGAGTGTCTCCGCGAGGCCATGCAAGACCAGCGCGGTCCGATGATCGTCGCAACACCCGACCGAACGGCGCTGGATTCGCTGGCCTCCCGGACGGTCCGCGCCGCCCCGGCCGACCTTGCCCGCCTCGGCTTTGCCGTGGCGCATGCACTGGACCCTACAGCCCCGCCCGTCCCCAGCCTCACACCCGACACCCTCGCGCTCGCGGAGGGCATCGCCGCTGCCTTGCGAACCGGCCGGCGGCCGCTCGTCGTCTCGGGGTATGGGTGCGGCAGCGAAGCTGTGGCCGAGGCCGCCGCCAACGTGGCCTGGGCCCTGTGCAGGACGGGGAGCACGGCGAGCCTCTGCTTTACGGTCCCGGAATGCAATAGCATGGGCACGGCCATGCTGCCCGGCGAAAGCCTGGACGCGGCCGTCGCGGAGATCAGCAACGGCACTGCCGATGCCCTCATTGTCCTCGAGAACGACCTCTACCGACGAGCTGAATCCGGCTCGGTCGAGACTCTGCTGGGTGCCCGACAGGTCATCGTGTTGGACCATCTGGCGCATGTAACGGCCTCGCGCGCAACGCTCGTGCTTCCAGCCGCAACGATTGCCGAAGGCAGCGGCACCTTCATCAATAACGAGGGCCGGGCCCAGCGCTCATTCCAGGTCTTCGTTCCCCCGGACGACATCCAGGCGTCCTGGCGGTGGCTAGCGGAGTTGATGCCACATTCGACCCGGCCGTGGAAGGGCCTGGACGACGTGCTCGCCGCCCTGGCCGATGCCGTGCCAGCGTTCAAGGAGATTCCAGACATAGCCCCCTCCGCAGATTTCCGACTGACCGGGCAGAAGGTTCCCCGCCAATCGTCACGCTACAGCGGGCGAACTGCCATGACCGCAGACCTCAGCGTTCAGGAACCCAAGCCACCTGTCGACCTCGATGCTCCCTTCGCCTTCTCGATGGAGGGCTCTCGCGCCCATCCGCCATCGTCCCTGATACCCCGATTCTGGGCGCCGCAGTGGAACTCCGTCCAGGCAGTCAACAAGTACCAGTTCAAGACAGGCGGCGCGCTGCGCGACGGCGACCCAGGCCGTCGACTGATCGAGCCGCCGGAAGGCGAACCGACCCCGTATTCCGTGTCCATCCCGGCGGCCTTCGTCGCGCGTCCGTACCGGTGTTTGGTCCTGCCAGCCTGGCACATCTTCGGGTCCGACGAACTGAGCCTCCACTCGCCCGGCATCGCCGCGCGCGCTCCCGGGCCGTACGTCGCGCTCAACCCGGTCGACCTGGGCCGGTTGGGCTTGGCGGAGGGTCAGGCCGTGACCCTTTCCGTCGGCGTCGCGTCGCGCGTTTGTTCGGTCATTGTGGCCCCCGACTTGCCTGTCGGCGTGGCGCGAACGCCGGCCGGCCTGCCGGGTCTGCCGGCCCTGGCGCTACCGGCCTGGGGCGGAATCGCGGCGGTTGGCGGGCATTCGCCGCCCGCCTCCCAACATGCCGCGGGCGTCCCGCCCGTAGCCGGTAACGAACAGGATGCCCATACCGCGACGGAAAACACAAACGCCACATCGGGAAGCCCCGGCGAGCGGGGAGGCGCGCCATGAGCCCGACCGCCACATCGGTTCTCGTTGTCGTCGGCGTCCTCTTCGGACTCTTCACCATTGCCAGCGGGCTTATCTGGGTCGAACGTCGCCTGCTGGCCTTGTGGCAGGATCGTTACGGCCCCAACCGCGTGGGCCCCTTCGGCCTCTTGCAGGTCGTGGCCGACATGATCAAAATACTTTCCAAGGAGGACTGGATTCCCCCGTTTGCGGACAAGCCTGTTTTCGTCATTGCCCCGGCGATTCTCATGGTCGTCACGTTGTTGTCCTTCGCGGTGATCCCCTTCACGCCGCTTATCCAGGTGGTGGATCTCAACATCGGTCTGCTGTTCTTTCTCGGCATGTCCTCCCTTTCGGTCTATAGCGTGGCGCTCGCCGGCTGGTCCTCGAACAACAAGTACGCATTGCTCGGGAGCATGCGGGCCGTGGGCCAGATGCTCAGCTACGAGGTCTTCATGGGCCTGTCATTGATGGGCGTCGTAGCCCTGGCCGGATCCTTCGGCCTGCGGGAGATCGTGGAGGCCCAGAAGACGTTGTGGTTCTGCGTCCCTCAGTGCCTCGCACTGGTGGTCTTCTTCATCGGCGGCCTGGCGGAAACACGCCGGATTCCCTTCGACTTGCCCGAAGCCGAGAATGAGCTCGTCGCCGGCTATCACGTCGAGTATTCCGGCATGAAGTTCGCCATGTTCTTCTTGAGCGAGTACATCGGCATCACGCTGATCTCGGCCCTGACCGTGACCCTCTTCTTCGGTGGGTGGCTGGGCCCGTGGCTGCCGCCGCTCGTGTGGTTCCTGCTCAAGACGTTCATCCTGATCGGCCTGTTCATCCTGATCCGGGCGGCCTTGCCGCGCCCGCGCTACGATCAACTGATGTCGTTCGGTTGGAAACTGATGCTGCCTCTGGTCCTGTTGAACCTGCTGGCAACGGGCGGGTGGTTGCTGGCGATGAGGTAAAACCATGCTAAGGCGTCGCGCATAAATAAGTTGAGCAAGTATTGAGGATCATTTCGAACGAATGGCATAGTTCCAATCGCCATGGAAGTTGTTCTTCTTGATACGGACGGCGGCCAATTCGGCGTCGGTCACCTTGATGCCAGGTTC
>CAITUY010000149.1 GCA_903895695.1 uncultured bacterium
CTGTCAGCTCAAACTCATAGCGTGTCTTGCGTTTCCGGTAGTGCGCCTTCATGCGGATACTTATAACCCAATAGGTTATTACAGTCAAGCCCTTTTCTAACCCTTCGGCGCAACTCTCCCCGCTTCGCTAAGGATTCGGGACAAGAAACAGTGGCCCCGCCGTCCCGGGGTTGGTATAAAAACACGGCGAAACAGTATCGCCGGGGCGGGGGAGGATCGCATGCAGTGGTACTACGCCGATAACGGCAAGCAAGTGGGCCCGGTTTCCGAGGCGGATTTCCAGGGGCTCGTGAAGTCGGGCGTCATTCAGGCCCAGACCCTCGTTTGGACCGCGGGCATGTCCGGGTGGGCAGCCTATGGCGCTGTGGCACCCGCTGCGCCGGCCGTCGCGTCGGCGCCCGGCGTCGGCGCCGAAGGCGGCGTGTGCTGTGAGTGCGGGAAGCATTTTCCGCAGGACGAGTTGTTGCGCTACGAAGGATCGCTCGTCTGCGCCGCCTGCAAGCCTGTGTTCTTCCAGCGCGTTCAGGAAGGCGCCGCCGTGCCGGGCACGCTGCGCTTTGCCGGTTTCTGGATCCGGTTTGCCGCCAAGTTCATCGACGGCATCCTGGTCGGCGTCGTCAACATGCTGGTGTCGATGGCGTTCACATTCATGGCCGTGCGGGCCGTGGCGAGCGGTTCGCCCGGCGGGATGATCGGCATCCAGGTAGGCGCGTGGTTCATCCAGATGATCATCCAGGGCTCCTACTACGTTTACTTCCACGGCAAGTATGGCGCCACACCGGGCAAGATGGCCTGCAAGATCAAGGTCATTCGCGCCGACGGCACCGCCATGACTTACGGCCGGGCCTTCGGCCGTTTCTTCGGCGACATGCTCAGCGGTCTCACCCTCTGCATCGGCTACATCATGGCCGGAACCGACGATGAGAAGCGGGCGTTGCACGATCGGCTTTGTGACACCCGCGTGATTTACAAGGACTAGACAGCCACCTGCCCATGCCTGAGGAGCTTCCTGCCGGTCCCGCCTGTCCGCACTGCCGGGCGCCCCTGACGGGGTCGCTTTGCAACACTCCCGGTCTTGTTCATTGCGCGGCCTGCGGCGGGTCCCTTCAAGCCTCCGTGTTTCCGGCCCTGTTCCGGCCGCTCGAGAAGGGCACGTCGGGCGAGCGCATCGGACTCGAGGGTGACGCCGGTTGCTTCTATCACCCGGGCCGCAAGGCCGTGCTTGCGTGCGAGGCGTGCGGCCGTTTTCTCTGCGCGCTGTGCGATGTGTCGCTGGGCGGCCAACACCTGTGTCCGGGTTGCATCGAGACCGGCAAGAAGAAGGGCAAGCTCGACAATCTTAACCGGCACCGCGTGTTGTACGACGATGTCGCCCTGGCCCTGGCCGCCTACCCGCTCGTGATTCCGTTTGTCGGGTGGATCTGCTCGCCGTTGACGGCGCCCGCCTGTCTCTACGTCGCGTTCCGCTACTGGAGGGCACCGATGGGTGTCGTCCGGCGCTCGCGCTGGCGGTTCGTTCTGGCCATCCTGTTGGCCGTGCTGACCCTGCTCGGCTGGGCCGTGCTGGCCGTCGCGCTCGTTTGGGCCGCAAGGAGCAAGCGATGAGCCGGAGTATCTACCGCGCGCTTCCCGGCCGTGGCCGCGCTTCGAACATGGCGCTCTCGACGCGGCACCGCCTCTGGCTGGCACCGGATCACCTGCTGTCGGTCGCCAACCAGGGCTACACCGAGGACTACAAGCGGTTTTACCTCCGGGATATCCAGTCCCTCACGCTGCAGAAGACGCGGCGCGGGCGCATCATCAATTTCGTGCTGGGCGGCTTTGCCCTGGGCTTTGCCTTTTGGGCGTTTTACGGCCGACTGTCCGGCTGGGACGCGGTCGGGCTCTGGGTGCTGGCGGCGACCGGTGCCGTTCTTCTCCTAGGCGTGCTCGTGAATACCGTCCTCGGCGCCACCTGCGTATGCACGTTGCGGACAGCCGTCCAGATCGAACGTCTGTATGCGTTGCCGCGTGTCCGTTCGGCCTTGCGCACTTTTCGCCTGATCCGCGCGGCCGCCGAGGCCGCCCAGGGCGCTCTCTCGCCCGAGGCAATCGACGCGGGGAATGCGGCGACGCGAAGCGCCGGGACCGTGACCGCGGCGCTGTCGCACGAGGCCGTCCCTTTGACGGCCAAGGGGACCAAGCCTTATCGCGGCCGGGCGCACGCCGCGTTGTTCTCGGTGTTGCTGCTGGACGCGTGCCACAGCGCCCTGCTGTTCAGGTGGCAATCGGTCACGATGTACCTGCTGGGCCTGGGCATCCTGCTCGGACTTCTAGCCAGCATCGTGCTGGCATTGATCCGGCAGGCCGATACGGACTTGGACGCGAGCCTCAAGCGGACCACGTGGCGGGCGATGGGGTACGTGATGGTGTCGTACGTACTCAACACGGCCATGTTTTACGTATATATGGGGATGACCAGCGGCTCCGCCCCCCGGACCACCCCCGACGTCTGGCAACAGATGCGCTCAATGTGGATGACATCGCCCTTCGACTCGCCGGCGGTTTTTGTGCAGGAGGCGTTTTCGCTGGCGGGGTCCGGCGTGATCGGCGCGATCGGCTGGGTGCAGTGGAACGCCTTTCGGCGTCGGCGCCGGCAGCCGCCGCCCCTGGCGGGCGAGCCACCCTTGCCGGTGGCGTGACCAGGGTCCGACCATGGCATCACTCGTCCAGGAGAAGTGTTTCAACCATCGCACCCGCGAGGCCGTGGCGCGGTGTCCGCGGTGCGGCCGCTTCTTCTGCCGCGAATGCGTCACCGAGCACGACGGGCAGGTCGTGTGCGCCGTTTGCCTGCGGTTGATGGTACCGGGCGGCGAGCGGCGCCGGGCCCGCAGGCGGGCGGGCCGGCTCGCGGCGGCCGGCGCGCTGGGTGTCGTGGTCGCGTGGTTGTCTTTCCATGCGGTGGGTCGCCTTCTCATGCTGCTGCCGGAGTCTTTTCATGAGGGAACCCTGTGGCATTCGGCGTCTGAGGTGAATAGTGAACAGTGAACGGTAAGCAGTGATTCGAAATCCCAAACGCGATAGGAGCGCGGCCGGCAAGGGCGCGATCGAGGTGGCCGAGGAAGCCTTTCATTTGCTCCGGCAGGCTCCGGCCCGCGTGCTGGCGTTCTACGCAATCGGCACCGTGCCGTTCGTGCTCGGGTTTTTGTACTTCTGGGCCGACCTGAGCCGGAGCGCCTATGCAGCGGGCCATGCCGTGGCTGCCGCGCTCGGGGTGGCGGTGCTGTTCCTGTGGATGAAGGGCTGGCAGGCAGCCTTCGCGGCTGAGCTGCGCGCCTGCCTCACGGAGAGTCCGCCGCCCGCCTGGTCCTGGCGCCGCGTATTGCGCCTGGCGGCCGTGCAGACCGCGATCCAACCGTACGGACTGGCCGGCATCCCCGGCGCTCTGGTCATCGCGTTGCCGTTCCCGGCCGTCTATGCGTTCTTCCAGAATGTGACGGTGTTCGGCGATGGCGGGCCTGCCGGACTCCGCGAGACGGCGGCGCGATCCTGGCGGCAGGCCGCGATCTGGCCGGGCCAGAACAACATCCTGGTCTGGCTTGTGTGTCCGTGGTTGCTGGGCCTGGGCCTGCTCGTGGCGTTCGGGGGTGTCTGGCTGGCCATGGTCATGACGCCAAGCCTGCACGTGATCGGCGGCACCGGCTGGTTCATCGTGGGTCTCATCCTCACCTTCAACCTGATCCTGCCGCTTTCCCCGCTCGGGTGCGTGGTGGCGGGCAACGTGGCCGCCTTGCTGGCGGGTGCACCGGTCCTGTGGCAGGCCCTGACCGGACAGCAGACCGTGTTCGCCTTAAGTGGACTACACGGGATTGTGAATACCACGTTCTTGACGACGGTGTTCGGCCTGACCTACCTGCTGCTCGATCCCCTCGCCAAGGCGGTGTACGTGCTGCGCTGCTTCTACGGCGAGGCGCGGACCACCGGCGATGACCTGCGCGCGGCGTTCCGCGAGTCGCGGCCGCCGCCCGCGGCGGGATGGTCGGCGGCCCTGTTGGCTGCCGGACTTGCCTTGTTAGTCGCGGGTGAATCGATCGGCGCAGGCGCTCTGACTCGCTCTCCCTCCGGTGGAGGGGCACGCTCCGTCGTGCCCGCCTCTCCGGCGGAAGGGCCTGCTTTATCCGGGCCGACTCGACAGGCTCAGTCCATCGGCCCGTCGGTCGCCGGCGGCGACGGAGCGCCGCCCTCCACCGGCGCCGTGGCGCCGGAGCGGGTGGGCCCACAAGCCGCCGCCTCGGTCACACCCGCCCGCCTGGATGCGGCCATCGATGACGTGTTGACCCGGCCCGAATACGCGTGGCGTATGCCGCGCGACCGCGCCACGAGTGAATCCGAAGGAACATCCTTGTGGGGCGAATTCCTGCACCGGCTGGCCGAACGGACGATCGGCGTCCTGAAGAGCGTGTTCCGCGTCCTGCGCAAAATCGGGCGTTGGTTCCTGCAGTTCTTCCCGGAGCGGCAGGCGGCGGACCCCTCCGGCCTAGGCTGGCAGACCCCCGTGCAGACATTCCTGTTCGTGCTGCTCGCGATCAGCGCGAGCGTGCTCGCCGTGCTGCTGTACCGCGCGTGGCGCAAGGGGCGGGCCGCGCCGCGGCAGGTTCAGGCCCAGCCCGTCGTCACTGCCGCGGCGCTTCTCCGCGACGAGGTTGCCGCCGACCGGTTGCCGGCCGACGAGTGGATGGCGCTGGCCCGCGACCTGCTCGCCAGGGGTGAAACCCGACTAGGTCTGCGGGCCATGTTCCTGGGGGCCTTGGCGCACCTGGCCCACGCCGGCCGCCTCACGGTGGCGCGGTGCAAGTCGAACCGCGACTACCGGCGCGAGTTGGAGCGCAAGGCCCACGACCTGCCCGAGGTGCTAGCCGCGTTCGGACAGAATGTGCAGATCGTCGAACGCATATGGTACGGTGCCCACGCGGCCACGTCCGCGCAGGTCGTGACGTTTACCACCAATCAGACGCGTATCCTGACGGTCCAACCGTCGCCCGGCAGCGCCGCGCCGAAGGGGGCCGCATGAGCCGCCGCTTTCTCGTGATCGCGGGCATTTTCGCCCTGCTGGCGTTGGTCGCAGGGATCGGGCAGCTCTTCCTGATGCGGTTCCGCGTGGGCGATATCTACCCGCCCTACTCGACGTTCCGCACCGATCCGCTCGGCGCCCGCGCGTTGCATGACAGTCTTGCCGCCATTCCCGGCCTCACCGTGGAGCGGAATATGCGGCCTATCGAACACCTCGGATCCGGGCGTGATACAGTCCTGTTGTTCCTCGGCGATACGGTATCGTACCGGCCCAACGCCGGCATACTGCCGGCCTCCACCGTGGGCTGGCTGAACCGGTTTCTCAGGTCCGGCGGCCGGATGGTGATCACGCTGCAACCCCGCGACGGGAGGTGGATCTGGGATGACGATGCGGAGAACGACACGAACCGGATGGCGAAGATCATGGTCCCGGGACAGGCCGGCATGACCAACAGGGCGGACAAGGCCTCGGGCACGAACGCGCCCGCCAGACCCAAGCCGGCTGTGTTGCCCGACAAGGAGGAATACACACAGGAGGTGTCGCTCACGAACTGGTTGAATGCCGGCTTTGGCGAGATCCCGGTTTCCAGTGCGCCCACCGGGACCGTCACGTCGGCAGGGCGTGACGCGGGTCTGCCGGAGCGCCTGGCGTGTAACACCGCGTTGTGTCTCACCAACGTGGGCGCACCCTGGCGCGTGCTGTACCGGTGCGGCGGTCAGCCAGTGATCGTCGAGCGTTCGTTTGGGCAGGGCACGCTGGCGCTATCGACCTCGTCCTACGTCATTTCCAACGAGGCACTCCGCGACGATCGGCAGACGGGGTTCCTGCTGTGGCTGCTGGGCGGGCGGACGCATGTCGTTTTCGACGAGACTCACCACGGCCTGCAGGAGGCGCCCGGGTTGATGACCATGGTGCGGCGCTATGGGCTGACCTGGGCCTTGGTGAACCTGCTCGTGCTGGCGGGGCTTTTCATCTGGCGGAACAACGCCGCGCTTGTGCCGGCGGAGGAGCCAGAAGCGGCAGACGGGGCGGACGTGGCCGCGGGCAAGGATTCGGCGACGGCGCTCGGCAACCTGCTGCGGCGGAATGTCGCGCCGGCCGACGTCCTGGCCACGTGCGTCGCCGTATGGAAGCGCTCAGTTGACCACAGCACGCGTCTGCCTGAAACGGCAGTTCGCCGCATCGAGGCCCAAGTGGAAGCTGAACGCCTCCTTGTCGAACGCCGTCGAACGCCGGAAAAGCTGTATAACGAGATTTGCAGAACCGTGAAAGAGGAACGCGGACATGTCGGGTAGGGCGAGGGCCTCCGGCCCCGCCGTGACAGAAACGCGGCAGGCACGCACCAGGTGCGGCGCGGCGAGGACGCCGTCGCCCTACCGAAGAAGCTTATATGCTGAACACTGAAACCTGAACACTGAACACTCACAAGGAGCGAACCATGGAAAACGACAGACTGAGACAGATCCTGGCTGACGCCAGGGCGGAGATTGGCAAGGTCATCATCGGGCAGAAATCGGTCGTGGATCTCGCCCTGATCACGATCGTCACCGGCAACCACGCCTTGATTGAGGGCGTGCCGGGCATTGCGAAAACCCTGCTCGTCCGCACGCTGGGGCGGGTCCTGGGTTGCGATGCGCAGCGCATCCAGTTTACGCCGGACCTCATGCCGGCCGACCTGATCGGCACAAACGTCTTCAATCTCAAGCAAAACGAGTTCATGCTCGTGCGCGGGCCCGTGTTCACGACCTTCCTGCTGGCCGACGAGATCAACCGCGCACCGGCCAAGACGCAGTCCGCCCTCTTGCAGGCCATGCAGGAACGGCAGGTCACCATCGACCGCGAAACGCATGCCCTGTCGCCGAACTTCACCGTGTTCGCCACGCAGAATCCAATCGAGTACGAGGGCACGTATCCGCTCCCCGAGGCCCAGAAAGACCGGTTCATGTTCAAGATTCCGATGGCGTGCCCGGAGCGCGACGAGGAACTGTTGCTGGCGCGGCGCGTGCTCGGCACCGACTCGCCCGAGGCCGTACTTGCCGGCGGCGGCGTGCGGGCGGTGATCGCGCCGGCCGAACTCGCCGAGGTGCGCCAGGCCCTGCAGGCGATTACGGTCCGCGACGACCTGCTCGCCTACATGGTTGACGTGATCCGTGCCACCCGTACGCACAGCAGCGTGCTGGTGGGCGCCGGGCCGCGCGCCACGCAGGCGCTGGTGACGGCCACGCGCGCCGCGGCGGCGCTGAATGAGCGCGACTTCGCCACGCCCGACGACGTGAAGGATATGGCCGTGCCCGTCCTGGTGCATCGCCTGATTCTCCGGCCCGAGTTCGAGATCGAGGGACTGGGCGTCGAGGAAGTGATCCGGCAGATTCTGCAGGAGGTACCGGTCCCGCGATGATCGTCCCGCAGACCAGACTCCTGGCCTGGGTGGCCGCGTTCGTGCCCGTGGCCGTGGCCGGCGCACTGTTGCCCGGCGTGGCCGCGCCGGCCGTGATCGGCTTTGCCGCGCTGGCGTTGCTGGCCGGCGTGGATGCTGGACTGGGTCGACGCCGGGTCCGCGGCCTCCGCGTCAGCCTGCCGGCGCTCGTGCGCCTGGCGGTCGAGCGGCCGGGGGCGATTCCGATCACGGTCAAGCAGGAGCGGCAGCGCCCGCTCACCGTGCGGCTCGGACTGCCGCTGCCCGGCGGATTTCGGTCGGCCGACGAGGTGCTGGAGGTGGCGTTGCCGGTCGGTACCGCGTCCCGCCTGGCGTGGCCCTGCACGCCGGCAGTTCGCGGCCGGTTCGAGGTGCTCCGATGCCACGTGGAAGTCGCCTCGCCGCTGGGGTTCTGGGGGGCGCGGGCGGCTTGCGCCTGCCGGGCGGAACTGCGCGTGTATCCCAACCTGGCCGGCGAACGCAAACGCCTGGCGGCGCTGTTCCTGCGGCGCGGACGCTCCGGCATCCACGCCCAGCGCATGGTGGGGCACGGCCGGGAGTTCGAGAAGCTGCGCGACTACGTGCCCGGGGATACCTACGAGGATATCCACTGGAAGGCCACCGCCCGGCGCGGCAAGCCGATCACCAAGTTGTACCAGGTCGAACGGACCCGCGAGATCTATGTGGCCATCGACACGTCGCGACTCAGCGCGCGGGCGGTGGACGGCGAGCCCGCCCTGGAGCGTTTCCTGGCCGCCGCGCTGGTGCTGGGGCTGGCCGCCGAGCAGCAGGGCGACCTGTTCGGCCTGATCGTATTCGGCAGCCGCGTCACCCGGTTTATCCGCGCCGGGCGCGGCAAGGCGCACTACTCGGTCTGCCGCGATGCGCTCTATGCCCTGCAGTCCGGGCCGGAAACGCCGGATTTCGACGAACTTGCCAGCTTCACGCGGCTGAACCTGCGGAAGCGGGCCCTGGTGCTGGTGCTGACCGACCTGAGCGATCCGGTGCTGGCCGAAGCCTTCCGGCACGGGGCCGAGTTGCTCTGCCGACACCACCTGCTCATGGTGTTCATGGTGCGGCCGTCGGGCGTGGGCCCCCTGTTCGGCGAGGCCGACGCCGAGTCGACCGACCAGGTCTACCGGAACCTCGCCGGGCACCTGATCTGGACCGACTTGCACGAGGTCGGGCGCCGGCTGCAGCATCGGGGGATCGGTTTCGCGGTGAGCGAGCGCGAGACGCTCTGCGCCGACCTGGTGAGCCGGTACATGAGCGTGAAGGCGAGACAGATGTTGTGACAGCGCATGATCATTGACCTCCAGCGATTCATTGAAACGGAAGCGCCTTTCTGGCGGGAGCTTGAGGGCGTGCTTGACGTTCTGGAGCGTGACCCGCTCCAGCGGCTGTCGCTGGAGGAACTGCGCCGCTTTCATTACCTCTACGACCGGGTGTCGAGCGATCTGGGGAAGGTTGCCACGTTCGCGGCCGAACCCGAAACGCGGCGCTATCTGGAACGGCTCGTGGCGCGGGCCTACGGCGAAATCCACGAAACGCGCGCCGTGCCGCATCGCTTCAGGCCGTGGCACTGGTTCGCGCAGGTTCTTCCCGTCACTTTCAGGCGGCACCTGCGCGCTTTCTGGCTCGCCCTTGCGCTGACCGGGGCGGGGTGCCTATTCGGGGGCGGCGCCGTGGCGATCGATCCGGCCGCGAAGGAAGTCATCCTGCCCTTCGAGCAACTGCTGCAGAACCCCTCGCGACGGGTGGCGGAAGAAGAGCGCGTCACGGGCGACCGGTTGCGCGGGGCCAAGGCGCAGGGCGCGGCCTGGTACATCCGCAACAATACGCAGGTGGCCTTCACGACCCTGGCTTTGGGCATCACGTGGGGCGTGGGCACGGTGCTGGTCCTGTTGGTCAATGGCGTGATGCTGGGTGCGGTGTGCGCCGACTACATCTTGGCCGGCCAGACCCGGTTCCTGCTCGGCTGGCTGCTGCCGCACGGGTCGGTCGAGATGCCCGCCATTATCCTCGCCGGGCAGGCCGGGTTTGTGCTGGCGGGCGCCCTCATCGGGTGGCGGCGCCGGGTCGCCCTGCGCGCGCGGCTGCGGGCCGTGACCCCCGACCTCTTCACGTTGATCGCCGGCGTGGCGCTCATGCTCGTATGGGCCGGCCTTGTTGAGTCGTTCCTGTCGCAGTACCACGGGGCGGTGCTGCCGTACGGGCTCAAGATTGCGTTCGGATGTTGTGAACTTGCGGCTTTGACCGTGTTTCTGGCGCGGTCGGGACGAAAGCCATTCGGCCCCACGGCGCGGGAAGCCGCGCCGCTCCCTGCGTCCGCCAGCGCAGGCGAAAGGGGCCGCCCGTGATCCGCCGCAAGACCCTGATCATTCGCACGCCCGAGGGCATCGCGTTCCCGCTCGTGATCGCGAGCTCCGTCACCCGGTTTCTGGCCCTGGCCGTGGACCTGGTCTGCATTTATATCGTTACGGGCGCGGTCAGCTCCGTGCTCGCGGTGACCCGGCTCATCAGCGGCGATATTGCCGCTGCCGCGTTCATGCTTTCCTCGGCCTTGGTGGCGCTGGCCTATCCGATTTACATGGAATGGCGCTGGCGCGGCCAGACCATCGGCAAAAAGCTGCTGCGCCTGCAGGTGATGGACGACCAGGGGCTCCGGCTCCAGTTGAGCCAGATCGTGATCCGCAACCTGCTGCGGGGCGTCGACGTGTTACCGGGCTTTTATGGCGTGGGGGGGGCGGCGGCGTTTCTCAACGGGCGGGGACAGCGCTTGGGGGATCTGGCGGCGAACACGATTGTGGTTCGGCACCCCGAGGCGGCAGAGCCGGATTTCGAAAAGATCCTGCCGGGCAAGTACAACTCGTTTCGCGAATTCCCGCACCTGGCCGCGCGCCTGCGCCAGAACGTGACGCCCCGCGAAGCCGGGCTCGCGCTCGAAGCCCTGTTGCGGCGTGACCAAGTGGAGGACCAGGCCCGGCCGGCGCTCTTCGCCGACATCCGCACGCACTTCGAACCGCTTGTGCGCTTCCCGGCCGAGGCACTTGAGGGGCTCAGTGACGAGCAGTATGTGCGCAACGTCGTGGACGTGCTGTTTCGGTGAGGGTGACGCCCGCCGCTCTTTCAGGGAGGGATTGCCCGGACCCGGTAGAAGCGCGGCGTGTTCGTGGCGGAGGGATCCCCGACGGCCGTCACGTCGGTATGGCCCCACACGTTGCTGTTCAGGCTCGTCCAGAGGCCGGCCCGGAGATCGCTGCCGCGCTCGGCTGCGTAGTGCCCGCCCAGCCAGGATACGAAGCCGACCGAAACGACGTTGCCCGCCACATTGATCGCATGAATTCTGAGATTGCTGCGCGCATCGTTGGGGTCGGTCCCGGCGATGAACTCGCCCAGGTTATCCAGTCCATCCTGGTCGGGATCCGCCGTGAGGGCGGCCGCCGAGGCCGTCACGTTGCTGAAATACAGCCGGCGCCACCAGTCCGGGACGGCGTCGCCGAGTGAGAACGTATTGGTGACGATGACGGTGACAGTGGCCAGGGTTGAGTCACGGAAGCCGCTATTCGCGGCGAAGGTGAATGTGTCGGTGCCCGTGAAGCCCAGGCTGGGAAAATAGGTCGCCACGTTGCTGCTCAGGCTCACACTTCCATAGGCGGGCTGGGAGATGATTCGTAGGGTGCCTTTGGTGGCCGTCAATGGGAAGTTGGTGGATATCCCGGCCGCCGTGCCAACCGCGGTCCCGGTCACCGTCGGCGCCGCCGGGGCCGAACCGCTGCCGCCTGCGCCATTGTGGCAGTTGTAGCAGCCGATTTGCTGGCCCTGGAACACGGCTTGACCGTTGATCGTCCGGTCGCGCTGCATCAGTGACAGGACCGTGCCGGCGTAATTCGTGCCATGGCAACTCCGGCAGGCCTGGCCGGCTGCACTTTGATGCCCGCTGACCCACGTCTGTCCGATCGGGTGCAGGCCGTGCGGTCCGCCGTTCACGGTATTCGGCATGGCGCCGTGGCAGGTGTCGCATTCCGCCAGTACGCCGGTGTGGCCCTGGTGCCGGACGCTGGTGACGTTGTCGTTGGTGAAGGCGCTCGGGAATTCGGCGTGGGTTGAGCCGTGGCAGCCCGCGCATTTCACCCCGCCGTGCCCCTCGGAGTAACGGTATAGCGACGTGTTGGGCAGGGGCGCATTGGCGGTCGTGGCGAAGAGATTCGTGGCCGGCAGACGCAGTACGACGCCGGTCGTGAACACAGACGTGTACCGGATCTGGCCGTTGTTGGCGAGGGCATGACCCGTGTGACAGGCCTGGCAGTTGGGCTCGTTCAGCCAGCCGGTGCGGTTGGTGCTCCCCACGGCGCTCAAGTTGCCGTGACAGCTCTGGCATTGCATGGCCATTGCTCCATTGACCGGGTTGATCGCTTTGCCCATCACACCGCGCAGGCAGCGGGTGATCGAGCCGGGATGGCAGGTGTAGCACGAGGTGAGATTCGTCTCATTGTCGAGCGTCAGAGGGGGGTGGGTCCGCGGATCGACAACGGGAGCGTGATGCGTATGAATGGCAGCCGTGAGGGGTTTGATCCCCAGGGCCGGCAGGCCGGAACCGGGCAGTGCTTCCGATCCATGACAGGCGGCGCAGAGAATCGCGCGCTTATCGTGTGTTACCGTGGCGTAGAGGCCCGCGGGGTTGAGGTGATTAGTGGCCAGTGCCGCCGCGTACTGGGCCGGCGCGCCGGCGAACTGCCACTGGTCGTGCAGCGCCAGCACGTTGAGCCGGTAATCGCGGCCCGGATTCGAGTCGCTGATCCAGCCCCCAGTCGGACGGGCGGCGGGCGCGGAGCCGGAGAGGTGGCAAAGCCTGCAGTTCATCTCGTCGGAAACCGGGAGCACAATGTCGGTATTCGTCAGGACATGGCCGGCGCCGTCCGTCGCCGTAAGACGCATCATCGGATACGAGTTCGGCTTCCCCGCGTCATCGTAGGGCGTGAGGGGAATGCCATAGGCGACGAACCAGTTCCCGGCGGGCTCGAGCACCATCGCCTGGGGCGTATTGGAGACGCCTGGCATGGCGAACGAAAGCGACGGCACGGGCAGACCGGCATCCACGGGCAGGTTGGCGCCGAACAGTTCCTGCGAATGGTCCCAGAAGGCTGTCTTTCCGCGCGACGTCGTGTTCAGCGATCCGGCCGGGTCGGCGATTGCCTGGTACGCCACGGCGTAGCCGTTGGTCAGCTTCGTCGCCGTACCGTTCTGGCCCTGGATGATCTGCGCATTGATCGTGTTATAGGGCGGCAGGATCGAGAAGACGGTGTAGTCGCTGTCCATGCAATGCATGCCCAGGTTGTTCCACCCCACGACCGTGTAGTTTGTGGCCGCATGGGCCGTGGCGCCGAGTGACAGGCAGGCCGCAAGTCCCGCGACCAGCCCCATCCGGCCGCATACGTGAGGTTCCCCCTTCGTCCGCGTGTGCATCGCTCGCTCTCCGCATGTAGTTCGGATTTCCCGCGGCCCTCGTCGAGAGGGGAACCCGCAGCCTCGTCCACTATCGGGCACCCCGCGCGGCTGCGATATCAGGGATTGGCGGAGTTCCATGGCCGAAAGACCTGACACCGCATCGCCGTGGACGTGCTGACCCGATGAAGGTACTCTTCTCCGTAGCTACGACGAGGAACACGAAGAGCCGGAGGTATGGGCAACAACACCGAAGTACAGCCGCCCGCCGGCAGTGTCGCGGACGTTATCGCGCGGCGCGCGAGTTGCCGGGCGTATCGGGGCGACCCTGTCCCGCGCGAACAGATCATGCGTCTGCTGCAAGCCGCGCGCCTGGCGCCTTCGGCCTGCAACCGTCAGCCCTGGCGGTTTGCCGTGGCCCTCACGCCGGAGGTGCGGCGCCGCATCGTTGAGGATGGCTTCCTGCCGGGGCTCGGCATGTCATGGGCGCGCGAGGCGCCCGTGCACGTCGTGCTCGGGATGGAACGCTCGTTGCTCACGCACGGTGTGGCGGCCGCGGTTGCCGGCGTCGACTACCCCTGGCTCGACCTGGGCATCGCCGGGGAGCACCTCGTGCTGGCCGCGACCGAACTCGGCCTGGGGACGTGCTGGATCGGCTGGATCCGCCCGCGTGTCCTGCGCCGGATCGTGGGCTGGCCGGTAACGGTCCGTCCCGTGGCGGTCATCACCGTCGGTTATCCGCGCGATATGGAAACGGAGCCGCCACTCGCCGTCCGGCGTAAGCCGCTGGACGAGCTTCTCCGGTGGCTCTGAAGGCGGAACTGTAAGTGTTGTCGCCAATTGCCTCGTTCCAACTACCGCGTCGCCTTTGTCGCAAACTGCAGATTAGACCTAACTATTTGCCTTGAAAAGTCGGAATGTATTCCTTATTTTCAATGCAAATGATACACCGTCGTCTTCAGGATATACTCATCCAACGGGTCTCGCGGACGCCGGTGGTCGCGCTTCTGGGGTCCCGACAAGTTGGCAAGACCACCTTGGCACGGGGACTCAAGTTGGCCAAACCGACCCACTATCTCGACTTGGAGCGTCCTTCCGATCTGGCCAAGCTGACAGATCCCGAGCTTTATCTCGGCAGGTTTGCGGATCACCTGGTGATTCTGGACGAGATTCAACGGCTCCCGAACCTGTTCCCCGTGCTGCGCAGCCTCGTGGATGAGCGGCGGCGGACCGGGAAAGGCGTGGCACAATTTCTGATCCTGGGGTCGGCCTCTCCGGAGTTGCTGCAGCAGAGCTCCGAAACCCTTGCCGGGCGAATCAGTTACCTCGAACTCCATCCCTTCAACCTCACGGAACTGGGCGACCGAGGCGGGCAGATGGAGCGCCATTGGTTGCGCGGCGGCTATCCGGGCAGTTATCTTGCTCCCGACGATGCCACGTCTGCGCAGTGGTGCGAGGACTTCGTCACCAGCTATGTCGAGAGTTATCTGCCCCAACTGGGCGTGGCAGCATCGCCACAGCAATTACGCCGGCTTTGCACCATGTTGGCGCATCAACAGGGGGCCACCCTTAATCTCAGCAAACTCGGCGGGTCCCTCGGTATGGATGGCAAGACTGTCCGCCACTACCTCGATTTGATGGAAGGACTTTACATTTTGAGAACGCTTCCCGCCTGGAGTCGCAATGCCGGCAAGCGTCTGGTCAAGGCCCCCAAAGTCTATTGGCGCGATACGGGGCTTCTCCATGCCCTCGCCGGACTGCCCGGTATCGAGCAGGTCCTCGGGCATCCGCTCTGCGGTCACTCCTGGGAAGGTTACTGCCTGGAGCAGGTCCTTGCCCTGCTCCCGACCGGCACTCGTTTCAGTCACTATCGCACCCACGCCGGAGCGGAGGTCGATCTTGTACTCGAGGCCCCCGCCGGAGAGGTCACGGCCATCGAAATTAAGCGCACCCTCGCCCCGAAACTCACGCCCGGCTTCCGCGAGAGCATGGATACGCTGGGCGCGACCCGTGGTTGTATCCTGATACCGGGCGGCGATCCCTTTCCACTTTCGGAGTCAGTCACGGCACAGCCTCTCGCTCAGTTTCTAGATACTATTGGCACGGCCGCGCCTCGGCCTAAACACTGACGTTGAGATGGCAATGAAGAACGAAGATGAATCGGCATTTGTGGATGTCTTCCACCCGCCCAACTCCCTGGAGGCAGGTCTGATTCGGGAAACATTGGAGCGTGAAGGCATCAACGTCTTCGTCAGCAACGAGAACTTCTACAATACGGGTGCGATCCTGGCGATTGGCGCGGATACCATCAGCGTCATGGTTCAACGAGAAGATGCAACTCGTGCGAAAGAAGTGATCAGTGGCCTGGGACTGGAGTAGGAATCAGCCTGAAGACCGTGCGCGAGGTGAAACGGTCATCGCGTGGAACGCTTGCCACGGTGCGGTCATATTGCTCTGCAGCGGCGTATTCCTGTGCTTGCGTCTTGCGCTCCGCATCGGGAGTGGTTGGAAGTGACCTGCGTGTCGGGCGCTACCGGTCATCCGGCACTTGATGAACGGTTGGTACTGACCATTGCGGCCGAAACTGAGCGTGCCACCCATACGGGCAACGGGGGCATAACCTTGTGGCTCACCTTCTCGAATCGGAGTGACGCCGCCGTCTGCATGGTTACGAACGGCATTCGGTACAGGGAACAGGTCAATTTTCTGATTCAGGGTGAGGCAGACCGACGGGGTGTTTCGCTACCGGACGGGAACTCGGACGAGGTGTGGCGGGAAAGCGGTCGCACAAGTCCGATGATTTGCTACTTTCGCTATCCGAAGCCACAGATTGGCAGGCTGCCTCCGGGCGGATCCCTTCGCGTTCCAATCCGGACGTTTGAACGCAGTAAGATGGGCCTGATCGGGTTCTTGTCCTGCTGCAGCAGAGATCATCGTCCCCTTAAACGGGGCGTCTACCGTGCCACAGTCATCTATTAGGCACCGCAGATCGAGGGATCGTCATCCCCTCTGCCCGAGCGTGGCGTTTGTTTCACAAACTTTCTGGTGTCGAATACGCTTTCGATAGAAATCGGGCCGCGAAAGGGTTTGGGGCTGATCGAGCGACTGAACGATGAATGACGCAGGGAGGACCGAGGGACCGACCGCATGGCTCCAGAAGCCAGGCCCCACCAACTGGTGAGACCCATACCTGGACCACCTTGCCACGATCGTGGTGCGGCATCCGGCGACAGCCGAACCGGATTTCGAGAAGATCCTGCCCGGGGCGACCCTATTCGCGCGAACAGATCATGCGACTGCTGGAAGCCGCGCGTCTGGCGCCTTCCGCCTGCAACCGTCAGCCCTGGCGGTTTGCCGTGGCCCTCACGCCCGAGGTGCGGCGTCGGATTGTTGAGGATGGCTTTCTGCCGGGGCTCGGCATGTCATGGGCGCGCGAGGCGCCCGTGCACGTGGTGCTCGGCATGGAACGGTCAGTGCTCACGCACGGTGTGGCGGCCGCAGTTGCCGGCGTTGACTACCCCTGGCTCGATCTCGGCATTGCCGGGGAGCATCCCGTGCTGGCTGCTGCCGAACTCGGCCTGGGAACGTGTTGGATCGGCTGGATCCGCCCGCGTATCCTGCGCCGGATCGTGGGCTGGCCGGTAACGGTCCGTCCCGTGGCGGTCATCACCGTCGGTTACCCGCGCGACGCGGACCCGCGCTCGACAACCGGCAGCCGGCGCCGGCCGATGGACGAACTCTTGCGCTGGCTGTGAGCACGGAAGCGGCAGTTGTTTCACCACAAAGCTCAAGTGAACCGCGAACTGCACTAGCCAGTAGCAAGATGCGTGTGATAGTGCAAAATGAGGTTACACCCGACTTCGCGCTTTTTTCTTCCGCACTGCTATCTACTAATACACATACGATTACCAGCACGACCAACATTTCTTCACCTCAAACCTCAGGAACTGCCGAAGACGTCGACCTGAGCCAGAATGATCGCGTCGAGCAAGAGAGTGGACACGTACGCAAGTGAGCCACGCCGCTCAAGTTCGCTTGTGCCGGCGAAGCCAAAGCTTCGGGCGGGGCGGGCGCCAAGACTCTTTGACAAGAACCGTGGAGAAGCGTACGGTATTCCGTACGAAAGGGCTCTGATATGACTACGCTCACGGCTACCGAGGCGCGAAAATCGCTTTACTCTCTGCTGGATGATGTGGCGGTATCCCACGAGACGATACAGATTACCGGGAAACGGCATTCCGCCGTCTTGGTTTCAGGCGAGGATTGGAGTGCGATTCAGGAAACGTTGTTCTTGACGGCCATTCCTGGAATGAGGAAGTCCATTCAGGAGGGAATGCGAACGCCTGTTGGCAAGTGCGACAAGGAACTCAAGTGGTGAGCTGGACACTTGTCTTCACCAAGCAGGCCCAAAAGGACGCCAAGAAACTCAGGGCTTCGGGCTTAAGGTCCAAAGCCGAGCACTTGCTCGAAATTCTGGAACAGAACCCCTACCAAAATCCTCCGCTATTTGAGCGACTCGTCGGTGATCTGGCCGGCGCCTGTTCCCGACGCATCAATATTCAGCACCGGCTCGTGTATCAGGTGCTGGAAGACAGCAGGACGGTCAAAGTGCTCCGGCTGTGGACACACTATGAATGAAGGGTGAACGAGCCGATGGCCTCTACCCGCTGGTGCGGCTCGAGCTTGCGTCAACATTCGCCAGGGAGAAAGGACGCGTATGCGATGCTGTCTGGTCGATTCGCTTGTGTGGGTCTATCCGGATTCGGAAACTGGAGCCCGCCCGTGCTCCCGGATGCAGATCGACGTCGCCCGTGGTGCGACCGCGGCGGTAACCGTCCTGATGAACGGCGTCACGCCTGGGGCGAAGGTCCGGGTTACGGCGGACCCCAAGACGGAGAGCGGCGCGCAGTTCTTTCGTCTGCGTGACGTGCCGGTTGAGCGCAATACCGGGCCGGTGGGCTTCACGGAAAATGAAGGCGAACACAACGAGTACGTGGTCCGCCGCGCCCCTTTCCGCGTGTATGACGCCATGCAACCCATCGGCGCGTCGTTCGAGGCCAAAGCGGCCACCGAGGCTGTCCGTGTCCACCTGCCAGTCCCCGAAGATGCCAAACCCGGCACGCGCCAGCATACGCTCACCGTCACCCACGGCGGGGAGACGCACGACCTGACGCTCACCGTCACCGTGCATAAAGCACTCATTCCGCCGGTCGGCCGGAACAGTTGGCCGGTCACGAACTGGTTCAGCTACTCGAACATGGCCACGCGCCACGGCCTCAAACCGTGGAGCGAGGCGCACTGGAACATGGTCGGACAGTATGCGCGGCTGATGGTTCGCAACAGGCAGAACACCTTCCTGTTTTCATTTGGGGATGTCTTCACAGTGGGACCGGCAGGGCTGAAGCTGAACGCGGAACGTCTGCGGCGGATCGTGAAGACGTTCACGCGCGCCGGCCTGCACTACATCGAAGGCGGCCACTTCGGCCACCGGTCGACGGGCGAATGGACCTGCCCGACATTCAGCGTGTCGCTCACCCAGCACCTCGCCACCACGCCGGAGGGCAATGCCGACGTTGCCGGCGCGGCGCGGCAACTGATGATGGAAATCGACCGCAACGGGTGGCGCGGGCGTTACGTCCAGCACGTGACAGACGAGCCGATCAAGCAGAATGCCACCGACTATCGAATCTTCGTCGGCATGGTTCGCAAGTACATGCCGGGCATCCCGATCGTGGACGCCACGATGGATCCGTCACTCGCCGGCTCGGTGGATATCTGGTGTCCCCAAGTTCAGCACTATCAACACGACCGGGACCGCTTCGAGCAGATGCGGGCTCTGGGCGACCGGGTCTGGTTCTACACCTGTTGCTTTCCCGGGGGGCCTTGGCTCAATCGCCTGCTCGACATGGAACTGTTGCGCCCGGCGCTGCTCGGCTGGGCAGGCGCCCTGTTCCGCCTGGATGGATTCCTGCACTGGGGGTTGAACCAGTACCAGAAGAATCAGAATCCCTTTGAAATGAACGTCATACCGGGCTGGGCAGGCGGCTCCAACTGCCTCCCCGCCGGCGACACGCATGTGGTCTACCCGGGTGACGGCGAGCCCTGGTCGAGCGTACGTTTCGAATCCCAAAGGGAGGGGGTTGAGGATTTGGAACTCCTGCGCCGCCTGGAACAGGAGAGACCCAAACAGGCCTCGGCCCTTGTGCGGTCTGTTATCAGGGGTTTCGATGATTACACGAAAGACGTGACGGTGTTCCGTGCCGCCCGCCGCAAGTTGTTGCGAATGGTCTCGTGAATCGAGGAAGGAAAATGCAGATGGAAAAGACGGTGAAAGATAGCTCAAGTGCCCCGGCAATACCGGCGTTGGTTCCTCAGCCCGTGTCGGTTGAATATGGCAGAGGTTGTTTTGTGCTCACGGCCGATACGACCCTGAGCGCAGATCAGGCTAGCGCGTCCACCGCCGTTCAACTGGCCGCGTATCTTCGTCCGGCTTGCGGCTTCAAACTGGCGACGGCCGCAGCGGCCGGCCGTAGCGGGACGGTGATCGCCCTCAACCAGGACAAGGACTTGGCGGATCTTGGCCCGGAAGGCTATCGTCTTGAAGTGACGCCGCAGCGGGTGTCGCTCTCCGCTCCGACGCAGGCCGGGCTCTTCTTTGCCGTCCAGACACTGCGCCAGCTTCTGCCGCCCCTGATCTTCTCCGCCCACTGCGTGAAGAATGTCGAGTGGCGGATCCCCTGCGTGACGATCAAGGATCAGCCCCGGTTCGGATGGCGCGGCTTGATGCTCGACACCGGCCATGACTTCCAGCACCTGCCGTTCATTCTCCGTTTCATCGACCTGATGGCGCTGCACAAGTTTAACGTCCTGCACTGGCATATCACGGACTTAGGCACCTTCCCGCTCGAAATCACGAACTACCCGAAACTGCAGGACCCGTCCACGCTCGGCACCCGCCTGAAGGGCGAGCCGAAACGAGGCGTGAAACCCGGCCGTTACACCCAGGCCGAGGTGCGCGAGGTCGTCGCGTATGCCGCCACCCGCCATATTACGGTGATGCCGGAAATCGATATGCCCGGTCATTCCACGCCGGCCCTGCTCGCCTATCCAGAGTACGATTGCCCCGTTCCGCACAAGACCTGGGAATTTGAGCGCTGGGAATACTGCGTCGGCAACGAAAAGACCTACGGCTTTCTCCAGGACGTATTGTCCCAGGTGATCGATCTCTTCCCTTCGAAGTTCATTCATATCGGCGGCGACGAGTGTCCGAAGGACCACTGGAAGCTGTGCCCGGTTTGCCAGGCGAAGATGAAGGCGGAGAACCTGCAGAATGAGGACGAGCTACAGAGCTATTTTGTGAGACGGATCGAGAAGTTTCTCAATTCCAGAGGGCGCCGCCTGATCGGTTGGGACGAGATTCTTGAAGGCGGTATCGCCCCCAACGCCGCGGTCATGGCTTGGCGGGTCGAAAAGCAGGCGGCGGCCATCGCCGCCAAGGCCGGCCATGATGTCGTCGTGGCCGCGACGAGTCACCTCTACTTCGACTACTCCGAGACCACGACCCCGCTCGAAAAGGTCTACGGCTTCGAACCTGTGCCCCAGGACCTCACCCCCGAACAGGCCGTTCATATCCTGGGCGCCCAGGCCCAGATGTGGACCGATAATCATCCGACCGAGAAGGAGATCGAACGACTGGTTTACCCGCGGGCCTGCGCCGTCTCGGAAATCGTCTGGTCCAAGGCGGAGCCGCGCGACTACAGCGGCTTCGTCCAGCGGCTCGGGGTCCACGCGCAACGCCTGGCCGCGCTGGGGATCGACTGGCAAGCGGCTGGCTAGGCAGACGGAAGCGAGCAGCACGCTGAACGGTGCGGCGTGCCGCCGCCCGTTAGTGTGAGCGGTAGGGATGAAAAATGAGCGATGCCGCACAGAGAATGATCAGCATCCGCTACAGTAGGGGACGCACGCGGAAGCAGTGCATTGCTTTCATCGGGCGATTCACCTCGAAGCATGGCTTTGTCTCTGCCGGGCGTACCACCATTGAAAGAGGTGGCATAACGGCGGAGGCTTTAGATCAGATCGCCAAGGGGTTCTGGCCTGCCCCCCAGTATAGTATTTTGCGACGCGAAGGTTTCATCCCTCTGCCAAGATGCAAACGCGACAAGTTCGCACGCAAAGTCACCTGTGACTGTATGAAATATCGGAATGTTCAGGAAGGAATGCAACTGGTGGCGGAGATTGCTCCCCGCAATTCGTATCCTGTTATCGGCGCGTGGACTTGGGTCGCTAGGAGTCTGCAATTTCCAGGCGGTTTCATCACGATAGAAGGGGGAACACGAGATCAGCGAGACAGGTTGGCCTCTGAAATCCTCAAGTGGTTCGGACATGGGCAGAAGACTCGCCGTCTGTCCGCCTGGCAAGCACAGTTGAACAGATTGTTCTTCGGACTCCACCAGAGGTGTGGCAACAGAAATGGACCCTGACACGCCGTCTCAATCGGAAAGGCCAGCACAGCATACGTATCAACCAGCAGTGGCGCGTTTGCTTCCGCTGGCAAGACGGCGATGCGTATGATGTGGAAATCGTGGATTACCATTGAGGAGTGAGAAAGATGAAGACAAAGAAGATGGCACCCATTCATCCGGGAGAAATACTGGTCGAGGAGTTTTTGAACCCGATGGCGATCAGTCAGTACAGGCTCGCCAAGGACATCAGCGTGGCACCCCGGCGAATCAACGAAATCGTGCATGGCCTTAGGGCCGTTTCTGCCGACACGGCTCTGCGGTTGGGCCGGTATTTCGGCATATCACCCCAATTCTGGCTCAATCTTCAGTCTCACTACGATCTCGCGATGGCGGAGGATCGAATCGGCGACCGACTTGCGGAAGAGGTCCATGTACGTGCCGTTGCCTAAACCGCGTCGGCCGCTATCGGCGCGCCGGCGGCGTCGGCCAGAATTTCCGAACCGCACGAATCCACTCATCCGCCAGTATCTGGTGGCCTGAGTACGTGGGATGGACGCCGTCCCACATCCAATGCTCGGCCGGAGCTTTGGCGCAGGCGGCATCGAGTGCGTCCTGGAAACGAACCCGGGCGGCTTTATGCTTCTTTGCCAGGCGTTCCACCACTTGCCGGCGTTGCTCCAGTCCCGCGTTCCAGGCACTCCAATCGTTCTTTCGTGGCCCCACCGGCAGACCGAAGGGGTCGCACAGAACGAGGCGTACGGCCGGATTTGCCGCGACCGTATCAGTCAGTAATCTGTCGTAAATCCGTTCATAGTCTTCCCCGGGGATGTTACAGGCCTGATCGTTCACACCGATCAGGATGCTGATGAGATCGGGCCGGAGGGCAAGGGTGTCGATTGGCCAGCGCGCCTGAAGGTCATTGACCGTGTTTCCGCTGCATCCCCGATTGAGGAAGGTCAGATCCAACGCCGGGAATGCCGCTCCGTATTGGGCGGCGATGATGAAGACGTACCCGTGCCCGAGGATATGGTTCGGGTCCTCGTTGCGTCCGCGTGCGCCGTCCGTTATGGAGTCGCCTTGGAACAGAATCCTGGCCCCTTGACCGAAGACAGAGATTGGAACTGCGCCGGCTTGTTTGGGTGATCGTGCAAGTCGTGTTGTCATAATTTTTACTCTATCGGCTCAAATGCAAACCCCATCAAACGGCTGAAGCCGGCGAGCGTCGCCATGGATGCGCCATACACTAGGGCCGCATGGTGCGTGCCGCCGACTCGGCTGTAGGCGGCGAGGAAATCCTCCAAGGGCAGGGCGGGTTTCATCCAGCCCCGGATGGTGGTCCTGAACTTCTTGTTGGTTCCACCCGAAATCATCGTTACCGGCGCCGCGACGAGGGCGTAGCCCTCGCGGCAGGGGGCCAGGTTCACGAACATGGCCCGGCCCGGCTTGAAGCAGGCGCCCATGGACACAGGCGGCTCCGCGTCGGAGAAGATCCAGGGGTTGGACCAATAGAGAACCGGCTTACGCTCGGACACGGCCGGGTTTATCTCGCCCATGTGGCTCAGGAAGATACGTCCGCCTTTCCAGTCCGGACAGAACATCTCGGTGAAGGAGGTTTCGGGGTAGACGCGCATCAGGCTGCCCACCAGGGCGGCCGTGAGCACGTCACCCTCGCCGGCGTAGCCGGTTCCCCGCGCCATGGCTTTGCACAGGCCCAGGAAAGGCATCTGGGGCAAACCGCTGGTCTTGGTGACCGCCTGGAAATTCAGGGTGACGGCCGACAGCTTTTCATTCCGGACGAAACGCTCCAGCGCCAACGACACGCGGGTCGCCTGACGGTGGGCGTCCTGGTCGAGTCCCTTGCAGTCAAACGTCTTGCAGTCGCGGGCAATCTCGGCGGCCACGGCGGGGTCGCCGGCCTTCGGGAGCAGTCGGCCCAGGCCCGCGGGCGAGACGGGAAGGGTTGTGACGCCCAGGTCCTTCTTCAGTTTGGCGGATGGCACGCTGAAATCGCCCATGCCGGCAAATGGCTTCCCGATAAGCCCCACGCGCACCGTACGCAAGGCCGCGGCCAGGCACGCGGCGCGCACCTGGTCGACAACCCGCTGCAGCACATCGGACCGCTCCCAGTGCCCGGCCTCGATGGCAAAGGGCTTTCCCCTGCGGTTCAGGAGGTTGCACAGGTCCTGAACGCCATGGATCCCATGATTGTTCATGATCAGGGCGGGCGAGGTATCGGGCCCGAAGGCAAAGTCCGGCGTGGTGTCGAGCACCACGATGGGAAGCGGAGTGCCGGCGAGCACGTCCGCCGATTCCAGCGAGGGCGAATAGGCCAGGTGGAGCGTGATCAGGGCATCGCATCCCTGTCGCTCCAGCGCCTTGACCGCCGCCCGGAATTCCGGCTCCAGCCGGCAGATCGGCGCGGCCTCGATCTGCACCCCCAGCCGCCCCAGGCGGTCGCTGATCGTCCTGACAAACGCCTTGAGCGGCTTGCGCCACGCGGGGTTTATGTCGTCGTAGAGTTCGATATAGAGCGGCAACAGGCCTGCTTTGAGTGTTTTCATGGGTGAGGTTCCTGGCGGGGTTACAGCTTGAATTCCTTGAGCGCGGCCTCGGGTTTCGCGCCGTCATTGATCACGGCATTCAGGGCCTCGATCAGGCGGACCGGATTCTTGGCCATGAAGATATTGCGCCCGAAGATGATCCCGCGCGCCCCAGCCCTGACGGAGTCGGCGGCCTTCTGCAGCACCGCCAGGTCGGTGTTGAGCTTGTCTGCGCCGATCGTGAAGACCGGCACCGGCGTGTTCTCGATGACCTCCGCGAAGTCCCGCCCGGTATAGAACGTCTTGATCAGGTCCGCGCCCAGTTCGGCCATGATGCGGGAGATCCGTTTGACCTTGCCGTGAACTTCGGCGGGCGTTTTTTCCTTGTGCTCAACCACGTAGCACTCGCCGATCAGGGGAATTCCGAGGCGCTCCTTTTGGCGCACCACCTCGGCAAAGATCTCGACGTTGCGGGTTTCGCGGGCCCGGTCGTTCTTTTCCTCGAGGAAGAGCGAGCAGATGACGGCGCCTGCCCCGGCGCGGACGGCTTCCTCCACTGTGGTGGCGATGGTGGTGAACCCTTCGCGATACTCGAGGGGGTAGTAGAAGGACGCCGACCAGTTGATGCGCACCACCGGCACGGGGGCCGGGTCGGCCGCGAAGAGCGGCCAGTTCCGTTCCAGCATGAACCGGGGCAGAAGCAGGGCGTCGGTCGTTCGACAGTTCCGGATGGCCGTCTCGACGTTTTCCAGGCCGGGTTGGTCGCCGTATTCCACCACATGGTCAACCGCCGAAATGACCAGGTTCTTCTTCCCTTTGAAGATGCGTGCAAGCCTGAGTTCAATGCCGGGATGCCGTGTATTCATCGTTGTTTCCGTCCTTGTTCAGCGGTTCCTTCAATCGTGACTCTCATCCTGATCGCCGTGCCTGGCAGCCTGTTGGGCTCACGCCTCCGCAGGGCACCAACCGACCTCTACCGGCGGGGGACCGCCGGCTCCAGGTCGTTTTTGGCTCGTTTTGGAGCCGGCCGTCCTCGGCCGGTAGCCATTGTGCGTGCCCATGGAACCCAAGTCCAACCGGCGGCTAGCCCCGCCCGTGCCGACGATAATACGCGAACCCCTCAATGAGCGTCTTCATGTTTTCGAGCGGCACGCCGGGAGCGATCGAGCTGGAGCAGCCCAGCATCAGCCCGGTCCGGGGGCCCTTCTCGACCAGCCAGTCCACCTGGCGCCGCACGTCGGCCGGTTTGCCGAACGGCAGCGTGGTGGTGACCGAGACCCCGGCGATGATGAACAGGTCGCCGCCGTCGCGGGTCTTCATGCGGCAGATCTTCTCGTAGTCCATCCCGTCTTCGTACTGGAAGCCCTGGAAGCCGCCGATGCCGCACTCGAGCAGGCGCGGCACCAGGTCCATCAGGTTGCCGTCGCAGTGCCAGATCAGGCGGATGCCGGCGTCCAGGAGCGGCTTGATCGAACGGGCGAAGTGCGGGAGCCAGAGCGCGTCGAGCGTCTTCACGTCCACCAGCATGCCGCGCGAGTCGGCCATGTCGTGATCGAGCCGGACCAGGCAGGGCAGGCCGCCCTCGATGATGGCGCGGGCAGCGATGCGGTTGAACACCTCAGCGGCATCGGCATAAATGCGGAAGCCCCGCTCGATGACCTCCGGGTAAAGGGCGTAGGCCATGAAGTAGTTGGCATAGCCGTAGTGCCCGTACAGGAACCCGGGGAAGGTGAAGAACCCGCCGTAGGGCCCCTTCAGCATGTTCAGGCCGAAGAGTCGCTGCACCTCGACTTCGCCGGCGATGCGTTGGTGCACCTCTTCGTCGAGGTGGGCTTCCAGCTGGCGTTTCCATCCCTCCCAGTGCGGGAAAAGGTGCTTCTCCATGTGTGCGGCGGCGGCCTCGGGCGAATCGATGAGCATGCCGTTGCGGAGGATCTCCTCGGCGCCGGTCGTGGCGCCGCGCGGCGCATCCTTGTCATACCCCTGGTCCCTCATACTCAAGGGGTTGTCCGGGATCCACTGGTCGAGGAAGGAGACACCGGACTTGAGCATGAACTCGAGATAGACGCGGGTGGGGTCCTTCGGGTAGCTGCCTGGCGGATTGCCGGAAAGTTCCTCGATCTGCGACCACTGCATGGTCTGGAACAGCCACGTGGGAATCCCCTGGGTTGGACGCATCGCGATGGTGTCGAGCGCCAGCCTGGCATTGGAGTGCCAGTGCTCTTCAAATTCACGGAACCCAATGGGGGTGGTCATTGCGCTAGCCTCCTCCGCCATGGCACTCACCCCTTGCCGCCGGCCCCGGCGACCAGGCGCCGGGCGTTGCCGCAGAACACGGCCTCGAGGTCGGCCCGCGTGAGGCCCACGCGTTCCGCCGCGCGGCGGAACGCGTCGAGTTCCTCGTAGAGGAAGAAGGTCAGCGCTGCCGCCTCGGCGCCCTCGGCCTCGGCCATGTTCCGGTCGCCGGAGACGTCGCCGTACAACCCTTTGGGAACGACGTTCACGTAGTGCCCGTCGCGCACGATGCGTTTCATGCGCATTCGCAGGATCGGCAGGTCGGTGCCGAAGAGCACGCGGCGCGGTCCGACGCAGCGGAGGAGCTGCTCGAAGACCCGGCCGTTCGTGTTGGCGCTGAAGTCGAAGCACATCCGCTTCGTCTTGGCCAGGACCTCAAAGGCATTCCCGGCATCCTCGTCGCAGTAGGCCCGGCCCACATGGGCGACGATCAGCTTCAGGTTCGGGAAGTCGCGCTCGATCTCCAGCATCTGGGCCAGGTTCAGCGGATCCTTGAGCCGCCCGTCGCGCGGGATGTGCAGCATCACGATCCAGCCGCGCCGGTCAAGCACGGCGAGTTGCTCGCGCGGGAAGAAGTCGAAGATGCGGATCTCCTTGCCGGGGATGCAGGCGGGCGCGAGCGAAAGGTAGCTTTTCGCCCCAACAAAACCGCCGGCCATGGTCCGTTCCTCAAGTTCCGCCGGGGACCAGGCCGGATCGCTGAAGATCAGGGCCGGCGCGGCGGCGCGGCGGGAGCAGTCGGCCACGTAGGCGTTGACGCGGTCGAGGTTGTCGGCCTGCGGGAGAGTCGCGAACAGGAGCGGCGTCACCCGTTTGCCCGGCAGCAGCAGCCGGTAGGTCTCCTGCAGATCCTCGATGGGGTTGTCGCGGGCCACCCGCGCGGGCCAGGTCACGGAGCGTTCCTGGCCCCGGCTGGGGACCCCGGCCCGATAGTCCGCGTCGCGCCAGACGTGGGTGTGGATATCCACCAGTTCGTCCGGTAACCAGTCCCGCAGGCGCTCCGCATAGAAACGCCGGTCTACGTCCTTGATCTCAAGAAGGCTTTCCATCACGCCGCTCCTTGGTCCTGCCGCCGCGCCCATGGATCCCGCCTACGCACCGGTATACCCATCCCTGGCCCACTCGGCCCGCGCCTGGGCGACGACCGCGCGATCGGGCGTGATCTTGCCGCGGATGGACGGCGGCGGCTGGCCGGGGGCGGCATGCGACGGGAAGGGCGACCAGTGGTCGTTCGCGAAGGCCTTGCGGCTCGATTCCTTGCTGAAGTCCGGGACATCGAAGGGCGCGCCGTCTTTCAGCGCGCTCTTCCAGGCGAGGATGCCGACGCTGCTCATGGCCACGCCGCGGTAGACGTCCAGATAGGGCGGCTTGCCGGAGCGGATGGCATTGGCGAATTCGAAGCTGGTCCAGAAATCGCCGCCGCCGTGGCCGGCCCTGTTGGCTAGGTCGGCATGTTCCGGCCAGTCGGGCACGTAGGTGCGTTCGGCGGGCTGCCCGGGTTCGCGCAACCAATCGTCGTGCCAGACGCGCACCTGGCCGGGGCCGAAATAGCCCGGCCCGCGGGTGGTCTCCATGGCGCCCTTGGTGCCATGCACGCGCGTCCAGTTGCTGTGGCCTGGCAGCCAGAGCCCGAAGAGGCGGAAGACGGCGCCGTTGTCCATGCGGCACAGGATCACCGACCCGGGATCGTTGACGCGCGGCAGGGATTGCGTCACCTCCGGGGCGACGATCGAGAGACCGTTGATTTTTTGCGGCATGGTGTTGGTGATATACATCAGCGGCGCCAGGGCGTGGGTGCAGTAGTAGGTCGAAGGCAGCCAGTTGCGCCAGTGGTTCAGGCCCGGCGACAACTGCTTCAGTCCGACCGGCTCCATGGGGTGGTTGTACTCGCCCTCGGCATAGGTGACCCTGCCAAGCTCGCCCGTGCGGTAGAGCCGGCGCATTTCCATGTGGAACTGGGTATAGGGATAGTTTTCGGCCAGCATGTACGTCTTGCCGCTTTTCTCCACGGCGCGGCAGAGCGCCACGCCCTCGGCGAGGGTGCCGTTGCAGCTGCACTCGCTCATCACGTGCTTACCTGCGGCCAGCGCCTTGATCGCGAACGGCGCGTGCTCGTGGAAGTAGTTGGCCAGCACCACCGCGTCCATGTCGTGCTCCAGGAACTTGTCGTAGTCGGCGTAGGTGGCAACGCCGTAGCGCTTGCCCGCCTCCTTGAGCTTTTCCTCCCAGGAGTCGCAGATCGCCACCAGCTTCAAGCCGACGAGATCGGTCGCGCTCGAGGCAAAGTTGCTGCCGCGGCCCACGCCGATCACGCCGACGCGGATGGGCTTGGCGTTTCTGCTGTTCGCGGCGGTGGTCCCTGTCGCTGACTTCCGTGAGGTCATCGGTGTGCCTTTTTGCCTAGTGTTGATTAGTTATATTGGGCGGGTTCAGACCCGACCGCCAGGGCGTATCTCGTGTGGGTTCGATGCTTCAGCCATTCCGCCACGGGCAGCGCGCCGGCAAAGACCAGCCACCCGACCGCCAGAGCCCCGTATGGGCCGGTGTGCGGCTGCGCTAGGTGCATGGCGATCATCACCGGACACATGGTCACGATGACGACCGGGATCTGGCGCGACAACGTCCAGAGCGAGTGCCGGGCTTCGTAGGCCGCCACCACGGTGACCATCGGGAAGACGGTCATAAAGCCCTGCAGCCAATGCTTGGTCAGGATGAGGACGGAGATCACGGCCGCGATCAGGGGCAGCTTTACCCAGACCGGCAGCGGGCTGCGGTGGGACGGCTCTTCGCGATGCGGCTGGAGGTGGAGAAATGTCGCGCCCAAGGCTCCCACCGCGGCGCACGCGGTCCAGAACACCCAGCCCCCGCCGGGCAGCACACGCGCGATTGCTGCGCCCAGCACGCCGTATAGAATCGCGGCGGCGATGATGGCCAGGACGATGTGACGCTTGCCGTGGACGTGCAACCAGCGCACCCCGTGGACAAAGAGGAGTAATAGCGCCATCCCGAGCACGTTCGTCGCGTCCACCGGGCGGCCCACCGACAGGTAGGCCAGCGAAAACGGGAACGGAAACGTTACCAGCAAAGCCTTGGCCCTCGGCTGGCGGACATAAGCCACCAGGGTGGCCTGGATCGAGACCACGATCAGTAGCGCTATGTCCCAGCGTTCCATGTCGCATTATCAGGCAGTTCCTATCACGTCGATCTTGAGGAGCGCGCACAGGTCCTTGAGGAGCGCCCGGTTATCGCCGAAGGAGAGGATGTAGTGCTGGCTCATGACTTTCTGGATGAACTCTTCCACCGGATAGTCGAAGATCATTTCCAGGCTCGGGAGTTGCGGGGCAGGGGGCGCCCAGCCGGCCTCTTCCCACTTGCGGGGTGTACGGGCTTCCGCCGTTGTCATATGCAGGCAGTAGCGGCCGTTGCCGTAGCCCAGCCGTGCCAAGGTGACCCGGCCGGTCTTGAGTTTGGACACGTTCAGGAGCCCCTCCCCGAAATTGCCGAAGGCGTTCGGCATGACCGCCACTTTCCCCTCGACGATCTCTGCCGGAACATAGTCGGGAACACCCATCAATGCCCCGTTGTCGAGAAACTCGTAGAATTCCAGATAGGCGCCAACCTGTCCGGTCAGGGCGCGGACGATGAGCTGGGTCACGCTGCCCAGGCTGTCATTCTCGGGCACCGAGGAGATGCTCATCTCGTCATGCAACAAGGTCATGGCCCCTGCCGGGGCGAAGCCGAGTAGTTTCTTGATGCCGTCGACATCATTGAACGAGAAGCCCTGGTAGCCCCGCTCCTTGATTTTCGAGCTGATCGCCAGGTAGAGTTCCACCGATTTCTCCACCGTGCCTGCCTTTGGTTCCTTGATGAAGGTCCAGCGCGTCCGGACCTCGCGGGCCAGTCGAGACACTTCGGCGCGGTCGACTTTCCCGATCAGTTGGGCCAGTTCAAGCAACTCAAAGTGCTCGATCTCGGGACCGATGCGGGCCTTCAGCGACACGCCGTCGTACAGGGTGCCGTAAAGTCGCATGTCGCGGTAGCCGGCCATGCCGATCCGCGCCGTCCTCAGGAACGCCGCGGCTTGGGCTGCCCGGGCATAGCTCACGATTTCGTCGATCCTGGGCGGCTGCCCCCGGTAGGTGACCACGTATTTGAACGTGAACCCCATGTCCTCCATCGGCTTGCGCAGCGCCGTGGTGCCGGCCTGGTCAGCGGTCGTGACAAAACGGTCGCCCTCCTGCCACCCAGTCAAGCCCCAGAGCACGATCGGTTTGTGTTTGAACGGCTCGATGACGGAGAACACCGCCCAGGAAGGAATCCAGCCGGCAACACAGATGATCAACACGTCGAATTCCACCCCAGCCTTCAGTTCCCGGACAGCCCGGGCCGCCTGAACGCCATCGGGGTCGTCGCTGACCGGCGCCGTCCGCACCAGTTCCATGCCCTGCTGCTCCAGAAGGCGAGCGGCGTCGGCACAACGCTTGTCGATGAAATCGCGCGGGGTGTTGACTTCCCCAAACCCCACAAAGCCTGCCGTGATCTTGTTCATAACGGTTTCTCCGCTCCCTTAATGAGGCTGGTCATATGCTTCCAGTCCCTGAGACCGGTCAGCGCGTCGTGGCCGTAGAGATTATCCCGGCCGGCCATCATGGCATAGGTTCCGGCGTCCCTGACGGTCATGCCCATTAGCAGGGCGGACAGGAACCCGGCCACGGCGCAGTCCCCGGCGCCGCAGGCATTGCAGAACCGGCCGGCCTCGACGGGGAACGGCGGGACCCAGGCCCCGTCCGGACAGCCCTTGGGATCGCACAAGCGGAGTAGGGCGGTTGGGGCGGTGAGTGTCGCCAGGTTGCCGGTGCGAAGGTAGGCGCCTTGGTGGCCGGCCTTGATGAGCACGATCTTGACGCCCAGCGCCAGTACCCGGTCCGCCAACCGCGCGCAGGTCTCGGGCGGGATGGCGTCGATCATGTCGCCCCCGGCGGACTCGGCCAGGAGGCGGGCATAGAGCGTCGGCTCAAGCATGAAGAGAAGCTCTTCGAGGCTGGGCGCGAAGATATCGACGAGCGGCAGCGTAGCGGACAGAATGGCTTGCCAGTCGGCCTTTCCCGCAGGGCTGTCCGAATCCGGCAAGGTCATGTCCAGCGAGACCGCGACACCCCGCTCGCGCACACGCCCCAGGAGCTTTTGCAGTTCCGCTCCGCCGTTCGTCCACAAGGCTTTCATCAGGGGCGGATAACCAAAATGGAAAAGCCGGCTCTGGCCGACGATGTCATAGTCAAGATCATCGGCCGTAAAAGTGCGATTGCAGCCGGCATCCTCCAGGAAGAAGCGATCGGAGCCGGGCGGGGCGATGACGAGCCCGTAGGCGGTCCCGGCCAGGCGGCTCCGCCGGATCCCGCGTGAGACGCCTGCTTGCGCGAGGCGGGCCAATGCCAAGTCACCGAGATCATCGCAACCCAGGCAGCCCATCAGTTCGACCCGCTGCCCGAAGCGCAGCATCGCCAGGCCGGTATTGGCCACCACGCCGCCCAGCGAAACGCTCAAGCCTTCCGTCTCGATGAGTTTGCCGGGCCGAAACAATTCCGAAAACGGCACGGCTTGCCTGGAAGGCGCGAACCCGGGTGTCAGGTCGACGCCCAGATAGCCTGCCACGACGGCATCAATGGGTCGGGATGTGGAATCCGTGGTCAACGGTCAACTCCAGAGCGACCCGATTTCTTCGACGGAGGCATCGACCAGTTTCTTGCCGCCATCCGAGCCGACATTGCCATTGATGATCAAGCCGCCGTAACCGCCAAGCTGTTCGGCGCGCGCGTTGGGCAGATAGCCGCCCGTGCCGCCGCAGAGCTGGACGACGAACGTTTGCCCCGCCGCGCTCCGCGCCTTGATCTGCTGCCCGAAGTCCAAGTAGAGCTCGAAGGGATTGGTTACGAAGGCGGCGGCGCCCAGCCTGACGACATGCATTTCCAAGTCGAACAGGGGCGTGGCGTCCTGGCTTTCGTACCGGGCAACCACGGCCCGGTTGTTTTGGATCAGCACGAAGTGATGGAGCTTGCTGTCATAGGGGCCCGGGTGGGGCGGGCCTTTCTCGCCCCGGGCGACCTCCTCGCAGAACTGGCGGTAGGCCGCGTCTTCCGGGAGGACGGCCTCCAGTTCGGCCAGCGTTTTTTTGGCGTCGGTATAGTCCCGATAGGACGCGCGCCGGCGCGGCAGGGAGACCGGCTTGACCGTGTGCCGCAACACCGGGGCGTAATCAATCTTTGAGGCCATCTCGAGGCAGGCCTTCTTTACCGCCTCCGAGAGCCTTCTTCCGATTTCTGCCACCCCATCCTCGTGCCAGAAATCCGGTTCGCCCTTGTAGTTCCGGGCCAGATCCCGGGGCGACTGGCAGCCGGCGGCGCTGATCTGGGCGAACACGCGGAACTCGTCTCCAAAACACCGCTTAAGCTGCTGCCGGGTTTCGCCGACAAAATCGGACGAGATCTTGTACGTGGCCTCCATCACCTGTGAAGGGCAGGCCAGGTTGAGAATGACACCCGTTGGTTTGGAGGTCTCGTCAAATGTGAAGAGTAGGTCAACGCCGGAATCCTCGCCCCCCTCCAGGCCGACAAAATCTTCGCGGTCGGTTCGCCCGTACATCTCGGCTGTGCCGTTGGCATACGCGGCCCGCCGGCAATGCCCCACTCGTGCGAACGCCAACCCATTCGCCACGCCACCCGGTCGGCGGTTTCGCCAGGCCTCGCTGACCAGTGCCACAAGCTTGCCGAGCAGAAATCCGCGGTACTCTGCCGCCGGCAGAATGCCCGCCAGCTCGGCGAGCCAGCCGATCCCACAAATGAGGTCGACGCCCGGCGCGTTATGCGTGTGAGTGGCGTTCAGGAAGACCTTCGATGCGTCGATGTCAGGCAGTTCCGTGCGGAGCCTTTGGCGCAATTCCTCCTGGAAATCGGACTGGAACCCCACCAGTTCAAGCGAGACCATCACGGCGTGATCGCCGTTCCCGGACTCGAGCGCCAGCGCTGTCGCCGAGAGGCGCGAATGGATGGCGTCGGTGACGCGATGATAGTACTGCCCGGAAAGGTCCACCTTTCCCGCGGGGGTCGTGTCTGTTTCCGCCCAGCCAATCAGCAACTTTGGGGGTGTCGTGCTCATGAAGCGGTCTGTTCTTATGTGGTAATACGTGCTATCTATGCACAAGTCGTTGTGGGTGTAAATACTACACCTCAGGGCGGCATTGGTAGATTTTACTACATATTAACAACTTCAAGCACACCGCACCGTCGAGCCTGTCGACCAAGGAGACCGCATGAGCAAGACCAAGAACACATACTGGGCGCACGTTGATTTGTCCCAATACCCGGACATGAAGGTTCCGGCCCCGGGGCCCCAGTCGAAAGAGTGGCACGCGCGCTGCACCCGGTATTTCAAGGGACTGAGCAGCCAGGTGAAGCTTTTCCCGGTGGCCTTCGAGTCCGGCTACGGCTGCACCCTCAAGGATGTGGATGGCAACTCGTATATCGACTTCTCATCCGGCATCTATGTGACGACGTTGGGGCACTGTCACCCGAAAATCACCGAGGCGATCCGGAAGCAGGCCGGTAGCCTGATGAACGCCCATGACTTCACGACACCGATCAAGGCCCGGCTGATGGAAAAGATGGCGGCCACCTTGCCGGGGGACTTGAAGGGTTTCCAGCTCTATGACTGCGGGACCGCGGCGGTCGAGGCCGGCTTGCGGGTGTGCCGGGCCGCCACGGGAAAGCCGGAGTTGATCTCCGGCTTCAACGACTTCCACGGCAAGACCTATGGCGCCGTTTCGCTGGCGGAGTTCCGCGACCCGGCGTATGGGCCTGCGCGCGCACCCGGCAGCCACATGGTCCCGCGGCCGAATCCTTACCGGCCACTCTGGACCAAGGCGGATGGGACCATCGATACCGACAAGTATATTGCCTTCTATGACGAATACATCGCGCGGGCCACGGTAAACCAGGTGGCCGCGATTGTCATGGAGCCGATCCAGGGCTGGGGCGGTTCCGTGATTCCGCCGGACGATTTCTTCCCCAAACTGCGCCAGTACTGCGATGAGCACAAGATCCTGCTGATGGCCGATGAGGTGCTGACCAGCATGGGTCGCACCGGCAAATGGCTGGCCATGGAGCACTGGGGCGTTGTGCCCGACGTCGTGACGCTCGGCAAGGGGTTCGGCAACGGGTTCCCGGTCACCGCGGTCGCGGTACGCGAACCTTACAAGGAGGCCATCGAGAAGATTTCGGCTTCTTCCAGCTACGGGGGCAACCCCGTGGCCTGCGCGGCGGCGCTGGCCTGCTTCGAGGTGATCGAGGAGGAGCGCCTGCTCGACCGCGCGCTGCACCTCGAGCAACTGGCCATGAAGTACATGAAGGGCATGATGGCGCGCCACAAGATCGTCGGTGATGTGCGGGCCAAGGGCTGCCTGATGGGGATCGAGCTCGTCAAGGACCTGGCCGCCAAGACGCCGTTCGATCAGGCCGGCCGGCTGGTCTACCAGAAGGCCTTTGCCAAGGGGCTGGCCTGGATCCCGGCAGGACACATTCTGCGGATGAGCCCGCCCATCGTCATGGAGGACGAGGTGCTGATCAAGGGTCTTGAGATGATCGAGGAAGCGATCGGCGAGACCGAGAAGGATCTCGGCTACACCCGGTAGGCGGGGGGAGACAGCATGAAGACCATCCGATTCGGAGTCATCGGCTGCGGCCTCATGGGCCGCGAATTCGCCAGCGCCTCAGCGCGCTGGTGCCATCTCACCGGGATCGATGTGCGCCCGGAAATCGTGGCGATCTGCGACAAGAACCGGGCGATCTATGACTGGTACACGGCGAGTTTCCCCGCCATCCGGCAGGTAACGGATGACTACCGGGCTTTGCTGGCCAATCCCGAGGTGGAGGCCGTGTATGTGGCCGTTCCCCACAACCTGCACCAGGAAATCTACTGCGCCGCCATCGAGGCGGGCAAACACCTGATGGGCGAGAAGCCCTTTGGGATCGACAAGCCGGCCTGCGACGCCATCATGGCCGCCCTCAAGCGCCATCCGGCCGTGCTGGCGCGCTGTTCGTCCGAGTCGCCCTTCTTCCCTGCCATGCAGAAGATTTGCGATCTGATCGAGCGCGAGGCTTTCGGCCGGATCATCGAGGTCAACACCGGGTTCCTGCACTCGAGCGACCTGGATGCCGGCAAGCCGATCAACTGGAAACGGATGATCCAGTTCAACGGCGAGTACGGCGTCATGGGCGACCTCGGCATGCACGCCTGCCATGTCCCATTCCGCGCGGGTTGGTTTCCCCGGAACGTGCGCGCAATCCTGAGCGACATCGTGAAGGAACGCCCGGACGGCAAGGGCAATACCGTGCCCTGCCTGACCTGGGACAACGCGACTCTGTTCTCCGAGGTCACGGACCCCGCCACCGGCGAACCCTTCCCTTGGACCCTCAAGACGCAGCGCATATCCCCGGGGCAGCGGAATAATTGGTATGCCGAGATTCTCGGAACCCGGATCTCGGTCCGGTGGTCAAGCGTACAGGCGGACGTCCTCGAGATCCTGGAATACATGGGCGGGGAGCAAGCCTGGCGGCAACTCCAGACGGGCCATGAGACGGCGTTCAAGACCATCACCGGCGACATTTTCCAGTTCGGCTTTTCCGATTCGATCCTGCAGATGTGGGCCTCGTTCGTCCACGAACTCGCCCACGGCAAGCCGATCAAGCGCTTCGCCGGGTGCGTGACGCCGGACGAGGCTTTCCTCAGCCATAGGCTCTTCACGGCGGCACTGGAGTCGCAGAAGAGCCAGGCAACGGTCGCCTTGTGATCGGCAACTCGACTCAGAATTCCCACGAGAGCTTCTCGGGCAACCCGAAGAAGGGGGCGAGTTCGCGGTAGAAGGCCAGATGCCCGAGCGGACCGGGATGCGTGGCATCGGACATCCGCATCCAGAGTTTGTTGGGATTGGTGACCCCCGGGCCGGCGTGCGAAGCGTCGGCCTTCAGCCAGGCCGTGTAGTGGTCCACCACCGGCACATCCAGTTTCTTGCCCAGCGCGACGATCTTGCCGGCCACGTCCGTGCGATAATCCGGCCACTCTTTGCCCGCGGGTAGCGGCGGCGTTACGGCCGGCATGTTCGGGACGACGGCCGGGTTGGGCGTCCGCAGCAGGACCTCGGCCCCGGTTTTCTGCACCCGCCGCACCAGTTGCGTCATCGCCTCCTCATTGGCATCCCAGTAGCAGATGATGACGAGGTCAGGCTCGAAGCGGAGCACGTCGTGATCCAGTCGCTTCAAACCGCCCTCCGAGCCTTCGCCGCAGTGCCCGGCATCGATCATGATGACCCGGTTGGCGCCGTACTTCTCGAACAGGGCCTCCTGCAGCAGATAGACCCAGTTCAGGTGTCCGCGGGTGTGGAACGTCAGCTCGGTATTCGAATCGCCCAGCGCGACGATTGTGACCTGTTCGCCCCGTTCCAACTTTGTCAGTAGTTTCTTCATGGTGACTCCATTCGTCTCCGGTGCGCCCAGGCCCGGGGCAGCGGACAGCAGCGCAGCGGCCATGAGTGCACACATTATGATCTTCCCATTGCGGTGCAGATTCATTCGTCGGAGCATAGGCCATAGCGTTTGCATGTCAATATCGCGGCCGCCCGGAACAACGGCCGCCGGCTCGAGAGCGCGCGGGGCATCGCGGTCGGACTCCGACTGTCGGCAAGGGCATGCCGCCCAGCTCATCCTCAGCCACGGACTGAGAATCCGCCCTGAGAACCCGCCCTGCCGCATCTTCCAGGACACCGCAGGCCCTGCCCGGCAGACTCAACGACGCGGCCGCGAACATGCTGGATACCAGTGAGATACATCGTCAGGCCCGTCTCCCGGATCCCGGGGTTACGCTTGACTAGCAGTCGTGACGGGTGACAATGGCCCGCGGAAGGTAGACTGGCTCGGGGATTTCACGCAGGCTGACCCTGGCCTACCGGGCCGCCAAAAGGCAACTTGGTACAGAGAATAGTTGGCTCATGACAAAATGAACTACACGAAAGAACATGCGGCCAAGGCCTTGGCAATCATGGAGCGGCTACATCCGAGAGTAAGTCCTCGGTCAGAGTATTCTGAACTTGTCAGCATTCTGCGCGATCCAGCGCGATGGAAGGACGCACATGGTATCTTCGACAAGATCCGTGTGAACATCACGCTTCCAAACGAACGAAGGAAGGTGCATGGCGCGGAGGCGATTTTCGCGTTCGTGGCGGAGAATGCCGCAAAGACCGCATACAATTGCAGTGGGGAAGATGCGCCATTTGATGACGACAGTTTTGAGTGGCTGTTGAAGAACGAGGAGGACTTCTTGCGAGAAGTGCGACTACCCGCACCAGATGAGTTACGTTGGCCGCACACGAAGATGAACAAGAAAGCAGTAGGTTGCCTGCTGGCGGTTGTCATCGCCGTGGTCGCGCTGGCTGCTCTCAACCTGGTTGAGCGGTCACGTATGCGATCGAGAATCGCCGAGTTCGACACATGCGATCACCATGCGCTTCTGGCTGCCTGTCGCGATATGGTCACCCATAGGGATGCCTATCGTAAGAACAAGAGTTGTTTGCCCTCTGCGTCAGATGTGGAGTCGGTGTATCTCACGCCGAAAGCCACCCCATTTGATGAAGCGGTCCCCGAAGTCATCCGGAGCCTTCGGCCGTTCTACATCGTCATTAAGAAGGACTCCGTCATCATTACCTGCCACGAGCCGGTTGCGCTGTGAGAGAGCTTGGTGAGTGCGTGGGCGGGAACTGTCGCCGCGGAACGGAGCGGAATAGCTACGGTGCGGCTGGCGGAGAGCGGGGCGAGGTGAAAGAGGGCATTTGCAGGGGATGGCGGGCAGAC
>CAITUY010000150.1 GCA_903895695.1 uncultured bacterium
AGGCAATACTACTATGACGAAGGTGGGTTCAAACTGATTTGGGTACCGGGAACGCCGCTGGCGAGCTTTGGGGTGGGCCTGAGCAGCCTGGTGGATCGGGTGCAAATCACCACCTCGCCCCGCGAGGGGACGTTTGAAGTGGTGGACCTGACGAACGAGCGGCAGCGGGATTTCTTCGAGCCGGAACGGGAGTTCGACCGGCGAACGGTGGGCACGAGTTTGTTTCCGGGCCAGGCCGAGTTGCGCATCCAAGCGGAGTACGCGCGGAAGCTGGGTTCAGCGTTCAAGCAGGCGCCGGGCCTGGGCCGGCAGTTGAGCGACCTGCTCAACGGGGCGCTGGGCAACGACGAGCCGTTGCTCGATGCGTGGTTTGTGGGGGCGGCGATCGGCACGATGCCGGCGGGGACCGTGATTCGGAAAGCGCCGACGAGCATCGGGAATCCGAATACCAATACCGTGGCGACGCCCATTGAGTCCCTCTCGGAGGCGGACAGCGTGTTTGTGGGCGTGACGGTGCGCGACGGGGAAGACACGGGCCGGCCGTTTAAGGTGCAGCGAACCGGCCTGGCGACCGTGCGGGTGCTGGGGCCGGTCCAGGCCAACGATGTGCTGGGCCTGAGCAGCGGCGCCGTCCTGGTGGCGGGCGGAACCCCGCCGGTGGGCGTCGCCCGGCAAGAGATCACCGATGATTCGGTGCGGCTCATCGAGGTGGACCTGGGGAGCGGCGGCGGTGGCGGGGCGAGCGGGCCGTATCGGGTCAAGGACGTGGAAGATGATTACCTGGTGTGCCGGACCTGGGATGGCACCAGCGAGGGAACGGACGATGTGTATATCGCCAAGGAGTATAAGCATCGGAACACGCTGGGGGCCGAGAGGCTCCTAGGGGAAGACCACACGTACACCTATGAGGCGGACACGGAGGAGGCAGACCCGGACCAGGTGAACGTGATCCGGCATGACTCGGTGCCGTCGCCGACCGAGGGCGATCCCCCGGTGGTGACCGATGAGCGGCTGGTGCCGCCGTGGGTGATTGATGAGGAGATCATGGCGGTCGCGGGCAAGACCGGGGTGGTGACGCTGGATTACGGCGGCAGCGCGGGCGAGCAGGACGTCACGTTATTGATCACCGGGAGAAGCTGCCAATGGGCGGAGAAAGGCTAGTGATGGACGCACTGGACCGAGCAGAGACATTGCGGGCGATGCTGAGGGGGCGGCGGATGAACTTCACGAAGCTGGCGGTGGCGGCGGGGTTGGGCCGGAGCCACGTGTCGCAAGTGCTGAACGGGCGCCCGGGCCGGGGCGGGCAATCACGGCGCAAGCTGGCCAAGGTGATGACCGAGGCGGAGAACGAGGCCATGGGCTGGGGACAGGCAAACTACGAAATTTGATATGAAGATCACCATTACCCTGACGCCAGAGGAAAGCTCCGACATCCAGGCGCTCGCCATTGAGTTTGACAGCACACCCGCAGAGATCCTGCAGACGTTCGCCAGCGATGTGACGGGCTCGCTCCGGAGCGGTGGATCGGACGAGCGCGAGTACGCCCGGCACTGGCTCCAACGGCATCACGGGCCGCGGTTCGACCCGCTCACGGAGCCGGAGCGGGAGAGGATGGAACGACTGCAGACCATGGCGTACCGTGCGCGCCAGGCGCAACAGGCGGCGTGGCAGCAACCGCCGCCTCCGACGAAGGAGACCGCATGAACGCGATAGTGCCGATTGAAATGGCCGCCCATGTCGCTGGAGAGCACCCCGCGCATGTGCTGAGCGCCGTGGACCTCCGGGCCTACTGGCGATTCGAGGAGTCAGTGGGGTATCGAATGGACTCGGTCCACGACGCGAAGATGTACAGCAGCGAGGGGGACTGGGCGGAGTATGCGGTGGCCGGGAAGGTGGGGGGCGGGCTGCGGTTTCCCGGGATAGCACCCACCACGCACAGCACGACCGGGCAGGCGCCCTTCATGTTTGGCGGCGGGGTCGGCGACGGGGGCGACTACTCGCCCTCGTTTGGGGCTGGGAGCCGGCATCTCGGGTACCGGCGGCATGGGTGGACGTGGACGCTGTGGTACCGGGTGGACGCCTGGGTGAACGCGACGGGGAACC
>CAITUY010000151.1 GCA_903895695.1 uncultured bacterium
CCAGAATTGTGTGATGGGCATGGCCCTTGTTCAGCGAGTCAGTTTTGCCGATGCCAGACGGTTCAAGCTGACACCAGCCTCCGCGGCCTCCAAGGCGAGTTCGCGGTGTACGTTGGGAGGGACGCGCACCATGAACTTCCCACTGAATGACCGGCTTGCCAGCGGCTCAGGAATTGGCTCCCTTTGCTTGTTCATGTCCTCAACAACATCCGCCACTACCGAACGGACGCCACGAAGCGCTGCTTCCGGTGCTGATGCAAGCCAGCTCAATCCCGGAAACTCCGCACAAAGGCCGACATACTCCTTGTCTTCATCCGACCACGTGACGCGATAGGTATAGTGATCATGCGGAATGGTTTTCATATTCCCACCTCTCAATCGCCTTCAATACTTGCCGAACCTGATAGGCCTTGGCCTTGCCTCTGTCATCCTGGATGTTGACTCTTGGATCTCCCTGCCACGGGGCCTTGTAGACTCGATGGCTGGTCCCTTTTTGCCTTGGCGGCCCGAAGTAATGCTCGCACGCGCGGCACAACTCCGCAAAACGAACCCCTTTGGGGTTGCTTCGCATCTCTGAGACAATGTCCTCAACCGTGGCCATGGGAATATAGTATCACTATTGATATCACCATCAATCACCTTTTTATGCCAACGTCAGCCTTGAGGCGATGAGTAAGCCGCGCTCGACGCGGGACCACCGAACGTCAGCCATGAGGCTGAGGCGACCCCGGGTCGCCGATAGCCTCAATGGCCTTGTTGAACTAAGCCGGCCAGGGGCCGGCAGAGTCTTCCCGTTCATTGCGTAAGTTGTAAAGGTGCCCCTCAAGGCGAGGCCGGGACGGACATAGTGTTCGGCGCCGGACCTCGCCAAGAGGAGACACACATGCGAGGGAAGCGTAGCACAGAGAAGCGCGGGTACCAGAGGAAGATTTCGCCGATCGAGTTGAGGATGCGGGCCGACATGGCCGCCCGGGGGTATAGTCCGCTGACACAGGCATTCTATGCGCGGGCGGTGCGGCATCTGGCGCGGCACTACGCGGGCCACAGTCTGGAGCAGATATCCGTGGCCGAGGCGCAGAGTTACCTGCGCGTGTTGAAGCAGCGCAAGGTGAGCGCATCGACCGTTGGGAACCACACGGCGGGCCTGCGGTTCCTATTCGAGGTCACGTTCGGGAAGGTCTGGCGGCCGGTGTCGCCGTTACGGCAGCGGATGCTGAAGGACATGGACCTGCGCGGGTTCTCGGTCAAGACGCAGATGTCCTATGTGCGATCGGTCAGCGCACTGTCCCGCTACATCGGTCGGGCACCGGATAAATTGAGCGACGAGGAGATCCGGAGTTACTTCGTCCACCTGAAGGTCGAGCGCAAGTTGGCCCGCCAGACGGTCACGATCGCGTTGTGCGGCATCAAGTTCTTCTACGAGACGACGCTCAAGCGCGACTTCTCGCTCACCGGTGTGCCTGTTCCCAAGCGACAGAAGAAGATGCCCGTGGTGCTCTCCACCGGCGAGGTGCGCTCCATTCTCGGGAAAGTGCGCAAGCTGCGTTTCCAGGCCTGCCTGAAGCTGATCTACGCCTGCGGCCTACGACTGGGCGAGGCCTGCCGGCTTGTGCCCACGGACATCGACAGCGCCCGCGGCGTGGTCCTGATACGTAACGCCAAGGGCGCCACCGACCGCCAGGTGCCGATCCCGCCGGCCATCGTCGCCCTCCTGCGGGAGTTCTGGAAGACCCATCGCAACCGGCGCTGGCTATTCCCGGCCGAAAGTTGCGGCCACCGCCGCGGCTCGCCGTCTGAACGGCATATCCCGCTCAGCGCCATTCAGAAGGCCTTCCAACTCGCCCGCCAGGACGCCGGCATTGCCAAGGCCGCCCATGTCCACACCCTGCGACACAGTTGGGCCACGCACCTGCTGGAAGCCAACATCAACCTGCGGTTGATCCAGGAATGGCTGGGCCACCGCTCGCCGGCCACCACCTCGGCCTACACCCACATGACCGAACAGGGCAGCAACGCCGCCGCCCAACAGGTCGGCCGGATGATGGCGGACCTGTAGGTGCCCGAACTGGCGGACATCGTCCGCCGCCACGGCCCGGCGTACCGGCAGCAGTTCGGTGAGCGCATGAGCGCGGATCAACTCGGCGCCCTGCGCGATATTGCCGTTTGCCGCACGCCCGTCCTGGGCGGCCAGCGTTGGTGTTGCCCGCAGTGTGGCCAGCAGCGGCTGGCTTTTCACTCCTGCGGCAACCGCCATTGCCCCGCTTGTGGCG
>CAITUY010000152.1 GCA_903895695.1 uncultured bacterium
ACGAACCTGGCATCAAGGTGACCGACGCCGAATTGGCCGCCGTCCGTATCAAGAAGAACAACTTCCATGGCGATTGGAACTATGCCATTCGTTCGAAATGATCCTCAATACTTGCTCAACTTATTTATGCGCGACGCCTAATGAATGCGGCGAAACTCATCTTCTGCAGAGGATCAAAGACTCGATTGTGGAAGAGGACGCACGAGTCCTCCGCCAACCGCTCGATCCCAGACATTATCTCCATCACTTCTTTCGCGTCTTCCGGGGTCATGGCCGAATTCCTCACCATTGCTCACAATCTTGGTCAGTATCCGATGATGAGAAGTCCCTTCAGAGGCAACTGAAGTCTGTTACTTGCATACAGCGCGTCGAAGAACTTGAGAACGGAGTCAAAGTCCTTGCTGGTGCGATATGTGTTCCGGACCGCAATTGCCAGGTAAGAGACTCCGTGCATCATGCATGCTTGGAAGAAATCCTTAAGAAACTGATTGTTCGCGACAGCCCTTCCGGCTTCGACCTCAATCACAAACCCCTGCTCCTCATTGTAGGCGTCGGCATCAAACGCCTTGTCGAGACCCCCATTCCGCCCGAATAGCACTGGGACCGTGATCTTCTCCTTTTGCTGTTTTCCCGATTCGACCCGGAAACCTTTTGGTTCAAGATGAGGGCGCACAGCCAGCAGCACAGCATTACTTTCCAGCGTGTGCTGCGCCGAATCGATGGCGGGCAGCACCTTGCGAAATGCCTTGACGACGTCGTCCGCAAGTTCTGGGGCTTTGTCCGACTTGGGATAGTATTGCCAGTTGATCATAGTTCCTTTCACCCGGAGCGAGGCGCGTTCCATTCGCTCTTCAGTACGACCTATTATCCAAAGACGGCCAGGACCCCTGCGGTCTCATCCTTGTTGAAATCTTCAATGTCCGCGTGGTGCGCTCGCAAGGCCGCCTCTATTTCGGTCGTCGTGCAGTTTCCGAGGTGAAGCCAGATGACCTTGGGTGGGTACCCGAGCATGGCGCTGCGGTCACTGAAGTCCCCGTCCTTCGTCACGATCAAGTAACCATTCTGGTGGGCGAAATCCCATAACCGCGAGTCCGACGCGCGGGCGAGCCGGAGCGACTGAACGTGCGCAGACCCCGGGAACAGGTCACCGAGTTGCTCCGCAAGGCGAGGTGAAAGGTTCTGGTCAAAAAGCAGTTTCACGCATGAACGACCATTTGCTGGTGTTCGCGATCAGCCGCATACTGGAGACATGCCTGAATGTCTTCCGCGGTTAGATACGGGAAGTCACTCAAGATCGCCTCTTTGGTCATGCCGGAGGCAAGGTATTCGAGAACATCATAGACGGTAATCCGCATGCCCCTGATGCAGGGCTTCCCGCCGCGTTTCCCGGGCTCGACCGTAATGATATTGCTGTAGCTCTTCATGGTCAAAAGGGTACGACATCGACGTGTCGTTGTCGATGTTGTCTTCGGTCATTGCCTTGGCCTTCTTCGTGCTCTTCGCGCCCTTCGTGGTATGGAACCCGCCTACTCTCGCTCCGCGAGTATCTAGAATAGGCTACCGGCCCATCTATGACTGGCCTCCTACGGCGACATTCACGGCGCGGCGAGGACGCCGTCGCCCTACCCAAGATGTGCAAACCGTTCACAGTTCACTGCCCCACAGTACACCGCCGACACGCCGCCCGTGGCACCGCCAGGCATTCGGACATTTACAACCGCCGGGAGGCGTGTCATTAATCAACCCCATTGTCAGCCGTATCCGGGCATTTCCGGCGGCAGGAATCCAAACCGTAAACGGGAGGCAGCCATGGCAAAAATCGCAATGATCGGGGCGGGCAGTCTGGTCTTCTGTAAAACGCTGATGTCCGATTTCCTGGCCACGCCGGCCCTCAAGGGCAGCGAGTACCGCCTGATGGCGCTGACCCACAAGCGCCTGGACAAGATGCAGGCGTTCGTGAAGCGGATGATCAAGGATAACGGCGCGGACGCCACCGTCACCGCCACAACGGACCGGCGCGAGGCGCTGAAGGGCGCCGACTATGTCGTCGTCATGATCCAGGCCGGCGGCGTGGCGGAGTTCCGCCAGGATTACGAGATCCCACTCAAGTACGGTGTCGATCAGTGCATCGGCGACACCATGGGCCCCGGCGGCGTGTTCCGCGCCTTGCGCCATATCCCGGCCCTGCTGGAAATCGCCAAAGACATGCAGGAGCTGTGTCCGAACGCCGTGCTCTTCAACTACGCCAATCCCATGGCCATGTGCTGCTGGGCGCTGGGCCGCGTCCCGGGCCTGAAGTTCATCGGGCTCTGCCACGGCGTCCAGACCACGATGGACCTGATCGCCAGCTACGTGGGCCAGAAAAAGGAAGAAATCGACTTCGTCGCCGCCGGCATCAACCACATGGCGTGGTTCCTCAAACTGGAGAAGGACGGCAAGGATCTGTACCCGCTGCTCAAGGCGAACTTCGAGAAACCCGGCTACTACGTGAACGAGAAGGTGCGCGGCGAGGTTATGCGTCACTTCGGTTACTTCATGACCGAGAGCACGGGCCACCTTTCCGAGTACCTGCCCTACTTCCGAAAGAACAAGAAAGCCCTGGACCTCTATTGTGACGAACCGGCGTTCGGCGGCGAGAGCGGCGCCTACTACAAGTACTGCGCTGCCCTGGCCGAGAAGTTCACGACCCTCGACCCGCTCTCGATCGAATCGACCAAACTCGGCCCGCGCAGCGCCGAGTACTGTTCGCACATCATCGAAGCGCTCGAAACCGGGGAGATCTTCCGCCTGAACGGCAACGTCCGGAACGACGGCTTCATCACGAACCTGCCCAGCGGCTGTTGCGTAGAAGTGCCGATTTACGTGGACCGCATGGGCCTGCACCCGACCGTGGTGGGCGCGCTGCCGCCCCAGTGCGCGGCGCTCAACATGACCAACGTGCTCGTGCAGGGGCTGACCGTGGAAGCTAGCTTCACCGGCGACCCCGAACTGGTCATGCAGGCCGTGGCGCTCGATCCGCTGACATCCGCCGTGCTGACCTTGCAGGAAACGCGCGACATGGTGGCCGAGATGCTGGCGGCGCAGCAGTCACATCTGCCGCAGTTCGCGGGCAAACGCCTGCGGCCGGTCTCGACGATTAAGATTCCAGCAAACGTGAAACGCCAGGACGTGCCCGTTGACCCGGCCCTGGCCATCGCCAACCGGTTTGCCAAGCTGGCGAAAGCGTAGAAGAAGGAAACCAGTGTTCAGGTTTCAGTGTTCAGATTAGGGAGTTCCTGCACGTAATCGTGATCTTGCTCGTAATCGTGATCTTGCTCGTAATCGTAATCCCGGCCAACCGCCCCAGATTACGATCATGATTAGGATTACGATTGGGACGCGGCACCTGAACACTGAACACTCTAACAGCGACAAAGGAGCAACAAGAATGAGCGACAAGAAAGTCAGAATCGGATTCGTGGGCGTCGGCGGCATGGGACAAGCCGCCCATCTGCGGCACTATGTGCAAGTGCCGGAATGCGAAGTCGTGGCCATTGCCGAAATCAAGCAGGACATGGCCAAGAACGTGGCCGCCCGGTGGGGCATCCCGAAGGTCTATGCGTCACACGAGGAGATGCTGGCCAAGGAGAAACTGGACGGCATCGTGGCGGCCCAGCAGTTCACGCGCCATGGCACGCTCATGCCCGACCTGTTGAAGGCCGGAATCCCGATCCTGACGGAAAAACCCATCGCGGGTTCCGTGGAGATGGGCGAGAAGATCGTCAAGGCCCTGAAGGCCGCCAAAACGTGGATGATGATCGGCTATCACAAACGCTCCGATCCCGCGACCATGGCCGCCAAGGCCGAGATCGAGCGCCTCAAGGCCTCCGGCGAACTCGGCAAGCTGACCTATATCCGCATCCTGATGCCCGCGGGCGACTGGATCGCCAACGGATTCAACCAGAACGTGGGTGGTAACGACCCGAACCCAAGCCTGACCTGGGATCCGCCGGCGTCCGACATGGACAAGCCCACGAACGACGCCTACATCTCGTTCGTGAATTACTACATTCACCAGGTGAACCTGATGCGACACCTGCTGGGCGAAACGTGGAAGGTGACGTACGCCGCCCCCTCGGGCGTGCTGTTGGCCGGCGAGAGCCCGAGCGGCGTCACGTGCAGCATCGAGATGAGCCCCTACTGCACGACGATCGACTGGCAGGAACACGCGTTTATCTGTTTCCAGAAGGGGTGGATAAAGGTCGACCTGCCTGCCCCGCTGACGATCAACCGCGCCGGCCGGCTCGAGATATACCGCGACCCCGGTAACGGCGTCACGCCGAAGGCTGAAATCCCGCAGATGCCCTGGGCCGGCGCCATGCTTCAGCAGGCCCGCAACTACGTGGCCGCGCTGCAGGGCAAGCAGCCCGCCATGTGCGTGGCTGAGGATGCCCTGGCGGACCTCAAGCTCGCCCGCGAGTATATCCGCGTGTGGAAAGGTAAATAGGAGAACCGACATGCCGCTCAAATGGCGTAAGCAATGGATCTCGGACGAAACGTACGAATCAGCCGGCGTGTTCGACGTGGATGGCGACGGCGTGCTCGACATCGTGTCGGGCGGTTTCTGGTACCAGGGGCCGGACTTCCGTAAGAAGCACCCCGTCGGCGAAGTGAAAGCGTACGGCGAATACTTCGATGATTTCTCCACGATCGTGCTGGACGTCAACGGCGATGGCCGCCCGGACTTCGTCACGGGCGGCTGGTGGGGCAACACCCTCCGGTGGCGTCAGAACCCGGGCGAGACCGGGAAGCCCTGGCCCGAGCACATCATCGCCGAAGTCGGGAATGTGGAAACAACGCGCGGCTGGGATATTGACGGCGATGGCGTCATCGAGATCCTGCCCAACACCCCGCCCAACCCCGAGGTGGCTTACTACAAGCTGATCGTCGACAAGCAGGGCAAGGGCACCGGCCAGTTCAAGAAGGTGCTCGTCTACAAGTTCGCGGAAGGCGGACAAGGCCACGGCCTGGGTTGCGGCGATATCGCCGGCAACGGCCGCATGGACATTGTCCTCGCCAAAGGCTGGCTCGAGGCGCCGGCCAATCCCGAACAGGGCCCGTGGACGTGGCATCCTGACTTCCCGAACCCGCCCTGGGGCTGGGCCGCCAGCGTGCCCATGCTGGTCGCCGACATCAATGGCGACGGCCGTAACGAGATCGTCACGGGCAACGGCCACGGCTACGGCCTGTGGTGGAGCGAACGGAAGAAAGAAGACGGCAAGTTCACGTGGGTCCACCACCCCATCGATCCCGCCAACGCCCAGTATCACGACCTGATGTGGCTCGACATTGATGGCGACGGCCAGCCGGAGTTGGTTACGGGCAAACGCCACCGCGCGCATTGCGGCAACGAGGCCGGCGAGTGGGACGATGTGGGCATGTACTACTTCAAGTGGACCGGCGAGGGGTTTGCCAAGCAGGTGATCGACTATGGCCCCATCGGCGCAGGCAAGGGCTGCGGCATTCACTTTGCCGTAGCCGACCTGCGCAAGTCGGGCCGGCTCGATCTCGTGGCGCCCGGTAAAGACGGGCTCTACGTGTTCTTCAACGAAGGGATGTAGACCAGTCGCGGCCGACCGCGGCGGGGCCGGAGGCCCTCGCCCTACCTGGTTCGGGGCTGGGTGGGGCGACGGCTGCCTGCCCGCCGTGGCGGGCCCTTGGTGCGCCTCACCCGTTCCGCCGCAAGACGGCCAGCGCGAGGCGGTGGCCGATCTCACGGTAGCTCTTCTGCGTAAGCACTGCGTTCGCCGCATGCGAGTACGGGGTCTCGAGGCTCAGTGCCGGGACCCCCATTTCATCACGCATAAACGCGGTGAAGGCGGGCGTCTCCCAGCGCGACTTATAGTCGACGACGCGCTTGAACTCAGGGGAGGCGAACTCCGCCTGCAGCTCGTTCTGCATCACGTTGCACCACTTGGTCTCCTCGGCCGCCAGCGGACCGGCGGGATCCTTGGACATGTAAGCGTAAACCCCGTCACGCTCGCACGCCCCTGGCGCGTGCAGGTCGAGCGCCAGGATCGGCCGACACCGCGCTTTCCAACGCCGAACATCGTTGCGGATCACGAGGGTCTCGTGCCGCATTGGGGGCGAGCCCCAGGCGCGATTCAGGTCGTACGGAAACCCGTCCTTGCCGTAGTAGCCGCGCACCACGCCGTCGATGTCGGCCAACGGCACGGCCCACACCACGTAACCGGCCTTCTTCACCTGGGCCAAATGTCGCATGAATCCATCCAACACCCACGACCCCGGCGTCTCGCCGGAGTGCTGGCGGGCCACAATGTAGATGCCCGGCTGCGTGCCGCCCGTGGAGCCCACCGAGTTGTGCAACCGCAGGATCCGCCGTCCGCCCTGGCTCAGGCCGATCGGCGCCGCCTGCCAGTAGTCCTTGCTCCGGTCCAGCAATGCATCGACGTCGGCCGGGCCGTACGGAAAGCAGAACGCCACTTCCACCCACGGGGAGGGGTGCGGGATCAGCCACGAGAGTTGCCGGCGTCCGTCCGGTGTCCGTATTTCCTCGCCCTGCTTCAGCCGCGTCCACGGCTGGCCGGCCACCTGGAACACGGGAATGCAGGTGGGCGACTCGGCCGCGCCCAGCACGTTGTCGAAGTGCATCCACGTCAGCCGCACCTTGGTTTCGCGGGGCGGCTCGGGTACGGTCTCCTCCAGACGCAAATAGAACCACAACGCCTCAGGCCCGCCGCAGGGGTCTGACGCGAACCGCACCTCGGGAACCGGCCCGTTGTTCAGGATTTCAACGTCCGCGGCATTGCCGCCCGGAAACCGCGAAAGGAGTTTCAGACTCATGGTGGCCGAATCGTATACCAACGCGCCGGGCGCACAAGCCCTTTTGAAAATCCTTTCGCCTTGCCCGACCTCGGTCCGAGTGCTTCCATAGGCATCTTCGCGCCCACGTCGGGCAAGGAGTCCTCATCATGCGTGTCTTGGTCACTGGCGGAGCCGGGTTTATCGGGAGTCACATTGTCGAACAGTTGCAGGGCCAGGCCGACATCCGGGTCCTGGACAACCTGCGCACCGGGTTCCGGCGCAACCTGGACGGCCTCGCGTGCGAGTTCATCGAGGCGTCGATTCTCGACCGCGACGCCCTGCGCCAAGCCCTCGCCGGCGTGGATTATGTCTTCCACCTGGCCGCCATGATCAGCGTCCCCGAATCGATGGAAAAGCCGCGCGAGTGCGCCGAGATCAACACGCTGGGGACCCTCGGCCTCTACGAGGAGTCCGTCCGCGCCGGCGTGAAGAAGCTGGTCTTGAGCAGTACGTCGGCTATCTATGGCGACAATCCCGTCATGCCGAAGGTCGAGACCCTGTTGCCGGAACCGAAGAGCCCCTATGCGGTGAGCAAGCTCGATGGCGAGTACTATGGACGGATCTTCACGGAGACCGGTAAGTTGCCGGTGGCCTGCCTGCGCTACTTCAACGTGTTCGGCCCGCGGCAGGATCCCAAGAGCGCCTACGCGGCCGCCGTGCCGATCTTCACGCATCGCGCCATCAACAACGAGCCCATCGCCATCTATGGCGATGGCGAACAGACGCGCGACTTTATCTACGTGAAGGATATCGCCGCGGCCAATGTTTTTTTCGCCACGCAGTCGACGCAGACCGGCGTCTTCAACGTGGCCTACGGGAAGAAGATCACCGTCAACGCGCTTGCCCAGACCATCGTCCGCATGACCGGCTCGCGCTCGAAGATCCAGCACGTCGCCGAGCGTGCCGGCGACGTGAAGCACTCCATGGCATCGGTCGACAAACTTCTCGCCACCGGCTTCAAGCCGTCAGGCAGCCTGGAGGCGGGACTCAAGGCGACGGTGGAATACTTCGTGAAGAGATAATGGGAACGGGAACGTTCAACGCTCAACGCTGAACTCTCAACGCTCAACGGTTCCCCCACTTGAGAGTTGAACGTTAAACGTTTAGCGTTAAACGTTCTCCCCTTCGGAGCTCTTCGGCGCTTCACCACGCTTGGCACCAGCATAAGCCTCGCTATCCGATGAGCGTGACGTTGCCTTCACGGGTCACACGGGCAAGGAAGGGCGGGGACTTTCTGGCAGCTTCTTGATCGCTGGCAGCGCTTTGACAAACACCTCGGCCATTTCCTGGCCGCTCAAATCGCCCTTTGCAGTCAACACAAACGCACGAACTGCAGCGGCACGTAGAGCATTGACCTCGATGGTGTGATAGCGAATGCGGGTGTCCTTGGTAAGGACGATCCAACCGCGTTTCCCCACTTCCGTCAACCAGTCCTCGTCTTTGGCGTCTTGGGGAAACAAGTCGTCGTGAACGCGCACCTCCTCGCCGGCCTGACGAAGGGCGGCAGGAATAACCTTGCGGCCGATGGAACGGTCCACGAAGAAGACCAGCGGTTCAGGCGGCGCTGGCGAGCTCGCATCGAACGGCTTCTTCGACATAGCTGCGCTCACACCCGTAGTCTTTTGCGAGTTCGTCTATGGACTCGCCGGCTTTGTAGCGTTCCGCGACGATGTTTGTGGCTATGCCCGTTCCGGCTATGGTCGGCCGGCCGAAGGAGACCGAAGGGTCGATGACGATGATCCGAGGTTCATCCGGCTGGCGCTTGCGGGTGAACGGATAAAGCCGAACGGCGAGACCTGACGCGTCACGCTCGACCCGCCTCAGATGCGCGGCAAGCATTTCCCTCATCGCCAGTTGCCCGGTCTCGGAGGCGGAGATCAACTGCCCGAAGCGCGTAAGCAACAGTTCGACCCCATCGGTCTCGAACTTGAGGTCGGCCAAGGGATGCTTCGAGTCGAGGTGTTTCTTCACGTAGTCCAAAGCGATGCGGACTTTTGGCAGCGGAATATTGTGCTCCCGCCGTATGGCATCCAGAACATGCGCTTCGATCAGGTTGATAAAGGACAGCGACAGAAACCCCGACACAGGAAGTTCGATGAGCGGCTTGAAAAAACTTCTTCCGCCTTCGGTCGGATAGTGACGGCCACGCACCCAAGAACGGAGGGTTGCGGCCGGAATCCGGAGATAGTGCGCCGCCTCCAAGATGCCATACGCCGGCGTCTCGCGAGGATCGCCCGTCTCCAAAGTGTTTTGCGGCTTAAGTAGCATCTTGAGCCTGAGACCCTCCTATCGTGGTTCGATGTCGTATTCTGCGTCTCTTGGGCCTGAATGCAATTTGAACTTCTCGCAACTTCCACAAGGGCAAGGGTCATTTCAGCCGACGTTCATCGATCCTGCCTCCGGTGGAACACGCTGCCCTTCTCGGGAGATGCGGTAACGACGTACCGAGCAAGGGCGGGTTCGGTTCCTCTTGTATTATCTCTGGGCGTTCAAGAGTTTTCTTGCCTTCTTATCCAAATTGGCGTGAACCTTCTCCTGCATCGATTCGACAGCGAACATCGTCTTGAGCGTTTGTTGATCGACGTCCGGCAAGAGCAACGTGTCAACCGCCTGCGCGCAGGCGGTTCCAGACGCGTTAGTCAGAATGATAGGAGCCTCACCAAAGATGTCGCTTCGCTGTAGGGCTCGCGGGGCGTAGTCCTTCTTGAGGAACAACCAGGCGCCGACGTATCGACTCTTGCCGATGAAAACGAACGGTGGGATCGGGATCATTACGCCTCTGGTGTATGATTGTCTTGCCATGAGGTCTTCACCTGAGTTGAACAGGAAAGGCTTTTCTATCAGGACCCGTTGTTCGCTATGGGGTCCCTTCCCTTCTGCGCCCACGCCGATCCCTGAAGAAACGGTGTAGAGTGGAAGAACAAGAATACCGTTCACCGGTGCCGACTGCTCATTCACAACACGGACACGCCTGACACCGTCCATCGCGCAACCAGTCGCGAGCAGCACCAGGCATAAACCGACAAACGCTCCTTCTGTGAGCCGCAGTTCAGGTGATCGGAAACGGGTTCTCACCCGGAGGACCCACCGATCAGGGGGACGAAGCGCACGGGCAGGTCGTCGACCTGTTCGACGCGGCCGCGGTGTTTGCGAATGATCACGAGCCTCTGGGCGCCCGCTTCCGGGCCCACGGGCAGAATCATGCGCCCGCCCTCGCCTAGTTGCTCGACGAGCCGTAGGGGAACGGTTTCGGCAGCGCACGTCACAATGATCGCATCGAACGGCGCTTGCTCCGGCCAACCCGCAGAGCCGTCGCCCACGCGGACGCTCACGCGCCCGGCATAGCCCTCGGCGGCCAGGACCGTCCGGGCATGTTCGGCGAGTTCGGGAAGGCGCTCGATCGTGAAGACGGTCGCGCCCAGTTCGGCCAGCACGGCCGACTGGAAGCCGGAACCGGTGCCCACTTCGAGCACCGTGTCTCCCGCCTGCACGTCAAGCCGTTCGGTCATATAGGCGACGATGTAGGGCTGGGAAATCGTCTGGCCATGGCCTATCGACCAAGGATGGTCCGCGTAGGCCACGTCATGTCGCCGCTGGTCGACGGGGATGAAACGGTGTCGCCTCACCTTCCCCAACGCGGCCAACACCCGGGGATTTTTGATGCCGTAGCGCCGAACGACGTCGACCATGGCCATGCGCGCAGCCGCCCATCCGACCTCGTCGTCGGCCGGCGCCGTGTCAGTTTGCCGATCCGATTGCATCGCACCTAACGTTTGGAATCTTCGTCACCACACCCCAAAACGCGGCCAAGACCGGGTTGCCTCGCAGTTCAGGAGGGATCGGCCCCTCTCGCTCATAGGAACCATCCCGGAGAAACCGCTGGAACAACCTGCCGCGGTCGTCTTCGTCGATGTCGCGAATGGATGCCGCCAGGGTGCGCCGGAAGATCGCCAGCGCATCACCGCCGCCCGGAGAAACCGCGCGGCCTTCATCACGGCACTGATGGCCCTCTCCACATCGCCCCCAAGCCCCTCCCCCCAGCAGATCAAACCCGACATTGGCGGCCAACGATTCCGGACAGGATGGAGACTGCGTTGTCATCGTCATGCCGGTAGTCCGCGACGGAGTTGTCCGGCCCCATATGGCCTTGCCAAGATGACTTCGCCACTGGCAGGACGAATCCCAAGAGCGTGGTTATCGCAGGATACCGAGACGACGGCAGTACCAGTGGTCCACCGACCGAACTACCAAGATCGGGTCCACGTCACCAGCCGGCAGGCGCAGGTCATTGTCGGCCTGTATGTTGATGTGGTTTGGAACCGCGTAGTTGACGTGTACGTGACATACTGGATGGGATGGAGCATCGCCGATGGGGAGAATGTCTTCATCGAAGTCAGGCATTCCCTTCGCAGCACCCACGTTCTTGTCGTAACGGATCGAGTCCACGCCGTTGACGGACTTGCAGAGGTTCATGAAGCGGATACCGAAACTCACCATCTCCGGCTCATTCTGCGCCGACACGCAGTAACGCATGTAGAACGAGAACTTGCCGCCATCGTAGATCGGTATCGGCGCCGCCGCGACCTCCTGATCTTCAAACTCAGCTAGTCCGACACCTTCCAGTCCCCTCGCGAGAAGAATGGCTGGGCGATGGGCGTCATCAATCACACGTGTCGCTGGAGAAGCTGCGCCGCCCGCCTTTACGAACATGCGACAATCCTGAAGGCAAGCCGTGAGTCTGACCGCGCATCGGTTCAGGATGGGATTCATACTCCCGCGCCCTCTGCGGCGGAAGATGCTGCCTCGCCAATCGCTTCGGCACGAAGGAAGAACGTTCCGACCAAACTCATGAGATCCGGCGCATGAAGCTGGAAATCCCTGAGTCGGTCTTTTCGTAGCAGGATCAGAACCGCCCTGCAATCAACCAGTTTCTCGCGAAGACCGTTTAGAACAATGGCGCCTTGCGGCAGCATGGACTCGATTCCCGTCAAGACCAGAATGGTGACCTTCGGATCGGTCTTGGCGATTTCCTCCACAACCACTGAGGGCAACTCCGTGTGCGACAGCCCCTCACCGGAGATCGTGGATATGCCCGCACTTTTACAACCAACCAGAGCGTTCGAGAACCGGGTCAGAAACGTGTTGCGCGATGACTCCGTTGAGTACGTGACGATGCCAAAGGCATTCGGCGTTTCCAGCAGGCGATCTCTCAATTCGGTCACCGTGAGAATCATGGGCATCCTACCTGCTTCCTTGAGGACCTCGATCTGCTACTGAAGGCAACGGCCCCGCAGGTGGAGTGCGTCTCCTACGGTAGTCTTCCACTAAAAGCGCCACAAGCGGATGAACGCAGAGCACGCGTTTGCCCTGTTCGTCACGCCGGGATAGCAGGACTCCATCACGAATGAGTTGCGCGCCAGTTCGTGCTCCGCGCTGCGTGCGGATGATCGAGTCAAGCCTTTCGTAGTCCTCGTCGAGCAGGCGGCTCTGGTACTTCTCCGTCCGTTGGGCCTCGACGGCTTTGATGTGCCAATCGCGGACGTGTTCTTCGCCAGTATCGAGCACGGAGTGCACGCACGAGGCACACAGGTGCACGAAATCGCGAATTACCCCGCCGCTGTCTCGGGCGAGCCGAGATGTCTGCCGGCCCGAGAAAACCGTCTCGCCGCCCACGTTTTTGAGCAGCGTGAGGTAGAATGAAGCCGATGGCGGAATCGCGTCAGCATCTTCCTGTGGTGGCATGGCAAGGGGATCCAGAAGTTCCACGCTGTTCCAGATCTGTTCGATTTCCCGCGCCCTCTCGTGGAAATAGAGGTTGATTGGCAGTGTGGCGACCACCGCGCAAGGCAGTTTGATCCAAGCCATAGCGCGGTCCACGAAGATGTCCAATGCGGCATCGTCCTCCGCGATCTTGTCCAGGTCGTCAATGAGCAGCAGCAGTGGTCTTCCCACGGCGTTCGCCAGTTCCTTGAGCGTGTTCTCAAGTGCCGCGGCAATCCCAACCACATCGGCGCTTCGCCGCTGCGCAAGATCGAAGTACCGGAGAGATATCTGATGCACAGCCTTCGCCAGGTAGTCCTCCAAACCTGCGCCAGTCAGAGGCGGCTCACGTCCTGGAACGCCTGTCATCAAGGCGGCCTTTACCGCCTCGGCAATGGCCGACCTCGTATCCTTGCCAGAGACGAGTTCGTATGCGCTGGCGACCAGACCGCTCGGAATGGGAATGGATGTCGCGTTCCACCGCCGCACTACCTGGTGCAGTAGAGATATTAACAGCGTTGGCACACTGGCGTTGTGTGCACCGATCTCGCCGCTAACGGAATGGTAGACGACTTCGAATTCGTTCTCGAACTGACGGCCCAAATGAACGAGTTCCGTCGACTTACCTACCCCGATGTGGCCGGCAATCAGCAGTTTGGCGTTGGGATCGGCACGAAGATAAGTTGCAACCGAACGCAAGGCGTCAACACCGCGATCCACGCGTGGCAGAGCGTCATCAGTGACTGAGGCCGGACGGTTCGGGTTTAGGCGGCGCAGCAATGCCCTGAGACGAGTCCCAGCGTCCACATCGGTTGCGGGCATCAGACGTCCCTCCGTCGCAACCACCAACGCCGAGCAATGGCCTGCGGGTCGACATTCACAGGTTCATTGCGCCAACCGCGCCTGAAATCGATGTCCCTGCTGGCCGGTTCTGGACTCGGCATCGAGATCTGAACCCGCGTCGGCATGATGACCGAGTCCCCCAGCACAAGCGCTTCGCCTGTCCGAAGGGCCGGTAGCATGTCCATCAGTCCGGCAAGCGACTCCGGCACGAGTCGTTGCACAAACTCCTGGTCCCTTGGATTGGAGAGTCGCAGAGCTATGAACGTGTTGCACTGGCTGACCACTGTGGGCGACAGTTCATTGGGCCGCTGACTGACGACCACAATGCCTATCCCGTACTTGCGGCCTTCCTTGGCCAACCGTTCCACGGCCTCTTTCGCGGCTCGGTTGCCTTTCGCGTCGCTGCCCGATGCGTAGTTATGAGCTTCCTCGTAGACAACGCACACGGGAGTATCGGCCCGAGCCGGATTCCAGAAGTTGAACTCAAACACAAGTCGCGAAACAACGGAAACGACAACTCCGAGCACATCGGAAGGGACCCCACTCAAGTCGAGCACCGTCAACTTGGCACCGGTCCTTACCGTCAGAAGCGTGCGCAGCAGTTCAGGGAGCGTCCTGCTTTTCGTATAGCGTTTGGGTTGGAACAGAAAGGCATAGCGCGGATCATCCATGCGCGTCTGCAGTCTCATCAGAAACCGCGTGAAAACCCCGTACAACGGCCCCTGCTTCTCGCCTCGGGCGCCTTGAACCATTTCGGTGTTCCAATCCTCGATGGTGCGGACAACGTTCCGCATATCATACCAGAGAGGGCTGTCCACGCTCAGAGCGACACCCAAGGAAAGGTCCTCCGCACTCGCGGCGGTTTCTTTCTCACTGCGAATGGCCCGGTGGAGACCCATGATCTGGTTGTGAGCCGTGAACTCCGTGACATCGACACAAAAATCCGCGAGTTCCTCAAACGACAGTAGCCAGTATGGCAACTCGATATCTTCACTGCTGACAAGGTTGCTCTTCTCCGGAAAGGCAGATGCATACTCGCCATGAAGGTCGAGGATCAAGATATGAGGATGGTCGCATGTCTTCGTGACGGCTTGGAGGATGGATGCAACTGCACAGGACTTGCCCGAACCCGTGGTTCCGAGGATGGCGACGTGACGCCCAAAGAATCGGTTCATATGGACGTTGGCAGAGCGATCAGGCGCAACCGAAAGGGTCCCGAACGAAAACGAGTTCTCGTCGCCCTCGCCGTAGATCCACTTCAACTCGGTCGCGGGAAGCATCATGACATCCTTCCCCGCAGTGGGCAGGATTGAAACGCCTCGGACGAATGGGGCTTTGGGCTCGCCTGAGCTTTGCACGACGGGAACGGTACCCAGAAGCAGTGCCATTGCCTGCTGCTTCGGCTTGCTGGATTCCGCGGGATTCTCGGCAAGCCGAATGCTCTCCACAACACCGATCACATCCTCGCCCCCGAAAGGAATCCTGATGTGCGAACCCGGTTGCCCAGGGTAGTACTCCTCGGCGATGGCAACCGCCGGGTCGACGGAGAGATCGAAAGTGACCCGGTTGCCTTTCACCTCGACAAGGCGACCTATTCTCTCGGCTTGTCGTTCCATATCAGCCTCCTGCACTGCTTTCTAGCCATAGCGAAAAACGCGCAAAATCCCACAAATCCGTCTTCCCCTGCTCGACGCGTCCATTCCAGATGATCGCGTCTTCGGTCAACACCGATAGCCAATCGGCCTCTCTGTGCGGCGACAACCAAACGGGCAACTCCTTCGACATGCACACGAGTGATCGGCCGTTGCCGGCCTTTGCCCACTCAAGGATCTTCCCGTTCAAGTGCTCGTCACCGTAACCGTATCCACTTGTCGCCAGAACCGTAGCACAACCGAGCGCCCTCTCAAAGTACTTCAAGAGATCGTTGAAGGGCGGGTGGAGGATGGCGGCTTCTTTACCGACGTGGGGCCAGATCATCAAGGCCTGTTCCGCCCGCAAGCCAGTCGGCACCTGGGCCGTCTCTCTAGTTTCCCCGTTCGCCACCGTGTGCCAACTCAATGAACCGTGGACCTTCATCAGGAGGACTTGGCGATGGATCGGACGCCATTCCGTGCCAGAGTGTTCGCAAATGGCACAGGCGAGACACCCCGGAATCCATGTGCGCCGGAACGTGCCGCCAAATCCATTGGTCCACGCGATTTGCTCAGCTTCGCAACTTGTCTCAACCAGAAGGTCGTAGTTCGTTGTGGCGATGGTGATCGGCGAAGGACGCCTCTTGACCGTGCGCCCTTCCCGCGCACACAGGGCCTTCACGAAACGACGGTGGTGGTCGAAAGTGCTTGTACTCTGCAACAGGCGCCTGACCCTTGACGTGATCGCCGTAAACAACTCCGTCGTGCGGTGTTCTTGTGGAACGGATTGCCGAGCGAGTTCGAGCAGGAGTTCGCTGAGAATGTCTTCTATGTTGAGACAGCGACCCTCACCCAGTTGGTTTTGTAGTGCCGATCGTATCGTGTCGTAGTGCTCCTTCAGGTCAGGCGGAAGGCCGCGATGTATCTTCACCGTCAGATCGTGCATCGTGGGGAGCCCGGCGCAAACCGAAGCCCCTGCGCCGAGGAGGTAGACGACTCCGCGCTCATCGAGTCGCCGTTGGAATCTCCTCTCGACCTGTTGCGCAAGATGGGCCTTCATCGGCACCTGCTTCCTTCCGGCGCTACTCCACTTGCGGATTGCAGGACTTGGGCGATGTGGGCGAGGAGTTGTTGGGCCTTGGCTTCCATTTCGGCGGCGCGGCCTCGGTAATGCTGGAAGTCGCGCAGGGCGGCCTGGGCGTAGGCCTGAGCGCGGTGCAAGAGGTCGATCCTACGTCTTAGGGTGGACTCCAGTTCCACACCCCGGAGGTACATCAGGGCGATGTTGCAGCGGGTACCACCTGTGCGGGAACGGTCACCTGTTTGTAGGTCAATCCGTAGAGATTCTTCGTAGTGCTCTCGGGAAAGTTCTATCTGGTCAACTCTCGCGTAGAGAAGGCCTAGTTCGTTGTGTATTTCGGCCACGTTGTATAGAGCGTCAAGGGGACAAAGGGCCGCAGCTTGCAGCAAGTGCAGTTCGGCCGCTTGAGCGTGCTTCAGTACGACTTCCACCGGTTCACCTCGTTGCTGCGACTTCTTGAGTCGCTCGTAATGGACTACACCGCTTTCTTTGATGCATCTTGAACGGCCCAACGCATCGCTCTGGTGTCGCAGGGCCAAGCTTCGTTGGTACGCGGCTTCGGCGGCGTCCAGGTTGCGGATAGCGGGAAACTGCATGTAGTCTTGACCGAGGTTGAAGCAGGCGACGGCTTCGGCATCGCTGTCTTGGATTCGCTGGCTGTACCGAATGGCTTCTTCAGTTGCTGCCACACAGTTGGGGTTCCCTTGCTCCCGCAGTATGCTGCCAAGAGCGAGTACAGCGGCGGCGAAGGCGTGAACCTGCCTGCGTTCCTCGGTGTGCAGAGGGGCATCGGGCGGCAGAAGGAGGGCGTGAGCAGTCTGGCTACGGAGCAGATTGACCAGTTTCCCCTGCAGAGCGGCGGTGCCATGGAGGTCGTGTTGGTGCCGGTGGGCTAGGTAGATTCGGCAGTCCATGAGCAGACTGTAGTTGTGCTCCCGTCCCGGGATCGGGCTGTCGTCTGAGGTGCAATAGTCGGGCGTGATTTCGGCGACGAGCCGGAATAGCTCCGCCAGGCGCCCTTGATAGTCGTAAAGAACTCGCAGGCCCTGCATGGTGCCAGCGACGCGGTCCCACCATCCATGGCGACGGACTATCCGCCAAGCGTACAGCATGTTAGCTTCATCCAGAGCTAGGTACTGGATGACGCCTCGCACGCCTTTGCCCCATAGGGCGCAGTAGTCGTTGCCCAATACAGTGATGGCTTCGACCCAGGCGCGAAGGGCGGCAGTAGGCGTCGAGCCGCCTTGTTGGCCGTCGTAGTACCGAGCGGACAGTTGGCGGAGGAACCAGGACAGTGCCGGATGGATGGCATAATATTCAAGGCTGAGTGTTCGATTATCAGTGTGTTGACGCGTGAGGAGGCCGCAGTCCCGGGCTCGCCCGAGGAGGTCGCTCAGACGTTCTTTGGTGATGCCTCGCAACTCCGGGAGAACGTGGGCGTTCTTGCCATTTCCCAAGAAAGCAAAGGTGTCGACGCACACGGTTCCCTGGAATAGGTGCAGCAGGGCGATGATGAGTTGTTCGTCGGGCTGGAAGGCGTTGCGGAACCCGTAGTCGAGCGAAGCGCCGAGGGATTTGTCGCGGCCTTGTTTCTCGTCGGCGTCTTCGATGGCTTGCTCGCCGTTGCGGATGACTTCCACGAAGTTCGCGATAGGTTCCCGACCGCTCAATCTCATCCGGATGGCCTGGCCGACGATGACGCTGAGCGTGAGCGGGTTCCCTTGGCAGTAGTCGAGCAGCGGCTGCCAGTCGGCGAATTCCTCGCGAGCGATCTTCCGCTCGGTGCCAAGGCTCCGAGCGAGGCTGGCGGCGTCACTGTCACTCATGCGGGGCATTTCGATGCGGTGCGGGATGCCGGTGAGCCATGCCTGTTCGTCGCGCCGGGATGTGAGGAGGATTCGGGCTTTGGTGCCTTTGGCGATCTTGATCTGCTTGAGGAAATCGGCCAGTTCGGCTTGTTCGGCCGAAGTCCATGCGGACTCGGTCCCGGCGGGGAAGCCGGCGATTGGCTCGACGTTGTCCCAAATCCAGAGCACGGGGACTTGGCGGAGCACGTCGAGGACGAGGCGGCGGCGGGTGGCGTTGTCGTTGACGGCGTACCATTCGACGCTACTGGCCTGGAGGACCGGGGCGAAGGTTTGGCCGATCTGGTTCAGCACGTCAGTCAGATCGGTGTGGCGCTCGAAGGAGGTCAGCAGGACGACGGGCTCCGGACCGAGACCGCCAGTTCGAGCGTACCAACGCGCGAACTCAACGGCGGTGGCGGATTTGCCCTGGCCGGCGTACGCGTGCAGGAGCACAACGGGGTGTTCGTCGAAGGCCCGGTCGAGCAGGAGCAGCGTCTCGTCGCGGCCCACGAAACCGGTGTCGGGCACGTAGCGGCGGAAGGCGGGATTGGTCTGGGCGGGGTCGAGTTCGGGGCGGTTGAGTTCGAGGCCGGGAGCGGCGGTTTTGGGCGGCAGCAGGTGGATGGGCGCGGCTTCATAAACGACGGGCACGAACCAGTCCTGCAACGGGCGGGGCTGGAGGCCGACCCAGCGGTCCGGATTCAGGGCTAGATGCTTTCGGCCTTCGCTGGCGACCTCGCCGAAGGAACGGCCCTTGACGAGCGCGGCGTAGAGTTGACCGATGTATTGCGCGGCGGTGACGACGAAGACGCTGTAGCGCATGCCGAGCACCGCGGGGATGCCCTGGTCAATGACGGACTGGGCGAGCGAACCGATGGCGCGGACTTCGTCATGGACGTTGCCGGCGGCGGGTTTCTTGTCGGCCACGGCTTCATGCATGGCGGATTGGCAGGCGTTGAGCACCAGCACGGGCACGCCCGTGTCGTGGAGGAGTTTGCCTAGTTCCGCGCCCGATACAGGCCGCATATTCTCCTCGCTGTCGGGACGCTCGAAAAGCAGGTAACCGTGTTTGCCCTTGGCCTCGGCGCCCAGCGTGAGGACATTGATGGCTTTCGCCCAATCAGCCAGGGCGGTCTTACTCAAGTCAGCGTAGACGCCGTGGCCGTCGAAGTGGACGACATGGAAGGGCCGTCCTGCGGCCTTGGCGTCGGTCAGTACCTTCTGGAGTTGCTCAAAGGTGGGCGGGCGCAGAGCGATGACGTCGAAGCGAGCGAGGTCCTCGCCCAAGTCCTGCAACAGCCGGTTGGCCACCGCCCGCAGCTCGACGTCGTTTCTGCCGCCCGGCCGGCACACCACATAGAGCAACCGGACACGTCCCCCGTCCACCAGAGGCGCCAACACGAATCCAGTGTTCGGATTCGACTGGACCCGCACGAAGGACTGCACGCGCAGGGCGATGGCGGAATCGGACTGGGGGTCCCGCATCAGTTCCCACGGAATGGAGGCGGCTTCGGCAATGCCGGTGGTGATCTCGATGCGCAGGTCGGCCAGTTGCTCCCGGACCGCGAACCAGATGGCTTGCGTGTCCTTGTTGGTGGCCAGGACCTTGTCGTACAGATCCTCGCCGCGTCGACGCATGCACTCCTCGACCTGCCGGACTTGCACCTCTGGAACGGATGCCGCCACCTGCAGGTAGTCCTCCATGTACCAGCGCAATTCGTCCTGCTCCTGCGGCGTGAGCGCAAAGGCAATCTTCGCCTCGCCTTCGAGGTCCGGCTGTCCCGGGCGCTTCAGGGTCAGCCGGATCTTGTGTTTCTTGCCGGCTGTTTCCTGGCGGATCTGGAGTATTGTCTGTTCCTTGATCAATCGGTGCTCCCGAGTTTCTTGCCTGTTCCTGGCGGCCGCAGGAAATTCTCGCCGGTTACCACGTTTCGGCCGGTCTTCTGCTCCAGTTCCAGGCGGGCGTTTTTCGCAATCCCGCCGCCCTTGCGGCCAGCCTCGGCGTTTTCCGGCATGCCGGTGGCGTCGACCGTTTCTGCAATCTGGCGGGTGGAAAGTTCGGCCAGGGCGGTGAAAATCAGTTCCGCCTCGTTCATGTGGTCACGCAGGTTCTGCGTCCTCAGGCCTTTGAGATCCTTGTGCTTCTTGACGGAAACCCCGGTCCATTCCTGATGGATGATGTTGGTCAGGATGGCATACTCCTCCTCGCCCTTGATCTCGTGCTCCTTCCAGTAGTCGGTGAGTTTGTTACGGGTTTCCTGCCCCATCATCCGCTGCTGAATCCACTTCTCGCTGCGTCCGTGCTGTCGCCAGTATTCGCGGGCCCGATCCAGCGACCGGGCCGGATCGCTCATGTCCTGGATGCGTTCGTAACCGACCTTGGCAAGCCAGAGTTTGATGGGCTCGGCCTTGGGACTGGGCACCGACTGAATAATGCGCAGAAGCGTTTCCGGACTGGCCACATCGGTCAGGTACTGCTTGCCGTCTGCGGCCGGCAGTTTCAGTCGGTTACATTTTGTAACCGACTCGCTTCCTTCCTTGTTCAGCCGGTTCTTCAGGACCTTCCAGTAGTTTCTGGCTGCCTGGTAGTCCGGTTGCTGAATGAGCGCCGCAACGATGTCCACTACTGAGAAATACCAGGTCTCCGACGCCTCGTCGTAGACGCGGCGGATCTTGTAGTTCTCGAAAACCGCCAAGGCCTGTTCGCTATCCATCGCCGACCTCCATCAGTCCGGGACTGGACACTCCTCTCAGTCGCCTCCGGGAGTTCCGGCCACATGGTTAGGCTGGCGGGAGTGGAATACAATGCGAAAATGATGCGGAGGAATCTGCGGGGGAAATACCGGTCCACCCTCTGGGTCAGCCGGATTCGGAGTCGCCCTTCTTGGCCTTGGCGGCGCCCGTCGTGATCTTTCTGAGCAACCAACGAAACGCCGTATCGTCGCGCAATGACCGCAGATCGCTGTCGCTGCTCATCCATTCGTGATCCTGGTAGCCGAGGGTTACGGCACGCGCCAGCGCCTCGAGCGCTTCATCGCGCCGGCTGAGCAACGCCAGACTACAGCCCAGATTGTACCACACGAGCGCATCCTCCGGGCACAGCGCCGCGAGTTGCCGGTCCGTCTCGAGCCCCTTCTCGTAGCGGCCCACGCGCGTGTACAGATCGCCGATCACCTTGAGGATCTCGTCATCCTTCGGCAGGCGCGACGCGAGTCGCTCAAGAAAATCCAACTCGACCAGATCGGCCTGGTCGATTTCTTTTTCCTTCCCCCTGTCCTTCATAATTACACTATAGCACACCTGTCGGACACAGCCCATCCAAAGTCAACCCGCCGGCCTTGATCTCTCGATATAGGTCGTCGTGCTGTACCCCGCCACCAAGTCGGTGCACACGAGCCGTCCGCCCAGGCTTTCCATCAATTCCCGCTCCTGGCGCACGCGGTCCGGCTCGTACGATCCCCCCTTGACGTGCACGTCGGGCCTGAGTTCGCGAATCAGCCCGAGGGGATTATCGCCCGAAAACGGAACCACGGCATCGACCCAACGCAGCGCGGCCAGGGCCGCAGCCCGGAAGCCAATCGGGAAGACGGGGCGGGTCGGTCCCTTGTAGCGCCCCACCGAGGCATCGTCGTTGATCAGCACCACCAGTCGTTGTCCCTCGACGCGCGCGCTGGCGAGGAACCGCACATGCCCGACGTGCAGAATGTCGAAACAGCCGTTGACCGTGACCAACGGTCGGGCGGCCGCACACAAGGCCGGCCCAAGGTCGTCCGAGGCCGGCGCGGGATAGGCGAGCGCCGGCACGCGGATCGGCGTACGCGCCGCGACCATGGCCGCATGGATCGCCGCCGTCGTGCAATCGGCCGGTCCCTCGACGTCACGCCGCGCCGAAGCGGCCTGCGCCAGGGCGGCGGACAGCGCGCTGTCGGTCGGCGCGCCGGCACGGGTCACCCAGACAAAGGGCCGCAACGCGTCGACCCACGCCCGGGCGCCAGGGCCCGCCACGCCGACAGCCGACACGTCCCGCAGGGCCGCCACTACCTCCGCCCTGGCCGCCTCGGGATGCTGCAGCGACCCGCCCGCGTCCTCCAGCCGGACCGCCGCATCCGGCTCGAGCAGCACCAGCGTGCTGTCCGCCTCCAGGCGCGCCTGGCGGAGAGCGGCCAGGTTGCCGGGGTGCAAAATATCAAAGGCGCCCGCCACCACGGCCACGGTCCCGGTCTGGCGTGCGCGCCAGGCCGCCGCGGCCTCGCTGGTAGGCAACGCGCTCATGCGCGCGCTTCCCGCCGGGGCGGCGCCGTGCGGCCCAGTCGCTTGAGGACGCTCTGCAGGTCGGCCCACGCCTCGTGCTTGGCTGCCTGCAGACGCAATAGGTGGGCGGGGTGGTACGTCGGCATCACGTCGATGGCACCGAACTGACGCCACTGCCCGCGGAGTTCGCCGATCCGCGTATCGACCCCCAGCAACCCCTGGGAGGCCACGGCGCCCAATGCGACGATGACCTTGGGCTGAAGCAACGCGACCTGCTCGTGCAGGTAAGGCAGGCAGGCGGCGATCTCGTCCGGCGCCGGCGTGCGGTTGGCGGGTGGCCGGCACTTGACGATGTTGGTGAGAAATACGTCGTCCCGCGTCAGGCCCATGGCCTCGATCATCTTGGTCAAGAGCTGGCCGGCCTCGCCGACGAACGGCACGCCCTGCCGGTCTTCGTCGGCCCCCGGTCCCTCGCCCACGAAAAGAATCTCGGGATGGGAATTGCCCTGGCCCGGCACCGTTCGCATCCGTTCTTTGTGAAGAGGACACTTGGCACAGCGGGCCACCACCGAGGCGATGCGCCTGAGCCCGACGACCGCCGGATCGCCCGGGGCCGCGGGTTCGGGGAGCGACGGGGCGGGAACGCCCGGTCTGGCCGCGCCGGGCGGCGGGGCCGTCGGACGGGGGGCCGCGCGCGAGGGGAGGGGCGTAACCGCCGGCTGACGGGCTGACGGGCGAAGGCTGGTCGCGGACACCGACTGGCCTCGGTTGGCCGCGGCTGGCTTGGATTTTGCGCCCAGCCTGGCTGCCGCCTCGAGCGACACGTCAACCCGGGTGACACCATCCTCCGTCAACGCCCCGAGATACTCGCGGGTCAGCTTGAGGATAGCCGCCAGTTCCTGCCGCGCTGCCGCTTCCACGGCGCGTTACTCCTGGCCGCCGACGGCGCCGGCTTTGGCCCGGCGACGGGCCATCTGCCGAACATAAAGCGGGCCGAATAGAATGTAGCAGAATACGAGAGTCACCATGATGACGGCGGCCGGCAACGCAATGCGCTGGTCGGGAACGAATAACACGCAGACCATCAGGATCATTGGAACGAACAATGCCGGATGCTTCGTGGGCTTTGGGTAAGGGACCTGGGAAACTTGCAGGACAATAAAGGAAATCACGCCCGCCAGGAACAGCATGGCGACCGGGCCATGATTCAACGAGAAGCTCTCGAACGGTTCGCTCTGGCTGATGAAGACGAGCATGGCCACCCAGCCGGCGCACGCCGTGATCGGCAGCCCCGTGTAGCCGTGCTGGCCGCGATTGGGGTCGATCACCTTGAATCGTGCCAGCCTCAACACGCCCGAAAGCACCACGGCTGAGGTCATGGCCACGCGCCAGATCGTACGGTTGAAATCCTGCGGTTGATTTCCCGTCAACATCACGACGTAGATCAACACCGCCGGGGCAATGCCGAACGCGGTCATGTCGACGTAGGTGTCCAACTCGGCGCCGAGTTCCGTGCAGCCCTTCAGCCGGCGCGCCACATTGCCGTCGAGGCCGTCGAGAATCATGGCCAGCATGATCAACAGCGCCGCCCAGCGATGCATCATGCCCTGCGTGACCAACTGCTTCTCGTTCATGCTTTCCATGGTGACGAGAATGCTGAAAAAGCCGCAAAGCATGGCCATCAGCGTGATACTGATCGGGATTTTTTGACGCCAGGTGAGACCGGGCATCATGGCGTCACCTTCGCCTTGAGGCGGGCAACGATGGTCTCGCCGGCGCGAACCTTCATGCCCTTCTTGACGACGACCTCAACATCATCCTTCGGAAAGACCATGTCGAGCCGCGAGCCGAACTTCATCATGCCGATGCTTTCACCCTTCTGGACCTGCTGCCCCACCTGGATCCAATGCACGACGCGGCGCGCGATGGGGCCCACGATCTGGTTGACAATACAGGCGGTATCCTTGCCCCGGATCACGATGGTGCTGTGCTGGTTGAAGTCGGACGACTTCTCGAGGAACGTGAAGTACCGCGTGCCTGGGTAATCCGCCGCGAACTCCACAATCCCCCCGATGGGCGCGCGGTTGACGTGTACGTCGAAGAGGCTCAGGAAGATGCTGATCCGCACGGCGTTCGTCTTGAGAAAGGTCGGTTCTTGCAGATCGACCACGGACATGATCGTGCCATCCGCGCCGGCCACGATCGCCGCGGGATCAGCCGGGGCCTGCCGCGGCGGGTCGCGGAAGAAGTAAAGCATGTAGCCGCCGAGAAGGAGCGCGACCAAGCCGCCGACAGCCAGGGACCGCTTGCCGGCCACGCGGCAAAGGCGCAGGGCCGAGAACACCAGCCCCCCCAGGGCCAGGGACACGAACAGAAATCGGATTACTTCAGGTCGGAAAGCCATAAACCTCACCTTTGAACCCTGAATAATGGGAAAGGCAGGGCTACTTGTCAATTACGGCGTCGGGGACTCAGAACGCGAACAACACGCCGGCGCCGCCGTACACGCCCGAATCGAGCGGCGTGCCCGGGAAATAGCCGTCCGACTTGGCCCCGACCTTGACCGACACCCCCACCCGCCCGGCGAACAGCGTGTTGACCTCGCCCACGGCGTTCCATCCGTTGCCGTTCTCGAGTCTTTCCAGGGAATCGGGGTTCTGCCAGAAATCCACGCCGCCGCTGAGCCAGACGCTCTTCCCGAGCGGAATCTCGTTCACAGCCGCGCCGTAGCCCATGGCCGTATCGATCGAGCTGTCGAGGATGCGCCCATAGACCTGAACCAACGGCCCGGGCGTGAGCAGGTAAAGGTCGACGAACCGCGTCACGGTGTCGGGACCCGCGAACGCCCGCGTGCCGGCGGTCAACCCGAAGTCGCCGCCCAGGGGCACCACGGGCGGACGGACGCGCTCCTCGCGTCGGATGGCATGGTCGACAACATAGCCGTACGCCGCCGCCAGGAAGGCCGGATCAGCCAGATTCCACGCCGCCGCCGTCTGCAGGTCGTCGTAAAGGGCCGACAGCCGCGGATCGTTGAAATTGATCGTGTACCGGTTGTTCCAGACGTCCGCCGGGTCGCCGCCCGTACGCTGCGCCTGGCGCGAGACCATGTAGTAGGCAACGTCGTTACCATCCCTGTAGGCGTCACGGAAGTCGTTCGGCTTATCGGAAGGGTTGGGCGTGCTCAGGCAGTACACCGTGAAGTCCAGCTTGGCGAACGCCAGCATCGGGATCACGGCGCCATCCGCGCCGTCGCCGGTGTAGAGATCGCGCAGGAGCCGCTGGGCCAGCACGCCGTCAGCCTCCATGCCGGCGCCCGCCAGGACGATGTTCTGCAGGTTGTTCTTGGGATCACGGCCGATACTGGTCGAGCCCGAGAGGTCGGCGCCGAAGCTATACGAGGGATCGAGGCCGAATTCCCGGGCCCGCCCGCCGTGCCCCAGGGTCTCGTGCTGCACGACGGAGAGGAACCCGCCCACGTAGTTCTCGCAGAATAGCGCGATATAGATGCGCGGCCGCCAGACGCCGTCGCCCCAGACGGCCCGGCTGACGGCCGCATCGAGCGAGGCCAGAGTCCGGCCGCCGTAATCCATGGCCGGCTCGCTCTGGTAACCGATGAAGTACGGATCGTAGCGCACCGTCTCATTCGTGGCGACGCCCGCCGTCGCGACCGCGCCCACTGCCAACCCCAGCGCCATGGCCCAACCCAGTCGTGCGTGCATGCATTCTCCCGTGTGTGACCGTCGAGCGGCAATCTCGCGGCAGTGAACCACAATGCATGACCGTTTTGAAGACCTTTCGCGGTTGCACCGAGGGAACGTAGCATGGCAAAGGAAAGTCAGAACGTGACAGGCGGCGACCCATCGCGCAATACTTGCCTGTCACACGGTCCACAGACGAGGTTCGGGGGTAGGCCATGTTCGAACAGGAGCATACGGATAACATCATTCGGTTCTACTCAACCTACCCGCGTTACGCGGAAATTGAGCGCTACCGTACGTTGCGCACATCCGTCAAGACGGTCAAGAACGTCTTCTATGGCGACTCGATCACGTCGGCCTGGCCGCTCCATGAGTTCTTTCCCAATCATTCGCTTCTGAATCGCGGCATCGGCGGGGATAACGTCTACGGCCTCCGGCTTCGCCTCGCGGACGACGTGCTCCCTTACAAGCCGACCCGCGTCTTCATGATGATCGGGATCAATGGGATCGAGGAGCCCGAGGATCGGATCGTGGCGCACATCCTGGCCGTGGCCGATCTGTTGCGGCAACACCACATTGAAGTGGCGCTTTCGAGCATTCTGCCCCTGCGCTCGCCCGATAGCTGGAATCGATTCCAGTACCAGGACAAAATTGTGCGCATCAACGCGGCCCTACGCGCTGCCTCCGCGCGTTTGGCTGGGTATATCTTCCTGGACTATCACGCTGTCGTGCGGGACGAAAGCGGACAACTGGCCGCCGACTGTGCGGCACCCGATGGAACCCATGTCACCTTCGAAGCCTATCGTCGAATGGCCGAGGTCGTCCGGCCGCATCTAATCGCCAAGCCTCACTACACCGGGGCCTGGACTGGAGGAGCACCGTGAAACGTATCCTTAAGATTGACCCTAAACAAGGCGTGGCCGACCCCGACGGGCGCATCGTGTGGTATGACTGCAAGGACATTGGTGTGGAAGGCAAAGGCTGGGAGCAGACGGAGTCGTTTTACGACCGCCTGCCCGCTAAAGCCCGACACACCGTGCCCGGTGCAGTCTGGGATTTGAGCCATGACTCCGCCGGACTCTGTGTCCGCTTCTCAACGGATTCCGCTTCAATCCAAGTGCGCTGGACTCTCCTGAAGGACAGTCTTGCCATGGCCCACATGCCGGCCACGGGGGTCAGCGGCGTGGACCTTTATGTAAGGCACGCGAGCGGACGATGGCAATTCGCCGGCAACGGCCAGCCCGTCGCCGTTTCCAACACCGCCACATTCCTGACGTCGCCGGGTAAGCCGTGTCTGCTCTATTTGCCATTGTACAACGGCGTCAAGTCCGTGGAGATCGGCATTCCCAAGGAGCATCATCTCGCCACGACGCGGGAGCGACGCAAGACCGTCGTGTTCTACGGCACCTCGATTACCCAGGGTGGGTGCGCTTCGCGCCCCGGGTTGGCCGCAACGGCCATTGTTGGGCGGGAACTGGATGTATCCGTCATAAACTTAGGTTTTTCCGGAAATGGCCGGATGGAGTCGGAGATGGCGGATCTCCTGGCGGAACTTGACCCCACCCTCTATGTCCTGGACTGTCTTTGGAACATGCAACCCAACCGGGTGACGGAGCGGATTGAGCCTTTCGTGCGGAAGTTGCGCGGGGCACATCCAGGGACGCCCATTCTGCTCGCCGAAGACTCGAGCTTTGCGAATGCTACCCCGACCGAAAAAGGCCGCCTCTTACGCGCGGTCCGTGAGCAACTCATGCGCGAGGGAATCGGAGGCCTCCATTTTTTGTCGAACGAAGGGATGTTGGGTAATGATTCTGAAGGCACGGTCGATCGATGTCATCCCAACGACGTAGGCATGATGCGGCAGGCCGCCGTATTTGCGGCAGCGTTGATCCCCATCTTGCGATCATCGAAGTAACACCGGCCGAACACCATTCCGGAGGGGGCATGTCGCATGATCAATTGTGATGCTTGGGCTGTCGTATTGTTTCTCGTTGGCATGGTGTTCAGCACCGCCGGGCTTGCGGCTGAGACCCCGCTGTATCTCGACCCGGCACAGCCGGCGGAAAAACGGGTACAAGATCTGGTCTCGCGCCTGACTCTTGAGGAGAAGGCCGGTCTGCTGAACCACGCTGGACCGGGGGTCAAACGGTTCAACATCAAGGCGGACCAATGGAACCAGTGTCTCAATGGAGTACAATGGGACCGCCCGACCACCCTCTTTCCGATCTGCCTCGGAATGTCGGCCACGTGGAACACCGGTCTCGTGCAGGAGGTTGCCACCGTACTCTCTGACGAAGCTCGCGCCATCTATAACGGATGGAAGCATGATCCTGCCTTCCCCGGCGCCCATAAGGGACTGATCTACCGTGCCCCTGTGATCAACATCGGCCGCAATCCCTATTGGGGGCGCAATTACGAAGCGTGGGGCGAAGATCCGTTCCTCACGGGACGCATGGGCATCGCCTACGTGCGTGGGCTCCAGGGCGACGATCCCCGCTATCTCAAGCTGGCGGCGACGCTCAAACACTTCGCCGTCAACAATGTCGAAACCGGCCGCAAGAAACTGGACGTCAAAGTCCCGGAACGCTGGCTTCGCGAATACTGGCTGCCGCACTTTCGCGACGCCGTTGTCGAAGGCAACGCCCAGTCGGTCATGGCCTCCTACAACGCGATCAACGGCACGCCCAATAACGTTAACAAGTGGCTCCTCACCGATGTGCTCAAGGGTGAGTGGCATCTCCAAGGCTTTGTAGTGTCCGACCTCGGTGGCGTGAACACGATGGTACAAGGCCACGCCGATGGGAAGATGGCCTACGTCGACGCCGTCGCCCAGTCCATCATGGCTGGTTGCGATTTCTCGGACAGAGAATACGAGCTGAACATTCCCGATGCCGTGCGCGCGGGCAAACTCACCGAAGCGCGCCTGAACGATGCCGTGAGCCGCGTCCTGGGAGTGCTGATGCGTCTCGGCGAGTTCGACCCACCGGACATGGTCCCCTACAGCAAGATCGCTCCCGATGTCATTTGCAGCCCGAAGAACAGGGCTGTAGCCCTCGAAGCGGCCCGGCAGTCGATTGTACTGCTGCAGAACCGCAACGGCTTCCTGCCGCTCGACCGCGCCAAACTCAAGCGGATCGCCGTCATAGGTCCTCTGGCCGATCAGGTTATGATGAACCAATATAACGGCAAGGCGGAACAAACCGTGAGCCCTTTGCAGGGCATCAAAGATCGCGCCGCCGCCGACACTGAGATTCTCCATGCCAGCGGAGGCTTCGTGGTCGGCAAGCCGCCCCCCAGCCCCAAGGATCCGGTCGACCCGGAGGTTGCTGCCGAACTGGAGAAGGCGACCGATATCGCCCGGCAAGCGGACGTTGCCTTTGTCTTTGTGGGTACCACCAGGAAGATCGAAGCGGAAGATGCCGACCGTCATTCGCTGGGCCTGCCCGGCAATCAGGAGAAACTGGTCGAGGCCGTCGTCGCCGCCAATCCGCGCACGGTCGTCATCGAGATGAGCGCCGGACCCCTCGCCGTTCCCTGGCTCAAGGAGAACGTTCCGGCGTTAATCCAGGCCTGGTGGCCGGGCGAAGAGGGAGGTCATGCCATTGCCGAAGTGCTCTTTGGCGATTTCAACCCCGCCGGACGCCTGCCGCACACGGTTTATGCGTCCGAGACACAGGTTCCGCGTTTGGACGAATACGATATCTCCAAGGGCTTCACCTATATGTACGTGAAGGGTTCGCCGCTGTTCGCGTTCGGCCACGGCCTCAGTTATACGACCTTCAAGTATTCCGGCCTCCAGCTCGCGCCCAAACAAATCACAGCCGACGGCAAACTGACGGTTAGCGTGGTGGTCGAGAACACGGGACAGCGCGCAGGTGACGAAGTTGTGCAACTTTACATCCACGATGTGGAATGCAGCGTGCAACGGCCGGCCATGGAACTGCGCGGCTTCGATCGAATCAGTCTGAAGCCGGGGGAGAAGCGGACAGTCTTCTTCACTGTGCCAGGCGAGAAGCTGGCCTTCTTTGATGAGAAGACCCATGGCTTTGTGGTGGAACCCGGCGCCTTTGATGTTCTCGTCGGCGCTTCTTCCGATGACATTCGCGTGAGGGACCAATTCGTAGTTAGCGCGAAATAGGTGTTCGGCCAACCTTCGGAGGAACTGTAATGACACTGGGCACCGCTTTGCATGAGATCATGCAGAAGTTCGTGAGCAAGCAGGCCCCACACCAGACCGCGACGTGCGAAATCGCTGCCGACAACGGCTGGGCGCTGAAGATTGCCTGTGACCTGACCGGACTGCCGGGGTTGTGCATCCGGAGTTTGAGCGACGGCGACGCGCCACTGTTGCAGGTGTTCGGCACCAAACTGGGACCTGTATCCAAGGATCTGTTCTGTCCGTATCCCTGGCACGAACCCAATGCGTTGCCCGGCGCGTTTCAGGAGGCCGTCCGGAAAACGACAGCGCGGGTGGATGCCTCGTACGTGATCGAGAGCGCTCATCACGGCGTCATCGGGCACTTCTTCCTTTGGAAGGCGGGCGGCAATCCGCACTCACGGCCGTACCAGATCGAGGTTCCCGAACTGGGCGTGGCCATTGCAGATGACTGCCAGGGCAGAGGACTGGGCGGACTATCCGTGCGCATCTTGCAGGCAGTGGCCCGGGATTTGCGGGCGGACGCCATCGAACTGACCACCGCCTTTGGCAACCAGGCCGGCTGGAATACCTACCGGCAGTGCGGCTTCGAATATCTCGGCGATATCAACACCCCGCTGGGCGTAGACGTTACCGCCGCTCTCGCCGGTGGAGTTGCTGCTGCGTCATACCGTGTGGAGCGTCAGATGGCTTACGTGATCAGGGAGGAAAATCGGGAGCGCGTTCTAAGTTATCTTGCGGAAAAGCGGAAAACCGCGCCCGCGTGAATAGCAACATGACAGCAAAAGAGAATCTTCTGCGGTGTATCCGCCACGATGACCCACAGTGGGTGCCCAATGGAATGGAGGCCGTCATTACGATCGGCCCTCCGGTCGTTGAACGTTCCTATTCGGCGGGCAAAGACGCATTCGGTGTTCTCTGGGCGTTGGAAGATGGGGTGCAATGCGGTACGTATCCCGCACTGGGCGGGCATCCCATCGCGGATCTGCGGGCCTGGCGCGAACGAATCGAAATACCGGACATTGACGCGTTGGACTGGGAACAGATCCGGCTGCGAGCGGATGCCGTGAACCGAACGGAATCTCTGGTTTGCGGCTTTGTCGAGATGGGGCTCTTCGAGCGCACCTATCTGCTTCTGGGCATGGAAGAAGCGCTCATGGCCTATGTCGCCGAGCCCGCCCTGATGACGGAACTCGTCTGGGCGATAGCGGACTATAAGATCCGCTTGATCGAGAGGTTTGACGAGGTGGCCGATCTGGATATGGTCTGGTACGGGGACGACTGGGGAACTCAAAACGATCTCTTCCTGCCACCCGAGATCTGGCGGCGGATCCTCCGGCCGCACACGCAGCGCATTTACGACTGCATGAAGACGCGCCATATCATCATCAATCAGCATTCCTGCGGCAAAATAGAACCCGTGTTTTCCGATATGATTGAAATGGGCGCCGATATCTGGAATCCCTGTCAGCCGTGTAACGATCTGGCGGCCTTGAAGAAGCGCTTCGCGGGCAGGATCTGCTTCTGCGGAGGGATCGACAGTCAATTCGTTCTCGATAAACCGGGCGTGACTCCCGGCGAAGTCCGCGCCGAAGTCCGCAAGTGCATTAACCGGATGGCCGCCGGCGGTGGCTATATCGCAGGCCCCAGTCACGGAGTGCCGTATAGGCAGGAACTGATCGACGCCATGAATGACGAGATCGCAGTCTATGGGAGAGCCTTCTATCACTGAAATGTGGGTGACCGGGAAAACGAGGAAGGTAATATGAAGACAACCTCATCTCTAGCAAGCCTACCCCGCCGGGCACCGAATCTTCAGACAAGAGCCTGGCACGGCGACAAATGTTTCTTTGGTTTTCACCATGATCTCCACGTGGCGGAGAAGGACCGCGGCATCGGGACTCGCTGTAGCGAGAAGGAACTTGTCCCGATGCTCAGGCTTACGAATGCCGATTTCGTCCAGACCGACGCCAAAGGGCATACCGGCTATACGAGTTGGTTCAGCAAGACCCCCGGCGCTTCGATCGGCCCCGGGGTAGTCAAGGACGCGCTCAAGCAGTGGCGCGCCGCGACGGCGAAGCTGGGGCTGCCGTTGCATGCCCACTATTCCGGCATCTGGGATATCGCGGCGGCCACGAGGCATCCCGAGTGGTGCGTGCAATCCCACGACGGCAAACCGGGCAGCACTACTTGGATGGGCATCACCCACCCAACCTGCGGGAAGATGTGTCCACGGAGTCCTTACGCCGAAGCACTCATGATTCCGCAACTGCTCGAGATGATCGACCGCTACGGCATTGACGGGTTCTGGATTGACGGCGATCTTTGGGGCGTGGAGCCCTGCTATTGCGAACGATGCCGGAAAGCGTTCACCGAAAGAACCGGCATTGCAGCGCCACCCCGCGAGCCGGCCGATTCCAACTGGGCCGCCTGGTGGAACTTCACGCGCGAGAGCTTCGAGGAGTACGTCACGCGCTACTGCGAGGCGCTCCATCGCCACAAGCCCGGTGTGCTCGTTTGTTCCAACTGGCTCCAGACATTCAAGAATCCCGGCGCACCGACGGTCCCCACCGACTGGATCAGCGGCGACAACACGCCGGTCTGGGGCGTGGATAGCAGCCGCTGCGAGGCCCGCTTCATCTCCACACGCGGCAAGCCGTGGGACATCATGATGTGGTGCTTCTATTTCTCGCAGGGCTGGCTGGGTGAGGCGAAATGGGCGCCTGCCATGAAGCCGGTGCAGATGCTGCAGCAGGAGGCCGCGGTCATCGTGGCGCTCGGAGGGAATGTCCAGACGTGCGAGAATCCGTTCGGCGGGGTTCGCACCGGCCAGCTCATCCCGTGGCGCATGAAACGCATCGGGGAACTCGCCCGGTTCGTCAAGCGCCGCCGCTCACTCTGTCAGAACACGGCAGCCATTCCACAGGTTGCGGTCCTGCATTCCGAGCACCACGTCCGCGCCACCCCAACCGGAAGCAACCTGATGTGGAATGTTGATGTGGCCCCGGTTCAAGGGGCTGTGTTCAACCTGCTGGAGTGCCATTACGGGGTGGACATTCTCGACGAGTGGGCGCTTCTTCCGCGCCTGCCGGATTTCCCGGTGGTGGTCGCGCCGGAACAGGATTGCCTGTCCGATGGGATGGTCGTCGCCCTGAAGGAGTATGTAAAGAACGGGGGCCGGCTGCTCGTCTCCGGAGCGAAAGCCTTTGACCGTTTCGGACAGGAATTTCTCGGCGTGAAGGCGGGCAAGGTCGTCGACACGGCCATCTACCATGTGCCGGCATTGGACGGCACCGTCCCGATCTTCAGTGCGCAATGGCGGCTGGCCGAGATCGCGACGGCCAAAAGCCTCGCGACGATCGGCGCAACCCCGCTTCTCGGCGAACAGATTCTCGCTCACCCGGCGGCGACACTGAACAAGGTCGGCAAGGGAGCCGTGGCCTATATCCCCTGCGATATCTTTCGGGATTTCAATGCCAGCCGATATCCGCTTACCCGGATTTTCGTCCACGGCGTCATGCGCGCCCTGGCCGGCCGGCTGGATATCGAGGTGAAAGCGCCAGCCTGTGTCGATGTTGTCCTTCGCAGAAAGGGCGGCAAGCAGATCATTCACCTGGTCAACCGTTCATCCGGCATTCCCAACTTGCCGAACAGCGGCGTCATTGATGAGATTCCGTCCGTGGGTCCCGCCACCATCACACTCAAACTTCCCGGCAAACCCAGAAAGGTCCGCCTCGCCTTTGAAAAGACAACCATCCGGTGGAAATACATTGCCGGCCACAAGGGCGGCACGCTCAGAGTTGATCTTCCCTTCGTGCACATCCACGCCGCTGTGGTGGTGGGGTGAATATTGACCGATCGTCCTGAACTGTGGATCTTCGAGATCGTTGGTGGTATCATGCGCGTCGTAACCTCATGAGGTCCACCTTGTTGACGGTGGGTGCGCCACAACTCCGAAACACGCAGAGAATTCTATGCTCACATTCCATCCGCATACCGATACAGTTGTTCTGAGCTTCTCGGCTCTACTTCTGACGCTGGCCATGTCCGTGGCCGCCCGGGCAGAAGAGTCCTCGAGCAACAACCCGCAGATCAAACAACTCCTGCAGGTCTGTCCGGAGGCTGACGCCAACAAAGACGGGGTGCTGACACGCAGTGAAGCCGAGGCCTATGTGAAAGCGCATCCCGAGGCATTGGCAAAATTTCAGCAAGGCGGCGTGGCCGCCAAGAATGCCCCTGCGCAATCCAAAACGCAGCGCCCATCCGTTGCCGTGCCGATGCAGACGGTAACGGTCACGTCTGACGAACCCGCCTGGATGCCGTACATCCGGATACGCGATGGCTTCGAGTGGGCCGCTCCAGGCGCGCCGGCAGCCGATCAGTTCGGGACCCAGCGTTACGGCATGCGCATGACTTCCCAAGTCTGGACTCCGGCCGGCGCGCCGCAAGGCGCCACGTGGCGTCACGATATGACACTCTGGGTTCCACCCGGTGCGACTTCTGACGTGGCCCTGATCTTCGTTGCCGGGAACTACGATGGCCCGCAAACAGGGTCCGGCACCATCGCCAAGGTGGCAGCGCAGAGCGGCATCGTCTGCTGCTCTGTCTACGGGGTGATCCAGGACAGTTTTGGTGTGAAGGGCCCGGAGGAACTGGCGGCCTACACAGTGCAGCGTTACACGGAGACGGGGGACCCGACCTGGACCCTGCTCGCCGCCATGACGAAGTCCCTGGTCCGCACCATGGATGCGCTGGAAGCCGCGACCGCCAAGTCGGGAATCGGCGTGCCACTCAAACGCTTCATCTTCACCGGTCATTCCCGCTTCGGTCTGGCGTCCTGGTGGGTGGCCGTAGCCGACCGGCGCGTAGCCGGCATCATTCCGCTCGGCGCCGATCTGCTCAATATGAGCGCGCAACTCCAGGTGAAGCCCACGTTGTTCATGCCGGGGCGACCCTATGGCGACGCGATGAGCGTGCTCATGAAGGAGAAGGGCCTGGGCTGCCTGTCGTTGTTCGACCCGTGGTTCTACCGGCAGCACCTCACCATGCCAAAACTGGTCGTCTCGGGCACCCATGACCACGTCTTCGATCTCAGCTCGAACAGCCTCTACTGGGAGGGGTTGCCAGGGCCCAAGGCCAATCTCTTCCTGGCCAACATGGGGCATGCTGAACACCAACACGCAAGCACCATGCAGGCCGCCATTGCGTTAAGCCGCCTCATCAGCACCGGCAGACCGCTGCCCAAAATCGCCTTGAAGGCGACCGAGGCCGGCGCAACAGTCACGCTCACCGCGACCACCGATATCCCGGCCAAGGCGGCCCGCCTCTGGTCACGCCTGGCGAATAGCGCTTCCCTGGACACATGGAAAGACCAGCCGGCGACCCCCGACGCCGGACAACCGGCGGGCCGGTCCTTCAGCGGAACATTCGATCGATCGTCGGGCGACCGGGCCGCCGGCTATCTTGAGTTGGACTATGAGGTGGACGGTCACCCCTATTCGCTCACCACAGGCGCCTACATCGCCGGAGGATCAAGACCATGACAGGCGGGACACCCGACAGGAAACTCACGTTATCGTGGCGGATCGGACTGCCGCATTGGGAGACGGATGAAGCATTCGGGCGGCTGCTGGACCTGGCGCGGGAACACCGGTCCGTTGTGGACGAGGTGGCGTTGTTCGAAACGATCACGCATCACCTCTACATTCCGTTGGACGTGTATGCGCTCCGCATGGAAATGGCCGCAAAACGCCTGGACGCCTTCCGCGACGCCCGCATCCCGTCGGCCGGCATCAACGTGCTCTGCACCATCGGCCATATCAATGAAGGCTGGTCGTACATGCCGCCCCTGCCGTTCCAGGCCATGGTCGGCCATGACGGTGGCGTTTCCACCGGCTGCGCCTGTCCCAACAGCCCCGAGATGCGGGCCTACGTGCAGGCAAAGTACAAACTCGTCGCCGCCGCCCGGCCCGATTTCATCTGGGTGGATGACGACATCCGGATGCACCATCACGGCGTTGCCTGGGGCTGTTTTTGTCCCGTCTGCCTGGCTCTCTTTGCCCGGAGAGCGGGAAGGACCTACGGGCGCGAAGAGTTGGCCACTGCGTTTGACGACCCGGCCCAGGGGCCGCTGCGCCAGTTGTGGGTTGAGCAGAACATTGCGACCCTCGAAGCCCTGCTGGCCGATGTGGCCGCTGCCATTCACGAGGTTGGCCCCAAGATCGTCATCGGCAAGATGTCCGCCGGACCGGGATGGACTACGTACTCGGGACAGGCTTTCGAGCGGTGGTTTACCGCCTTGCAGGCGACCAAGGCGCGGCCGGGCGGCGGGTTCTACTCCGACGCCACCCCGATGGAGATGGTTCGCAAGGCAATCGACTGCGGCTGGCAACGCGCCTCGCTCCCGGCATCCGTGACCGACGTTCAATATGAACTGGAGAATTTCCCGTACCAACGCTTGAAGAAGTCCGCCACAGCGGTGGTGAACGAATGCACCCTTGCCCTCGCCTATGGCCTGAACGGCGTGGCGTTCAACATGCTGGCCCTGGACTATGAGGATTTCCTGCCATTGCTGGAACGCATCCCGCCCGCCCGCCCACTGTGGGAGCAATGGGTGGCCCATACCGCCGGGTTGCCGACCGCCGGGCTCTGGCCGGCGTGGAGCAGTCAACTGATGGCCAAACGCTCCGTCCGGCAGGGCGAACACTGGCTGGGCTGGCATCCACAATACGACATTACGCGTCCCGTGACGCTGGCGGAAATCGGGTTGCCGATTGCCGCCGATGCGCCGGGTTGCGGCGCGGTCCTGTGCGGCCGGGTCGCGGAAGCCTTTTCCGATGACGAACTGAAAGGGATGCTGGCCGGCGGCCTCCTCATGGACTCGACCGCCCTCGAGGTGCTGACAGAACGGGGTCTGGCGCATCTGACCGGCGTGCGGCTGGCCACGCGGTTGGACAACGGAATGATGGAACGGTTCACCGACGACGCACTGAACGGCGGCAGCGCGGGACAGCTTCGTGACGCGCGCATCGAATTCTGGGGCAATGCCCGGGGCATGGCCGACATACTCGAGCCGGTGGCGGCTGGCGTCCGCATTCTGACAACCCTGGAGGACTATTTCTACCGGCCGCAAGGTCCGAGCATGACGGCGTTCGATAACGAACTGGGCGGCCGGGTCGTGGTCATGGGCTATGCGCCGTGGATCTTCCTGCATTCGGTCGGCAAGCGGCTGCAGTTGCAGAACGTGGCGGATTGGATCAGCCGTGGATCGATGCCAGTGCGCGTGGACCAGGCGGTACCGCTCGTGTCCGTCGTCCGCATGTCGGCCGACCGGCAGCGCGGCGCCGTGGTGCTGCTGAATGCCGGCATGGACGCGATCCGCGAAGCGACGGTCCATGTTCGCCTGGCGGCGCGACACGCCCGCCTCCTGACGATCGGCCAGGACGACCGCACACTGAGGATGGAGCCGGAGGAACTGGGCGGCTACATCACGTTGCGGAGTATTCCGCCCTGGAGTCTGCGGGTAATACTGCTGGAAGCCTGACGAGTGAAATGGTGAGCATGTCTCCCGTATGTGAGCCCATGGAGGGGACGCCCATCGTCGCCAGCCGACCGGCCCTTTTCGCGCGTGCCGCGCTGCTGGCGTCTCTCGGCCTCCTCGCCCTGCTCTGCATCGTCAACAGTTTCGCCAAACACCTGACGCCCGACAACTCGATCTACCTGCTTCACGCCCGGACCTTCGTCCAGACCCTGGATCGTTTCTCTCTTTCCCACGATTCAAAAGGCATCCTGCTCACGCTGGTGTTGGCCCCCTGCGTGTGGATCTTCGGCGCGACCATGGCGGCAGCGGCCTCGGCCCAGCTTGTCGCCTACGGAGTGGGCTTCATGTGCCTGTATGGGCTCATCCGCTCCTACGCCTACGCTCTTGATGCCGCGATCATCTGTCTGCTCGGGATCTGCGTTGTGTGCTCCCACCTGATCTGGGGTGGAAATGCCCGCCCGGAGGATTTCGCGGTGGCGTATATCGCCGTGGCGCTCCTGGCCTCATGGCGACGAACGCGAGGCTGGCTGCTCCTTGGAGGCGGCATGGCGGCCTGCTGCCTGTTCACGAAGACCACGCTCGTATTGGCGCCCGCGGCCGTCCTGATCGCCGGCTGTGTCGTCGCCGACTCTGATGCCGGCTCTACAAAGGGAAAACAGGAACTGCGCGAGGGTGCGAGGATCGTGCGCCATCTCTTGTGGGCAGGTTTGGGGTTCGCCCTGGTCACGACCGCGATCCTCGCCTGGATCTCCCTGTTCGACAGTCTGCCCGGTTGGTACCGGCAGACCATTCAATGGCCCGCGACCTACCGCGCGGCATCGATTCCCGGCCTCGCCGAAATCAGCGCCACGCTGGCCCTGGCCAGGGGTTCCGGCCTCCACTACCTTCTCGGCATCAGTCTGCTTGGCCTGTTGGTCGGCTGGCTGAAGGGGGCGAGACGCTTGGCGGTCCTGGTGGCCGTGCTGCTGCTGGCGGAACTCCTTCGGATCGCGATCGAGGGCGCACGCTGGCCCTACACGCTGACCATAGCCATCCTGCCCATGCTGGTCGGCGCCAGTCTGCTTGGCATTCGCAAAGGCGCGTCCCGGCCGTCGTCTTTGTGGCACGTCGCCGCCCCGCTGTTCTGCCTCGTTCCCCTTCTCGCCGTGAGCGCGCGTGCCGAAGCCACGGCGTTCGAACTACGGCTCTTGCGCCGCCTGCCGTCGCCCTGCGAGTATCTGGCCGCCCAGATGCATGCGGCAGGATACCGGCAGGGTGAGTCGGTCTTCGTTCTCGGTAACGACTATCAGCTTATCCTCTTGTTGGGGGCGCCCGCCCCCGCCCCGGTACTGCCGCTCCACTATCTGGATGTCTCCGCGGAAGAGCAGCTTGCCACACGCCGGTTTTACGCGCAGCGCCCCCCGGTCTGGGTCGCCGCGCTGGCCCCGCTGGCGCCGGCCGACAAACTCCCGATCCTGGGCTCCGTTGACGGCGCCTATGACGTTGTACTTCCGACCGATGCCGCTTCCCTGCGGGTGAGCCGCCCCGTCGAAGTGGCGGGCTCGGATCTGTGTCCGGTACTCCCGCACACGGCCAAGTACCGCGCTCTAGTCGACACCGGCTATCGACAAATCTGGCGGCTCGCCGAGGTGCCCCGATGACCCTGCCTTTCCGTTGTGATGTGGCCGTTATCGGGGCCGGTGTCGCCGGGATGACAGCGGCAGCCCTGCTCTCCAAGGCCGGCTTGAGCACCGTCGTGTTTGAGGCCGGCGCCCGCCCCGGCGGCTACCTGGATTCCTTCGAGCGCCAGAATTTCCGTTTCGACACCTCCATCCAGTGGCTAAACCAGTGTCGCCCGGGCGGCTTCGTATTCCGGATCCACCATCACGTCGGCGCGGACTGCCCGGAGTACCCATTGCTTGGACGGATCCACCGTTACAAGAGCGGCGCCCATGACTATCTCCTGTCAACGGATCCGCTTCAGTTCCGCGATCGTCTGATCCATGATTTTCCGCACGAGCGAGGGGGCCTTACAGCCTTGTTCGAGGATGCTGCGAAACTGGGCCGGCACATGCGTTTCCTCGACAACCACATGCGGGCGGCCGGAACCATGACCACCCGCGAGAAGCTGCGTCACGGCCTGGCCATGACCCGCTGGGTGTGGCCGATTCGCCGGTTCGTGACCACGCCGGCAGTAACGGGACTTCTTCAGTATTTCCAGACACCGGAACTGCGCGAGCTGTTTCATTCGGACGGCACGATGATGTCCGTTCTCGTACCGCTGGGCTTTGCGTTCACCGGCGACTTTCAAACCCCGCCCAAGGGGGGGAGCGGCGAGATCGTCGCCTGGCTGGGACGCCGAATCGCCGCCGAGGGGGGGCAAGTGCTGACAGGGCAACCCGTCCAGGAAATCCTGCTCGACGCGAAAGGCGCCGCCGCAGGGGTGAGGTTGACGACCGGGCAGGCTGTGCACGCCCGCTATGTCGTGGCCGCGTGCGACGTGGAAACGCTGTTTGCCAAGATGGTGCCCGGCGACCGTATTCCGGACCGCTGGCGCCGTCGACTCCGGGAGGCGGATCTCTATCCCTCCAGCTTCTCGATCTACCTCGGCCTGGACTGCGATCCGGCTTCACTCGGCCTGAACGAGGCGATGGTACGTCTGACCACCGGAACGGCGGGGTCCGGCGAACGGACATCGGGCGATCCCCGCACCGCCACATTTACGCTGCTGGCTCCTTCGCTGCGCGATCCCTCGTTCGCGCCGCCAGGCAAAGGAACCCTGGTCATCCAATGTCCGGCCCGCATGGACTACGAGAACCAATGGCGTACCGGGCCCGGTCTGGAACGGGGCGACGCGTACCGGACCCTGAAAAGCACTTTCGCGGCCGCTCTCCTGGATCGCGTGGAACAAGTCCTGATCCCGGATCTCTGGCGGCATATCGAGGTGATGGAGGCGGCCACGCCGGTGACCTTCTGGCGTTACACCGGCAACCGGGGCGGAACGATCATGGGTCACAAGCCGACTCGCAAAAACATCCATGCGAACCTGGCGCGGATCCAGACGCCCGTGAAGCGCCTGCTGCTGGGCGGGCAATGGGCCGAGTATGGCGGCGGGGTCCCCATGGCAACCAAGGCGGCGGTGAATGCCAGCCTGACCATTCTGCGCGACCTGCGCCCAGCCGCATTCGAGACGCTGAAGGCGGTTGTGGATGGCGTCACAACGGCGCCCGGCAGCCCTTAGCACCTTTCGAGACGGCGAATCGTGGAAGGACAATGCGTATGCGATCAGGGCGGCGGGGACGATTCCGGCTCAGATCACACTCCATCTGAGAGGCTCTTCAAACACCGTAAGCGGGTCGCTCTTCAACTGCCTTCGGAACGGAGTTGTCGAGACCAGCCTATCGGGAAGCCCGGCAGGGTTGGCGGACCGGTGAGTGTTGCACGCTGAACGTTGACCTTGAATCCTATGCGAATATTGTTCTGAGATAATCCGTCTGACCCTCTTTGGCGATGAGGATGTGCGAGTCTTCGAGTTGTTGCGTGGTCCAGTTGGCGAAGTGGGCCTGCAGGACTTCGAGGGGGGTCTCGGTGATGATGAACGAATCTACGCTTTCGAGTTTCATGCAAGCCTTGCCGGTCTTCTGCCTGTACGTGAAATCCTTGAGTTTCTGGTGGAGTTTGACCTTTTCGTTATCCCAGTAGGCCTTCTCGTGCCGCATGCCGTGCGGTTCGATGAAGATGACACGTTGCTTCTGCCCCTCCTTGATCCAGAGGATGAAGTCCGGGTAGAACCCTTCGTTCTCGAAAAAGCCGATGCCGCACCCGCGACTGAGGTTGCGGAGGAGGAAGATTTCCTTGCCCTTCAGAAGCCCGGCCGCTTCCGCTTTCACGAGGTCACGGAGTGCCGCGACAAAACGCTGTTCGCTGGCTTTCAAGGGGGCGGGCTGGATTGTGAGTCTTCCGGCTCGTTCGATCAGGAGCGGTTGATAGAGGTGCCGATCAAAGTGGAGTCTGGGCAACTCGCCCGCCTCGGTCTTGTAAAGCTTGTCGGCCTCCTGGATGAGTTTGCGTACATGCTTAATCAGATCGTGCTCCGACTTTGGCACGCGGACCGTGACGTCCTGGAAGTTCGGGTGTTGCCTGGTGAGGGGGACATAGACCGTGTGGTCCGACTCCCAACGCTGCCTGGAGATGCTGTAGAACTTCTCCGCATAACGTTGCAGGATCGCGAGCACCGTCCTATGGAGGCGATCGCTGTGTTCAAAACCGGCGAGGTTGACTTGATCGTCCTGACTGATCAGGGTGTACAGTCTTGGATTGTGCTCGATGATTCGCCGGGGCGCATCGATGGGGATGTGCAGGTTGCGCCAGGACTTCAGTTCCTTGTACTGAACAAGGTCGAGCCAGAGTTGTTGCCAGTCGACGCAAGACAGACTCTCGGACGGGATCGGCGTATCCTTACCGCCGATCGCAACCGTGGTGGCGATCTCCTCGTCCCCGCTCTTGATCGACGTCACCTTGACCGACAGATCCAGGCGAATCTTTGCAGCCGGATCCGGTTGGAGTGCCAGGAGACACTGCGCGTCAAAGGCCTGGTTCTTTTCCGGGACCGGGATAAGGAGTTGGCTCTTGAGGAAGGTGGCGTCGGCCTTGATTTTGACATGCAGCACGTCGGAACCTTCGAACGGCACACCCTCACGCTCCAGGTAGGAACGGAACTGCGCCATATAGTTGGCGCGCAACGCGAAGATGTTGAGCGTCTCAAGGAGGGCGACGTGGGGCGGATGTTCCCCGTCCGTGGCGTTGCTGCGCTGCAGCGACATCTTGCGGCCGCGAAGGCGGACGCCGCGGCCGAACAGTTGGATGATCTCGGAGCCTTCGCGTTTGCCGATATTCAGTAGGCCCATGTTGGAGACGCGCCAACTGTTCCATCCTTCCATGAACTTCTTGGCCCCGACGAGAATCTGGATAGGTGAAGACGGATCGTTGATCGTGTTGAACAGCGATGGGCTGACGATGTCGTCCTCGACGACAATCCCGGCGCCATCCTCTTCGACCAGCGTCTTGAATGTGGACGTGTCGCCAATGTAGATCACGCCGAAACACTGCTCGGAATTGCCGGCCCGAAGTCCCAGTTCGCCCGCACGGGCCTTGAGGTCGCACAGATGGAGTGCGGCCCCGGCGGGAGTGCCGAAAATATCGCGCAGGATTGTCTGGTACAAGGCGCGTGCGTCGATCGGGATCGCCTTGAGATACGGGAACCGACCGGCAAAGAGGTCATCCTGCGTGTCGTCCCCCAGGGTGATGCCGGTCTTCTCCGCGAGGATCTTCTCCATACCCTGAACGATCCTGTTGTAGGGATTCCCGAGAAAGCTGTGCAGGAAGTGGGCCACCGTGAGCACGTCCGATCGCGGTTTCCCATCCTCCTTGTAGACGGCGTTGACGCTGCTGCCCACGAAGACCCACAAGGGCGCGTCAAGGTTGTAGGGTTGCAGGACCGCCCGGTTGTCGCGCCAGTATCGATGTTGCTCGTAGAACGAAAGCAGGCCGCCAAGCAGGAGGAGTTCCGTCTGGGCCGGGGTCGTTGTCTGCTGCAAATTCAGGACCTGAAAGTCCTTGCCGTATCCGTCGCCATGGAAATACTTGTAGGAGTAATCGAAGACGATGCACTTCCCATACTCCTGGGTGAGACTGTCGTCGCCGGCGGCGGTCAGGGCCTGGCCAAACGTGGCGCTGTACTCAAAGGTGAAACCGGTTTCGCCCAGACGGTCACGGTAGGCGCGCCATACTTCGCCACCCGCGCCTTTGTGGCCCTCGTCGACAAAGATCAGGTTATTGCCCTGGAAGCATTCCACGCCGACCGTGACGCCACCGCCGCGTTTCTCCTCCACCAGTTTCGTGATTTCGATGACCTGGACGACATGGCGTCCACCCAGGGCGAGACCGCTCTCCCCCAACGTAAACCGGCGCGAGGCAATTCCCGAGGCGGCCATCTCGGTCATGTGCTGGTCGCTCAAGCCTTCGTTCGGCGTAATGAGCAGAATGTTGTCAAGCGTCCTCTTGCCGTTGTAATGGAGGAATTGGCGGAAATTGAGATGCATGATCAACGTTTTGCCACTTCCGGTAGCCATCCAGAATGCCAGCTTCTGGAGGTCGGTCACGGTGAAGGCGGGACAGGCAGCCCGACCGGTGTCTTGTGCGGCCCGCGCCTTGGCAAAGCGGTTCAGCGCCTTCAGAGTCTCGGCGCGGTGATTCATCCAGCGATCGAGAATGACCTCCGTGTACAGGACCGCCAGGTACTGGAAATAGCGCAGGGTAATCGGCGCGGGGCGTCCGGCGTTGATGGCATGGAGATGGACGCGAATGTTGTCGTCGTATTGCGGCAATGCCTGGGCAAGGTGGGCGTCAAGTTTCGCGCCCCGCCCGGTCAGGTGATGGAAGACAAAGCTGTGGCCGGATGCATCGTAGCCCTCGGATGCGCCGCGAATATCGTGCAGCAATTCGCGGTTCTCTTTGTAGCCGAAGAGACTGTTGAGCCAGGCAAGGAGAAGCAGTCGGTGTTCCAGGCCGAGAGACGTGTCTTGTGCCGTGACGGACATGGAACTAAAGATCCCCGTCCCTGAATAACTTCTCGATCTCCGCGGGCTCCGGCAACTCACCCTTCAACTCCCGCGGCAGGCGCTTGAACATCCGATACGTGGCCACGCCAATGGGCTTGCGGGCTTCATACAAAGCGTACTCAACCACGGTGCGTTTCTTGCTCTTGCACAAGATGATGCCAATGGAAGGGTTTTCCCACTTCTCCCGCACCTGGCGGTCCAGCGCCGTCAGATAGAACTGCATCTTGCCCACGAATTCAGGCTGGAACTCGCCAACCTTCAACTCAATGGCCACCAAACTTTTCAGTCGGCGGTGATACAGCAGCAGGTCAATGAAATATTCGTTGCCCTCCACCTCCAGGCGGAACTGGCTGCCCACAAACGAAAACAACCCGCCCATGGCGCGGAGAAAGTGCTCGATGCGACCGACCAACGCCCGCTCTAGCTCCCGTTCGGCATGCTCTTCGCCCAGTTCCAGGAAGTCGAACGTGTACTCGTCCTTCACCGCCAGTTTGGCCTGGGCACGAATGGCAGGGGTGACGGTCTTGTCGAAATTGGTCTGACCGAGAAGGGTCTTCTCGTAACTCTGGTTCTCGATCTGATGGAGCAGAACACTCTTGGTCCAGCCGAATTTCCGCGTCATCCGGATATAGAACTCGCGTTCGAGGTCGTCTGCGCACTTAGCCATAAGCACCAAGTGCTTGGTCCAGCTTATTTCTCCAACCAATGGTTGGAGTTTTGCGCTGGCGCGGTACATCACATAGAACTGGCGCATGTACCAAAGATTCTGGGAGGAATAGCCTTGGACACCGGGGAACTCCTTCTGAAGATCCGATGCCAAGCGCTGAACGACAGACTTACCCCAGCTATCCCCTTGCTGCCGTTCGACAATCATCCGTCCGATATCCCAATACAGGCCAATGTGTTCTGTGTTAGCGGCCTTCAGCGCAGCATACTGGGCAGACCGAATGCGTTCCTTGATCGCACCCAGCAACCCCGCATAGTCGGTCAGTTCGATGTTCTTATTCATCGCCTTGCTGCATCTTCCAAAACCTGTACCAATGGTGCAACCATTGCCGTCTCCATCAAAACTCCAACTGCCGGTTGGAGTTCTGCTCCCCATGCACCACTTTCTCTCACCATCGGTGAGAGTTTCTTGCCAGAGTCACTATTGCAGCCAATGGCTGCATTTACCCGCCCGCCCCCACCCCCGCGAACATGCGTTGTTTGAACACCGGATCCAGCGAGCGGGCGTTCGGGATGTGACTGTCGCCGTTCACAAACACGTCGGCCGCGCCTTCGGCCAGTTTCTCCTTCGCAACGAACTCCACGTCACGTTTCCGGTCCGTTTCGGTCCAGCCGGCCGTGTCGCGCCAGATGACAGCGGTTTTGCGCGTGCCGCAGGTGCCCCGGTGAACCAGATAGCGCCGCCCCTTGTCGAGATGGACGCGGCGGGTCTCGATGTGGAGGCCCATCAGGTAGGCAAACGTCTCCGGCAGGTCCACGGCCTGTTCCCGCGTCTCCTGGCCTTCGGTCAAAACGAGTTTGTAACTGAACGGTGACGCCAGTTTCCCCACGTTCAGGAAGGTCTCGCAATCCTTGGATTCCCAGTCGAGCATGTAATGGAGCAGGTAATCGTCAAACCGCAATGCCGTTTGCCCTGCCGCATCGTCGAGTTGGATATTGTTCAGCGCATCCTCGTACGACTCAAGCCGGTGGTACTTGATGATCCGGGGACTGCGCTTTGCCTCCTCCTTCGTCGGCGGACGTTTGGGTTTGCCGTCCTGCCATTCAGGCGTGAATATGACCTTTTTGATACGGGGAAGGACGACCGTATTGAAGTGGACGCCGAGTTCAACAAGAATGGACCGACGCATGCCGCCATCGAGTCGGTTGACCTGAATAAGCGCCTGGAACGTTGTGCCGGATCCACCAAAATAGTCGAGGACTATCTCGTCATCACAAGTGCTGTGGGTGATAACGTCTGCGAGGAAACCCACGGCTTTGGGCGAGGCAAATGTGGTGTCGGGTAGCAACGCTCTTAGCGCCTTGATCCCAGCGTCCGAAGAGTATTTCGTGCCAGCCCAGACCGATTTTGGTTTAGATGTGCGCATCTCCCCGTTCGCTTCAAGATACACGCGGTAGAATGCGTTCCATCGATCCGAGTTCTCAACTTTTCGGGCTTCAATGATATCCAGATTGTCCGATATGGTCTCTCTTCCCCACCGCCAACAGCCATCTGTTCCATCTGACTTGAGTGGGCGAATTTCAACGTCGCTGGCGCTTTGCCTTTCGAGCGATGCACGTCGCTTCTTGGCATCCCAGTAAACTGGGAAATACAGGTTCGGGCGAGCCGTTCGGGTGTCATTCCCGCCTCTCTTTCTGAGGTCACGCAGGGTGTACGACAATCCATCCTCATCACTTTGGTCGTAGTCGGCAATCTGTGCATCGCTAAGGGGAAAACCAAAGGAATCAAAGGCTGGCCATGCATACATAAAGAGGTGTTCATGAGCCGTTGCTATGTGAGCACGGTCTTGCCGCCCTTTGAAATTGTTGACGACGGCTATATCGGATACGAGACTTTCCGGTCCCATGGCTCGGTCCATCAGCCATCTCAGCCGCATGCTTTCCCGATCATCTATGCTGCTGAAGTAAACACCCTCCTTCTGCATCACGTGAAGCGATGAGAATACACGGTCGCACAACATGGATATCCACGAGGAGTGCTGGTAGTCATCTTTGTATGGAAACCCGTCGCCACCCGTGTTGTAGGGCGGGTCGATGTAGATGCACTTCACCTTTTCCCGAAACTTCTGCTGCATCAAGTTCAGGGCCTGGAAATTCTCGGCGTCGAAAAGCAAACCGTCGGTCACATGGTCGAGGTTGTCGAACGTGGCGAGCAGGTCATCCTTGAACGTGGGATCGAAGTGCCGGGTGTCGAGTACGAGTGTGGGGTGATCCTTGAGGAATTTGAGGCGGCGGGCCTTCTTCGTCTTGGGCGTGAAGAGGTCCTTGTCGCCGGCCTCCTCGTCGATGTGGAGGAGTTGCTTCCATTCCTGCCACTGGGCCTCGTTGCCGGCGATCTCCTCGTGGAGTTTCTCGGGGATCTGGCCCATGGTGACGGCATAGTGCGTGGCCGTGACGAACTTGCGTTTCTCGAACAGGCGCTTCTGGAAATCCTCGATCTGGGCGACAAAGGCGATGATCTTCCCGCCGATCGAGCGGATCGTGCGCATGATCTGGAACCAGGCTTGGCCCAGCGTCTCGCCCCCGGCGGTGACTTCGTCCAGATTCAGGACCTCGTTTTTCAGGTAGAAGTCGAGTTCCCGTTCCAGGAACCCGCGGAGGTCCTTGTGGATGAAGTAGTCCATCGTGTTGCGGCGGGCATACGAGCGGAGGTGGTGCTCCAGGTATGAGACCGGGTCGCCGTCGGCGGTCTTGCGGCGTTCCGCCATGAGTGCGGTAATCGCGGCGGACTCATCCTTGAACGCCTTTGGAATGGACGTGAGCGCGGCGGCGATGATGGCGTCTTGTTGGTTCTTCTTGCCGTAGGTGATGGCTTCCTGCTCGGTGAGTTGCCGGTACTCAAAGGGGATGGTGAGGACCTTGGCCTTGGCGTCATAGCCGGCGTCCTTCGCCTGGGGGAAGAAGCACCGTTTCTCGGCCTTCCGGTTGTCCTGTTCGGTTTCGGCGTTGAGGAGTTTGAAGCGAACCGTGATGGCGCCGGAGCGGAACGCGTAATCGGTGAAATTCTCGCCGGTCTTGATGAAATACTGGTCGCTGTTGGCCCAGTGGAGGTGGACCTCCTCGCCGTTGTAGGGGATGGCGTAGCGTTCCTTCTTGGAGTAGCGCCGGAGCGACAGGAAATCGCCCGCGTCGTAGTAGCGACTGAAGAACGTGTAAAGGTGGTTGAACACGAGTGCCTCGTGTTCGGCTTTGCCTTGTCCGCCGCCCAGGCGGGCTTGGATCTTGAGATACTCTTTCCCGAGTGTCTTATTCCGCCAGTCCTCCGCCAGAAGTCCGTCCGCGTCAACCGCCTGTTCATCGGCGGCCAGGAGTTGCTGTTTGACCTTCTCGAGGTCGTCTGCGGCCTTAGACTGGTCGGCAAGGGTTCCGGAGGCGAGTTCCTTGCCAACGGCGTCCAGCAGATCCTTTTCGATGAACCGTTCAATCGCCTCACGACGGTAGTTCATGATCCGGTAGATGCCGAAATCGAGATCGGCGGCCTCGAACTGAAACAGTTCCCGTAGTTTCTCCTGAAATTTCTGGCGGGCGTCGGTCATTGGGCATGCGCTCGCTTTCTCAGGCAGCGGGATAGGGTGCTGGTTGCGATGAGTTCCATGTCCATTGCCGCCTCAATCGTACGGCCCCGAGCGAATATGGACGGGCGCTGCGCACGTGGAAGGGAAAGTACACCGGCGGCAAGGGGAGATCAAGAGAATGAGACCGAACGGCCCAGCCTCGGAACCGAATGCGGTGATGAATCCGATGGAATTGCCGGGCATGACCGACGTGTCATCGGGGAGATCCATTTGATCGCCAACGAGTCCCGGACAGCACCCACGGAGGTGCCTTGCGCCCCCTTGCCCCTCAACGATTCCTTGCCCGCCGGTGCCCGGTCGGGTATACAGGCGCCCGTGAAATTCCTGCTGGTCAGGCCACATGTGTTTCTCAAGGTGGCAAAGCGCTTCCATGCGTTTCTCCACCTGGAGCCGCTCGACTTGGAGCTGGTCGCGGCCGGTATCGACCCCGCCCACGCGACCTGCATCCTGGACCTGACGCTCAGCGCCGACCCCGTGGCGGACTTCGAAGCTGCCATCCAACGTCTCGAACCCGACGTGGTCGGCTTCGGCGGCTACTCCAACCAGGCCGGCAACGTGAAAGACCTGGCCCGCCGCACGAAGCGCCTGCGCCCGCAGACCCGCGTCCTCGTCGGCGGCGTGCATGCCACGATCGTGCCGCTCGATTACCGCCTGCCCGGCGTCATCGACCTCGTCATCCGCGGCGAAGGCGCCACGGCCATGCGGACCCTCGTTCCCCTGCTGGCCGCCGGCCAGCCGATCCCGGCCAGCGAGCGCTTTCTGCCGACCGACGCTCCCGACTACGCCACGTTGGCCGCCACGCCGCCCCCACCCCTGCCCGACTATGCCGAACTGCCCTGGCCGCGCCGCGACCTGGTCGACCGCTCCCGCTACTTCTGCGTCTGGGCCGGCGAACCCGGCGAGCGCGTGGCCACGCTCTTCCCCCGCGTGGCCACCCTGCGCACGAGCACCGGTTGTCCGCATCGCTGCAACTTTTGCGTCGTGCACCATCTCGCGAACGGCAAGTATCTCCAGCGCGAGCCGGAGGATGTCGTGGCCGAGATCGCCGCCGTTCCCGAGGACCACATCTACTTCGTCGACGACGAAATGTTCATCAACGCCAAACGCGCCGAGACCATGGCCCGCCTGCTCCTGGAACGGGGCATTCGCAAGCACTACATCAGTTGGGCGCGCAGCGACACCATCGTCGGCCATCCCGACCTCTTCCGCCTCTGGAAGCAGGCCGGCTTGGACGTCGTCTACGTGGGCATGGAGTCCATGGAGGAACAGAACCTTGCGGAGTACCGCAAGGGGTTCGAGCCGGACGTCAACCGGAAGGCCGTGGCGGTCCTGCGCGACCTGGGTATCATCCTCCACGCGGCCCTGATGGTGAACCCTGACTTTGTCGCCGAGGATTTTCTCAAGGTCCGCCGTTCGATCGAGGCCGTGGCGCCCGCCGAGGTCTCGTTCACCGTGTTCTCGCCGCCGCCCGGCACGCCGCTCTGGGCCCAGCACAAGGACCGCTATATCTGTCCGGATCCCTACGCGTTCTACGACTGCATGCACACGTTGCTGCCCACGCGGGAGCCCTTGGACCAGTTCTACCGCCACTTCTCGCTCCTCTATCTGTTCGGCTTCCGCCACAACCCGTGGCGCGCCCGCGGCATCCGTGCGCCCTGGCGCGACCTGGCGCGCATGGTCGTGCATGGCATCCGCTGCGGCTACGCCCTGCGCACGATCTACAAGGAATACGACCGGAAGCTGTGGAACGCCGCCACCCCGCCACCATGAGCGCTACCCCCAAACCTGGCCGCGTCCTGCTCGTTCACCCGCTCGGGTATGGCGCCGAGGCGGCCCGCGGTGACGTTGCGCGCATGGCCAATATCATGCCGCCGATCGGGCTTATCAGCCTGGCCGCCTGGCTGGAAAAGAAGGGCATCGCGACGCGGGTGGTGGACGCCTACGCCCAACCCGACGCCGCGCGTCGGATCCACGAACTGTTGCTCGACTTCCGGCCTACCCTGTTAGGGTTCAGTTGCACCACTTCGAGTTTCCTGGACGCGGCCCGACTTGCCGGCCTCGCCAAGCGCGCCCTGCCGGATGTGAAAACCGTCGTAGGCGGCCCGCACGTTTCGGCCCTGCGCGCACAATCCCTGCAGGGACACGACTCGCTCGACTTCGGCGTCATGGGCGAAGGCGAGGAGACGTTGGCCGAGCTGGCCGCGGGCGGCTGGGAACAGCCCGAGAAGGTCCAAGGGCTAGTGTACCGGGCCGCGGACGGCACGCCGCAGGTTACGGGACCCCGCCAACGACTCCTCGATCTCGACAGCCTGCCCTTTCCGGCGTACGAGAAACTCGACGGCTACCCGGGGGCCTATAAGCTCCCGATCTTCAACTACCCGCGCGCTCCCAACTCCAGTTGCGTCTCCAGCCGCGGCTGCCCCTATGCCTGCTCGTACTGCGACCGCTCCGTGTTCGGCCGCAGTTTCCGCTTCAACTCCGCCGAATACATGATTGCCCACGTGCGCTACTTGCGTGAACGATTCGGCGTCCGCCACCTCAACTTCTACGACGACCAGTTCACCTTCCACCGCGCGCGCGTGGAGTCCTTCTGCCGCGCCATGCTCAACCAGGCGCCGGGCCTCACCTGGAACTGCGCGGCCCGCGCGGAACACCTCGACCCCGAGCTGCTCCGCCTGATGAAGGCCGCCGGCTGCTGGATGATCAGCCTGGGCATCGAAACCGGAGACCCCGAGCTGCTTGCCCAGCATCGCCAGAAAGCCGATCTCGACCTGCTCGGCGAGCGCATCCGCATGATCAAAGCTGCCGGCATCCGCATGAAAGGACTCCTCATGATGGGCCTGCCCGGCGAGTCCGAGGCCAGCGTTCGCCGCAGCATGGCCTACGTCTACGCCCTGCCGCTCGACGACTTCAATCTCGCCAAGTTCACGCCGTTCCCGGGCTCGCCGATCTACGAGCACGTGCGCGAGCTCGGCACCTTCGACGAGAACTGGGCGAAGATGGACTGCATGCACTTCCAGTTCATTCCGCGCGGCATGACGCGCGACCAGCTCGAACGCCTGTTCACCGAATTCTACCGGCGCCATTTCATGCGGCCGCGCATCATGTGGGATTACACCACGATGATCTGGCGCTCGCCGGACAGTTGGCGGCGATTCTGGCAAAGCGCGGGCGGATTCCTGAAATTCGCCTCCAGCAATAGACGCCTCGGGGCGGGGGAAACATGACGACGCGAGGACACGACGTGCGTGATAGTGCCGCAACAGCGCCGCTGAGACCAGGAGCCGCGTTGTCATGCGTATTCCTGCTCGCCCCCCTCCTCCTTCTCGCCTCATGCCGGTCCCTGCCGCCTGCCCCGCCGCCGGCCGCGGCCGGGGAGGCGCCGTCTATCCGCTTCCTGCTGACCTTTGACGACGGCCCCAGCATTCGCCAACCCTATAACCCGACGCTGGCGATCGCCGCCCAACTGGCCAGCAACGACGTACAGCCGGGCATCAAGGGCCTCTTCTTTGTGCAGACCGGCCATCCCAGGGGCGGCGGCACGCCCGCCGGCCGCGCGATCATGCGCCAGCTCAGCGAGCAAGGGCAGGTGTTGGGCTTGCACAGTGTTTCACCGCGCGGCCACATCGACCACACGCAAGTGACGGCGTCCGCACTCGTGCGCGAACTGCGGGAAGCCAAGGACCTGCTTCACGGGCTGACCGGAGCCCCCGTGCTGTTCGTGCGGCCGCCATTCGGCGCCTACAATCCGGCCACCGAGGCCATCTACGCCGACGCCGACCTGCACATGCTGATGTCGGACGTCCGGGCTCGCGATGGTGTGATCTACGGCTACAATGCAAGCCTGAGCCGCCGCATCCACATCCGTCATACGCTCTCCGCCCTGCGAAAACAGGTCGACACCGCACGTTACGCCGACGAGCCCGTCCCCGTGGTGGTCGCGTTCCACGACGTCAACCCCTACACAGCGCGCCACATGACCGAGTACCTGCACATCCTGATCGAGGAAGCCGCCCGGGCCGGATTCGCGGTCCCGGCCCGACCGTTCACGGATACCTTGCCGGAGGTCATGGACATCGCCATCAGTCGATCGATCCCGAACCCGCGCAATGTTGTGCTCGCCCCCCGGATCACCGCCGCCCTTCGGGCCGGCGCCGCCCTCCACGCCGGGACCGCAGCCGCGCCCCTCAAGCCCGCGCCCGCGACGGTGTTCTGAAATCTGGCAGGGGACAAACCGGGCGAACGAAAACCGGCGGGGGACCGCCGGCTCCAAGTCGAGACAGGCGCGGCATGGAGCCGGCCGTCCCGGCCGGTAGCGACCGTCTCGACCCCGGCTCGAACGAACGAGCGCCTACTTCTCCGCGGACCGCGTGGCGATGTAGCCCGCGCGGGGCAGCGGCGGGTAGAAGTAATAGAGGCCGTGTCCGTACGGCTGAATGTCGCTGAAGCCCGCCGCTTCGAGAAACCCTCTCAACTCCGCAGCAGTCCGCAGGTGCACCACCGACACGCCCAGCCGCAGCAGTTTCAGGTTCCACACTTGCATGAAACGGTGACGCGACGGTGCCGCCTCCCACACGCAGAAGCGGCCGCCGGGCTTGAGCACACGCCGGACCTCGCGCAGCACGGTACGCAGGGGCTCATCCGACAAGTGCTTGATGACATAGGTACAAAGAACGGCATCCAGCGAGGCGTCAGCGTACGGCAACTCCGTGGCCAGGCCCTGCCGAACGTTCACGTGCTCCTGCATCCCGCGAACCCGGATCTCCTCGCGGGCCCGCTCGACCATGCGTGCCGAGCAGTCGAGCCCTTCCACGGTTCCCGTGAACCGGATCTTTCGGTGCAGGTAGATCAGCAGGCCCGCGTAGCCGCACCCCAGGTCGAGAACGCGGTCGGTCGACTGCAGAGGAATGCGCGCCGCAAGCGCCCGGACCGGCGTGTTCAGCCAGAGCGTCCGCTTCGGCGAGAACCAAAAGCGAACCCAGCGCGCGCTGAGTGAATCCCGCTCCAGCCACTCGTCGTAGTCGTGCGCCGTCTCCTGCTGTTCGTCGGCGACCGGAACGGCGGCGGCACTCAAAGCCACGCCCTTGCCCACCTTGCTGCCGCTATAATCACTGTGCGCCATGCCCGGTCGTTCCTGTCCCCGCCCGTTCTCCGCTTCGCCGCAAAAAGAGCCGGAATAGTGGGTTGTGAAGCCGGCCGGGTCAAGACGAACGTGCGAACTACACCCGCTTGATCTTGCCGCTCTCCGTCCGCTCCAGCCGTTCCACGAAGTGGAACGTCTTGGGTACCTTGTGGGACGCCAGACGCTGGAAACAGTAGCGCCGCAAGTCCTCCAGCGGCGGCGGCCGGGCGCCATCCTTGAGCACAATCTTCACCGCCGGCATCTGGCCGTACAGCGAATGCGGCTCGCCATACACAAGACATTCGCGGACCGCCTCATGACCGGCGATGACGGCCTCGACCTCGTAAGGAAATATCTTCATGCCGACGAAGTTGATGACGTTCTTCTCGCGACCCAGGATGAACAGGCGCCCCTCTGCATCGAGCCTGCCAATGTCGCCGGTCCGGAACCAGCCGTCCGGGAAGACCTCGCGCCGGGTCCGCCACGGCGAGACGTAGGCGTCGAACATCCCTTTTCCGCAAATCTCAATCGCCCCCACGCCCTGATCGTCGGCGCCCGTGACGCGGATCTCGTAGTCCGGCAGCGCCCGCCCCACGGCGCCGCGCGGTCGCGCTCCGGTGCCCGCGTTGAGAAACGGCAGCCCGACCTCGATGATCCCGTAAGCTTCGGCCAGTTCGAACCCGAATTTGACCGCAAAGGCGGCCGCCGTTTCCTCCGGAAGTTTCATCGCCGTGGAAACGGCCAGGCGCACCCCCGCGAGGCCGGCCGGCGGGACGAGCGCAGAAGTGGCAAGCACGTGATAGTGGAACGGCGAGGCATAGAAAAACGTCGCCCGCCGAGTCCCGGCTGCGGCCAGAAAGGACTCCGGGAAGGGCTGTCGGCAGATCACGATCGTCGCGCCGCGCCTCAGGAACAGGAGAATCGTGACCACGAAGTGGAAACTCATGGCGAGCACCCAGATGACCGTGTCCTGTCGCGTGATCCGCAACCCCCGGTCGGCGGCGTCGGTACGGTCCATGATGGTCTCGTGCGAAAGCAACACGCCCTTGCTGTCGCCGGTCGTGCCCGACGAGAACCGGATAAAGGCGGGATTGAGACGGGTATACTCGGCGGGGAAATCGTCGCGCGCCTGGCGCGAGACGAGCAGCACCTGCTTGGAGGGAAAGGCGTCCGTATCGACCGGCCGGCCGTCGTCCCGCCGGAGCACGGCGGCGTCGTAGAGCAGGTGGTGCACGTCCATCCGTTCCATGACCCGTTCGAGCTCGTCGCCCATGAGCGACGGCGACAGCGGCACCACCACGGCCGGAACCGCCAGGATCGCCAGGCTGCCGATGATGTAGTCGGCGCTATCCTCGCACAGGAACGCGACGCGATGGAGCGGACGAATACCCGCCCGGCGTAGTGCGCCGGCCACGGCCTCCACGGCCGCCAGCAACTGCCCATAGGTCAGTTCCCGGCCCCCGTCCACGACGGCCACGGCTTCGCGCGCCTCCGCCGTTTCGCGGCGGATCACCTCCACCAGATTACAGGGCTTGTTCATGTTCGTCCAAAAACCATCCATAACGCTCAACGCCCAACTCGCAGCGTTCAAACTAAGAAGCCAACGTCAAAACACCTGCCGGACCTGCGCCGCGATCTTGCCCACCTGTTCCGCGTCAAGCAGGCCGTCGACGTACGATAGCACCGCATTCAACCGGCCGCCGAACTGATTGACTACAAACCCCAGTCCCGGCGGCACGGGGACGAGCGGCATGTGTATCAGGTTCCGCACCTCGGCCTGCATGAAGTCGCGGAATGGATACCCGCCCTTGCCGATGGCCGAGAACCCCAACGAAGCGAACTCGCCCTGCAACGGCCGGAGCATCAGACGGCTCAGAACCGGCAGCGGCATGATCCGCATCAGCAGGCTCGACTCCGCCAGGCAGCGGGGAAAGTCGTTCTTGATCTGCTCGTACATCTGGCCGCGGATGGCCTCGAGCACTTCGGAGCGTCGGCTCGCGATGCCAACGGGGATACGGAAGATGAGAAACGAAACGTGGTTGAAGAACAGTTTGCCGGCGGCCGTATCCGGGCTGCGCAGGTCGATGGAGACCGACAGCACATAGTCCGTTCCGGCGGCCTTCCGCGCCTGAAAGGCGCCGTGCAGCACCTGCACCACCGAGGCCAGCGCATAGGGCATGAACATCAGGAAGCCAGCTTCACGGTAGGCTCGGCCCGTGATGGCTTCGGCCTCGCGCTCGTCGAAACTGACGACTTCGAACCGGAAGCGCCGCCCGCGCAGCGGTTCGGGACGCGGCAGCGTCGCGGGCCGGACCCCCTTGAAGCCGCGAACCAACCGCACCACCTGCCGGCCTGCATCGAATTTGTGCATCCAGTCGCTGAGCTGGGCCGGCTCGGTCGTCTCGATGCGCCGCAACCGCGCACCGCAGTCCTCGCCGCTCTGCCACCGTTGGAACAATTGCAGAAAACCCTCGGCGCCCTGCGCATCGAACAGACGGTGGTCGAAATGCATCGCCACGCGCGTCGAGCCGTCCGTCACGCGAAGCACGCGGAACACAAGGTGCTCGCGGCGGCTGCGGAACAGGGTGTTCACGCTGCGTTCGAGAGCCGCATGAACGGCCGTCGGCTCGAGTTCCTCAACCTCAACACCCACCGATTCGGCGACGCGCCGTGGCGTGGCCCAGTAGGGCGCCAGGTTCCAATCCCGCGCCGTCCAACCGGACAAGAGGGGGAACAGGCGCGAGAAGTCCTGCATGGCGGTACGAAAGCGGTCGACGTCGAACGCCCCGCCCAAGTCCAGGACAATCTGGGAGGAGTTGCTGCCGCCCGTGGCCCGCCGGCTCATATGATCGAGCGCGCCGATCGTCCAGTCCATGCCGCTCAGGTACCGCTTGGAGGCCGAGTACGGCACGGACACATTCATGAACCGGCGCCCTTGCTGATACGGCCGGCCAGGGCGCGGATGGTCTCGAAATCTTCGCGAGTGAGCCCGGACTCGATCAAGCGCAGGTTGAACGTCTTCTCCACGAACACCAGCAATTCAACAAATCCCATCGAATCGAGACCGAGTTCGGGCAACGAAACATCCGGCTTCACATCGGCGTCCGTCTTGCACAAGATGGTCGCAATCTCCCGAACCAGTTGCCCTTCAATCGTCTCCACCGACGTGTTAGCCATCTCTCTTCCTTTCGTGACGCTCGAGTCACAAGTGAACAGTGAACAGTGCTACAGACAGGGCGACGGCATCCCCGCCGCGCCGCGACTGTCGCGTCACTGTTTACCGTTCACTGTTCACTGTCTTCCCGTGCAGCCGGCTATGCCGGTGCCCGTAGGTACCATAAATGACCAGGCCGATGGCCATCCATACCAGCAGCCGGACCCACGTATCCCGCGGCAGGGCCGCCATCTGGACCCCACACAAAACGATGCCCAGGATCGGCACCACCGGGACCCACGGCGTCCGGAACGGTCGTGGATACTCGGGCCGCGTCTTGCGCAGCACCAGCACGCCCGCGCACACCATGGCAAACGCCAGCAACGCCCCGATGGACACCAGTTCACCAAGGACCCCGATCGGGAACAAGCCGGCGATGACCATGGCCACGCACCCTGTGACCAGCGTCGTCACGTAGGGGGTCTTGAAACGGGGATGCACGGCGCAAAACCGCGGCGGCAACAGACCGTCCTTTGACATCGAGTAAAAGATCCGCGGCTGGCCCATGAGCAGCACCATGATCACCGAGCTCAGCCCGGCGATCGCCCCGGCCTTGACCACGGGCCTGAGCCAGCGCAACGACTCGCCCGCCGCATTGATCCCCACGGCGATCGGGTCCGGCACCGACAACGCCGTGTAGCTGACGATCCCGGTGAGGACCAGCGAGACGGCCACGTAGAGCACCGCGCAGACCGCCAGCGATGCCAGGATACCGATCGGCATGTCGCGCTGCGGATTGCGGGCCTCCTGCGCGGCGGTGGAGACCGCGTCAAACCCGATGTAGGCGAAGAACACGACCGCCGAGCCGCGCAGGATGCCGGTCCAGCCGAACACCCCGAATTCGCCGGTATTGGCCGGGATGAACGGCGTCCAGTTCGCCCGGTGGATGAACCGCGCACCAAAGCCGATGAACAGCAGGATGACGGCGACCTTGACGATCACGATAACGTTGTTCACGTTGGCCGACGCCCGGATGCCGACCACCAGCAACGCCGTCATTAGCGCCACGATGAATATCGCGGGGAAATTAACGATCGCGCCGGTCAGGTGCAGGCCGACGCCCGGGTCATAGGCGAACGGTGCGGCCGCCAGGGAAGCGGGCAGCGCCAATCCGAAGTCACGCAGGAAACTGACGACGTAACCCGACCACCCCACGGCCACGGCCGAGGCGCCGAACAAATACTCCAGGATCAAGTCCCAGCCGATGATCCAGGCGAACAGCTCGCCCAGCGTGGCATAAGCATACGTGTAGGCGCTGCCGGCCGCCGGCATCATCGAGGCGAACTCGGCGTAACAGAGGCCGGCAAACGCACAGGCCACGCCGGACAGCACGAAGGAGAGCGAAATCGCCGGCCCCGCGCAACTGGCCGCGGCGTGACCGGTCAGCACGAAGATACCAGCCCCGATTACGGCGCCTATTCCCAGCAATGTCAGGTGCCAGGCATCCAAGGCCCGATGCATCTGATGCTCCCCGCCGTTCAGATCGGCCAGCATGTGATCGCGTGATTTGGTGCGAAAGAAACGCTTCATTCGTGGCCTCCCCCCCCCGCCCTCCGCGCGGGTTGGCGTATTCTTACCCCGCCCCGACCCGCCGACGCAATGCCGGAATCGGGCCATCGGCCCGCATACGCCAGAATACACCCACGAGCCCACACTGCCCCGTGTCAGGCGCATTCGGGACAGAGCCCACCCCCCAGAAAGCGCAAAAACGACCCGTTCATAGGCGGACCACGTTCCGCAACCCACGTAGGCCCCGAAATCCGAACCAAGAACCAAGAACCAAGAACCTGAAACCCTCCCCTCCGACCCGCATGGCACGATCCCTGCTGCCGCTCTTTCCGTCCTTGGCGCCCACACCGGGCGGCCGGGACTCAACCATGGAGGAGTGGCCATGACGGATACCGCCGAAAAAAGAAACCCCGCCGCCAACCCCGAACAGGGGGATATCGAAACCGTCAAGACGCTCAACGCCGCCTACAAGAAGATGACCGACCAGATCGGCCAGGCGGTGGTGGGCCAGGACAAGGTGATTGAACAGGTCCTGATCGCCATCTTCTGCCGCGGCCATGCCCTGCTCGTCGGCGTGCCCGGCCTGGCAAAGACCCTGCTGGTGAGCACGCTCTCCCGCGTCATGCACCTCACTTTCAAGCGCGTCCAGTTCACGCCCGACCTGATGCCCTCGGACATCACCGGCACGGACGTGCTGGAAGAGGACCGCACCACCGACAAGCGCGTGTTCCGTTTCGTCCACGGGCCGGTCTTCGCCAACATGCTGCTGGCCGACGAGATCAACCGCACGCCGCCCAAGACCCAAGCCTCACTGCTGGAAGCCATGCAGGAGCGCATCATCACCGTGGGCGAAAAAGACTATCCCCTGCCCGACCCGTTCTTCGTCCTGGCCACGCAGAATCCCATCGAACAGGAGGGCACCTATCCGCTGCCCGAGGCCCAACTCGACCGCTTCATGTTCATGATCAAGGTCGACTACCCCTCGGCCGATGAGGAAATCCTCATCATGAAGCAGGTGAGCGGGACGTACGAGGCCAAGCTCGATGCCGTGCTCACCGGTGCCGACATTCTGAACCTGCAACGCATCGTGCGCCGCGTGCCGGCCGCCGACCACGTCTTCCAGTATGCCCGCGACCTGGCCCGTGCCACGCGCCCCGGCCAGTCCGAGGCGCCGGCCTTCGTCCGCGAACTCGTGCAATGGGGCGCCGGCCCGCGCGCCAGCATTTATCTGATGCTGGCGGCCAAGGCCCGCGCCATCCTGCACGGACGCTATCACGCCACGACCGAAGACGTGCGCGAGGCGGCCGTGCCGGTCATGCGTCACCGCATCGTGCCCACGTTCAACGCCGAAGCCGCCGGCATCACGACCGACCAGATCGTGACCCGCCTGCTGGACGAAATCCACCCCGCCGCCGGCCAGTCCTGACCCAAGCCCGACCATGACCGCCTTCGCCCAGACGCCCGCCTCCCGGTCCGCCCCGCCCGGCCTGCGCCTGCTCGATCCAGCGGCCTTGTCGCGGATCCACCGGCTCGAACTCGTCGCGCGGGGCCTCGTCGAGGGCTTCATCTCCGGGCGTCATCGCAGCCCCTACCGCGGCTTCTCCGCCGAATTCGCCGAACACCGCGAATACTCGCCCGGCGACGACATCCACGACCTCGACTGGCGCGTGTACGGCCGCTCCGATCGCTACTACATCAAGCAGTATATCGAGGAGACCAATCTTCGCGCTACGATCCTGCTCGATGCCTCGGGTTCCATGGCCTATCGCGGCGAACTGGCCGCGCCGCATAACGGCCGCCCCCTGAGCAAGTTCGAGTATGCCCAGTATCTCGCCGCCTCGCTCACCCACCTGCTGATCGGCCAGCAGGATGCCGTGGGCCTCGTGACGTTCGACACCCAGGTGCGCCGTTACCTCCCTTCGCGCAGCCGCCCCACGCACCTGCGCGTGCTGCTCGATGAACTCGACGCCACCGAACCGGGCGGTGAGACCGCGCTCGCGCCGATCTTCCACGATGCCGCGGACCGCGTGCACCGGCGCGGGCTGATCGTGATCATTTCCGACCTGTTTGACGATCCGGACCGGCTGCTCAACGCCCTGCACCATTTCCGTTACCGGAAACACGAGGTCATCGTGATGCACGTCATGGCCGAGGAGGAACTCTCCTTCCCCTTCGACCGCTGGAGCCAGTTCAAGGACTTGGAAGCGCGCGAACGCCACCTCGAACTCGACCCGCGCGCGCTGCGCGCCGCCTATCTCGACGAAGTGCGCCGCCACCTCGCGACCCTCGAGAAAGGCTGCGGGGAAATGAAGATCGACTACGTGCCCTTCTCCACGCGCCAGGAATTCGACATGGCCCTGGCCGGCTATCTCGCCCACCGCCACAGCACGACCAAATAGGCCGCCCATGACCTTTCTCAACTGGATCATGCTGTTCGGGTTGCTGGCGCTGGCCATTCCGATTCTCATCCACCTCCTCAACCGCAGCAAGCCGCGGGTGATCGATTGGGCCGCCATGCAGTTCCTGCTCGCCTCGCTGACCTACCGGCGGCGCCGCATCCTGCTCGAGGAACTCGTGCTTCTGGTGCTGCGCTGCCTCACGCTCGCCTGCCTGGCCCTGGCCATGGCGCGGCCGTTCCTGCCATCCCGTTCCTCCGTACCGTGGGTGCTCGTCCTGCCCGCCTTTCTCGCCGCCGCCGTCGGCGTCGGGCTGGCCGCCGCGCTCTGGAACCAGACCTTCCTGCGCCGCCGCCTGCTGCGAGCCGTCGCCATCCTCGCGATCGTCGGGCTGGGCGTGGCCGCGTTCGAACGGTGGCGCCAGGGCCGGTGGTGGGCGGGAGGCCACGGCGGCAAGGATGTCGCCATCGTGCTCGACGCTTCCATGTCAATGAACGTCATGGTCGATGGCACGACGAACTTCAACCGAGCCGTCACCGAGGCGCGCGCCGTGCTGGATGCCTGCCGGCCGGGCGATGCCTTCTCCGTGATCCTCGCCGGACCCGTGCCGCATGCGCTGGTCCGCAAACCCACGTCGGATCGCCGCGAATTGCGCCGCGTGCTGCAGGGGCCGGACTGTCATCCGCTCGGGGGCACCCTGGCCGTGCTCGAGGCCCTCAATGCCGCCGGCCTCGCCCTTGCCGATGGCGCTAATCCGGCCAAGACCATCATCCTCTTCACCGACGGCCAGAACGCCGGCTGGGACCTGCAGAGCGACGTGCGCTGGCGCTTCGTGGCGGACAGCTTTCGTCGTTTCGCCGTGCCCCCCAAGGTGATCGTCCGCCGCCTGTCCGCGCCCGCCACCTTCCGAAATGCCGCCGTCGTGGGCCTGTCCCTTTCGCGTCAGGTGATCGGCACCGACCGCCCCGTCGCCATCGACGTCCAGGTGCTCAACTCGGGAACGGCCCCCGCCCAACCCGCCGCCGTGTCGCTGTTCGCCGACGACACGCTCGTCGAACGCCAACCCTTCGTCAAGGAACTGCTCCCGAACGTCACCGAAATCCTCCATTTCACGCACACGTTCGCCCAACCCGGCCGGCACTTGCTCAAAGCCGTCGTCGAGGCGGAGGATGACCTGCGCGAGGATAACTCCCTGGAGCAGGTCGTCGACGTGCTGAATCGCTTGCCCGTCCTCATCGTCGACGGGGCTCCGGGCGAACGGGCCCTGCAGCGCGCCTCGGGCTTCCTCCGTCTGGCCCTGACACCCGCGGCGGCCGATGCCCGCCGGGACGGGACGCCCGACGAACCGATGAGTTTCCTGGTCGATGCCGCGGTGACGAACGCCGCGGACCTGCCGGACCTGGCGGCCCTGAGCGCCTTCCGCGTCGTCATCCTGGCCAACGTGGCGCGGCTGCCGGCCGCAGCCACCGACCGGCTGACGGCTTTTGTGAAAAAGGGCGGAGGACTGCTCATTGCGCCCGGCCAGCGGTCCGAGCCCGAATTCTATAACGCATGGCAATCCTCGGCCGGCGAACGCCTTGTGCCGGCCCTGCTCCAGGCGCGCGTTACCCCACCCGAGCCCATCCATGTCGAGCCCCGTTCGTTCACACACCCGGCCCTGCGCCTGGTGGCCGAGCCGCGCCAGTCGGATGTGGCCCAGGGCCTGGTCTCGTCCTACTGGAAGCTCGTGGTCGACGGCCGGGACCCGGATGTCCGTGTGGGCGCCCGCCTGGACCAGGGCGATCCGCTTCTTGTGGAACGCCAGTTCGGCCAGGGCTACGTCCTGCTCACGGCCCTGGCCCTGGATCGGCGCGACAGCAACCTGCCCTCGCTCGCCTCGTTCGTGCCGCTCGTGCACGAACTCGTCTACTACCTGGCCACGCCGCTCAACGCGAACGCCAACATCAAGCCGGGTACCGAATACGCGCTTGAGCTCACGGTGCCCGCGGGTTTCGATCGCGAGGCCGCCGCTTCGGCGATCTCCGTGCGGCTGCCTTCGGGCGCCGAACGAACCGCGACCCTGACCGCCGCCGAGCCGCGCTCCGTGCTGCGTTTCAACGAAACGCGCGAGCCCGGCCTCTACCGGATCGCCCTGCCGGCCCCGCTGGCCCAGCCCCTGGCGGGCGGCACCAACCCGGTCACCCAACTTGCCTTCACGGTCGTCCGCCAACCCGAGGAAAGCACAATCACCGCTCTGTCCGACGCCGATCTGGCCACCGTGCGCACCCATGTGGACAGTTTCGTGGCCGGCACGCGCGAGGAACTGTTGACCGCGTTCGCGGGTGATGTGCCGGGCCAGGAACTCTGGCGCGTACTGGCGCTCTGCGCCATCCTCACGCTGCTCGCCGAGACCGCGCTGACCCGCTGGATCGCCGTCAAACGCCGTTTCCACGGCACCGAGGCCATCACCCTCAAGACACCCGCCCAGAGCGTGGATGCCCTGCGCGAACGCATGCAAACCCTGGTGGAAGCGCCGGGAGGCAAACCGTGACAAAAGAAACGTACCACTGCCGAACCGTCCGTCCCCTACAGCCTACAGCCTCTCAACCTACTGCCTGATCGACCATGGACCCGACCTTCCCAACCCAGACGCTCCTGCCCGCGGCGCTGCCCGGCCCCGCGCTCGCCGTGGCAGCGGTGCTGCTCGCCCTGCTTTGGGTGTGGTCGCATCTCCTCAGCCGCCCCTTGGCATCGCGCTGGCAGATTCCGGCATTCGCCGGCCGCTGCCTGTTGGGAGCCGCCACGCTGGTCGTCGCGGCCGCCACAGCGGGCCAGGTCGTGACATTCGCGACACCTTGGCCCTTGTGGGCGCTGCTGAGCGGCGGCGCCGTGCTGGTGGAATCGCTCGTGGCGCTCTACCACCTGGAGCGGCAGACGCTCGCCCGGCCGGCGGCCATCTCGCTCTCGTTACTGCGCGTCGCCCTGCTCCTGGGCCTGATTGCGATGTTGTGCCAGCCCGTCCTCGTCGTCGAAACCTCGCGCCGCGTGCAGCGTCAGGTCGCCATCGTGCTCGATGACACCGCGTCCATGCACGTCGCCGACACGGGTATGGGGCCTTCCGAAAAGCTCCGCCTCGCCGAAGCGCTCGGCGTGCCTGCGGCGCTGCGGACCTGCCGATTCGAAGCCGCCGCTGCCCGGCTGCGCGCGCTCCAGGACCAACTCGTGAGCCGCGCCGATCTCCTGGCGTCCATGGCCGACGTCGAGCCCGCCGCGCGCGTCGCCCAGGGCCGGAAACGCGCGACCGTCATCCGCGGCGCGCTGGTCACGGCGCACCGGGCTGCCGCCGCCGAAAGCAACGCCTTCTTCCAGGCGGCGTCCTTTGCCACGTTACACGGCGACCCGGGACTGCGGACGTCGATCACCGAACTCTCCACCCGCCTGGCGACCGAGGTGACCGCGCCGCTCCAGACAGCCATCGGCACCGCGACTGACCTCGAAAAAGGCGATGCCAAGTCCGCCGAACTTGCCGACACGCTGCTCACTGCCGTGCGTCGGACCGGTGCCCTACTCGGCGAGATCGCCCAGAAAACAGACCCCCTGGCCGACAGGCTCGACGAATCCGCCTACCGGTCACTGCCCGCGGCGGATCGCGCGGCCATCGACCGTGCCGTCGCCGTGCCGCGCGTCGCCCTGGCCCGCACGCTGCTAACCCGCCACCCGGCGACGTCGGGCGCCATGCCGGCCAAGCCCAGCCTCATCGAACGCCTCGACGCCGAGTATGGAGTGCGCCTCTACGTGCTGGGCGCCACGCCGGTCGAAACGCGCGTGGCCACGTTCGTCGAAAACCAGGCACCGACGAACGCCGCAGCCTCGCCGGACGCCCCGGCACTGCGCACCGACCTGGCCGGCGCGCTCGACAAGATCATGGCCGATCTTCCGCCCGAGCAGACAGCCGGCGTGCTGCTGCTCTCGGATGGCCGCCACAATGCGCCGGCGCCCATCGAACCGGTGGCCCGTGCGCTTGGCCTGGAGCGAATACCCGTATACCCCGTTGTGTTCGGCGGCGCGCGCCAGCCCCCGACCGACGCCGCCATTGCCGCCGCCAACGCGCCAGAGGCCGTCAGCACAAACGACCGGGTCGTCGTCGACATCGACCTCAAGCTCGACGGACTTGCCGGAACGAACGTACGGGTCCAACTGTTCGACGGCGACCGGCTTGTAGCGACGAACACCGTACTGGCCGCCGGCGACGCCTTTCGGCGCCGCGTGCAACTGGCCGACACGCCCCGCACCAACGGCCTGCACCAGTACCGCGTGGTCATTCCCGCCCTGCCGTCCGAGGTCCTCACCAACAACAACGAGGTCACCCTCCCGGTCAGCGTCGGCGCCGATCCCACGCGTGTGCTGCTGATCGAGGGGCGTCCGCGCTGGGAGTTTCGGTACTTCAAGAACCTGTTCGCAGGCCGTGATTCGAGCGTGCGCTTGCAGTACGTGATGTTCCACCCGGACCGCATCGCCGACATGCCGGCACCGCCCGAGCGGGCCGCTTCGGTCACCAATGGCACCGATGAGGCCGATGCCACGGCCCTGCCCGCCAGCCAGGCCGAGTGGATGAAGTTCGATGTCATCGTGCTCGGCGACGTGGCTCCCGAGGAACTCGGCCTGCCGGCCATGCGGATGCTGCGGGCCTTCGTGACGGAGCGTGGCGGCTCCCTGGTCGTCATCGCCGGTTCGCTCCACATGCCGCACGCCTACATGGGAACGCCCCTGGCCGACGTGCTGCCCGTGCAGTGCCTGCCCTCGGACCGCCCCGTGCTCACGGCGCCCGAGGAACAATTCCGGATCGCACCCACGGCGGAGGGCCGCGATCACATCCTGCTGCGGCTCGTCGACGATGCCGCCCGCAACGCGGCCGCGTGGGACGGCATCCCGTCGCTCCGCTGGCGCCACAGCCTGCGCGCCACGAAGGAAGGCGCGACCGTGCTGGCCTATGCGCTGCCCGCCGACCCGCCCGAGTTCCTCCATCTGGGGCGCGCCGAGGCGGTCCCGGATGAAGAAACGCTTAGCCGGCGGCGTGAATTCGAGCGTGAAAATGCGCTCGTGGTCGTCCAGCACGTCGCCCTGGGCAACGTGCTGTTCCTGTCCACGGACAACATGTGGCGGCTGCGGTACCGGCGGGGCGACCAATTCCACCACCGTTTCTGGGGCCAGGTTATGCGTTGGGCCACGGCCGACCGCCTGGCCGCCGGCACCCTGTTCGCCCGCATCGGCACCGACCGGCCGCGCTACGCGGTCGAAACGCCCGTAAACGTCCGGGCGCGCCTGATGTCGGCCGACTTCGCCCCTATCCGTCAGGCGCCCGTCTCGGTCACCGTCTGGGCGGGCGACCGCAGAGTCCTGCACCGCGCCCTGCCCTACCAGGTGGATTCGGCCGGCCTCTACGCCGCTTCGCTCGGCACGTTCCCGGAGGGCCGATACCGCGTCGAACTGGATGTCCACGAGGTACCCGGCCTGCCCGACGCCGACACGCCGCGCTCCACGGAATTTGCGGTCACGCCCGAAATCCTCGCCGAACGCGTCGAGTTGTCGGCCGACCGCGGTCTGTTGACCCGCCTTGCCGGACTCACCGGCGGTCGTGCAATGGACCCGCCCGAACTGGAGCGCGCCGTGGCATCGCTCGGCCCGTCCGTGGTGACGCAGCGCGAGCGCCGTCAGATCGAACTCTGGGATTCCTGGGTGTTCTTCCTCCTGCTCGTGGCCGTGGTGACGACCGAGTGGATCCTGCGCAAGAAGGAGAGACTGCCATGACCGCCCCGCTGCCTAATGGATCGTCCGCCGCTCTTCCCGCGCCCATCCTTCGCGCCTTGCGCGCCTTTATCCGCCGGGCCCGCGGCCTGATCGTGCTTCGCGGCGCGTGCGCCACGGCCGCCGTCACGGCGGCCTCGTTCCTGCTGGTGATGCTAATCGACGCAGGGGTCACGCTGTTCGCCGTCTGGCCGCGCTGGCTGCTGACGGTGGCGGCCTACTCGGCTTCCGGAACCACAGCCGTCTGGTTCATCATTCGCCCCCTGGCGCGCTCCTTCACCCTCGCCGGTGCCGCGCGGCTCATCGAGGCCCATCACCCCGAATTGCAGGAACGCATCAGTTCGGCCGTCGAACTCCTGGCCAGTCGCGACCTTCCGGCCTTGCGCGGCTCCGACGTGCTCATCGCCGCCCTGACCGAGGAAGCCATCCTCGATGCCGGCGGCGTCCAGCCACGCCGCGAGATCTCGTTCCGGGCGGCGGTGCCGTTCGTGGCCGGCGCGCTGGTCGGGGCCGGCATCCTGGGCGGGCTTTTCGCCTTGAGACCAATGCAGACGCGCTTCCTGTTCGCCCGCGCGGCCGCGCCATTCCTCAACCTGCCCAACATCTACGCCACAGAGCTGGCCGTGACGCCCGGCGACGTCTACGTGGCGCAAGGCAGCCGCTTCACCGTAAGCGTGACCACCAGCAACCGGGCCATACGCCAGGCTTTTCTTCTGCGTACGGCGCCGAACGGAGGCGAAGAAGTAACGGACATGGTGGCCATTCCGACCACCAACGCCGCCTGCTCCCTCTTCGCCTACACGATCCCGACGGTTGCGTGCAGCTTCCGGTACCGAATCCACGCCGGTGATGCGCTAACTCGCTTCTACCGCGCGGATGTCGCCGTGCCGCCCACGCTGCAACGCGTGCGCGTGCACTACCGTTTCCCGCCGTACGCGGGCCTGACGGACGTCGACGACAAGGACGCCCTCGGCGCCGTCCGGGCGTTGGTGGGCACCGAAGTGACCCTCTCCGCCCAGGCAAACAAGCCGTGCGTGGCCGCCTTGCTGACGATCATGGCTTCCGGCGCGCCGCCGCCCATCCCGGGCGTGCTGCGGAAGGAAGGCGAAACGACATTCTATGACTTCCGTCTCACCATGCCCCCGCGACTCGCCGGCATCTGGACGATCCGCCTGGTGGATTCGATCGGGCTCACCAACGCGCCCTTCGAGCGGACGATCCAGGCAATTGCCGACCGGCCGCCCGTCGTCCGCGCGCCCGAACTGGCTCAGTCCGAATTGCGCCTGAACCACGACGAACTCCTGCCCGTCGTCTACGTCGCCGAGGACGATATCGGCCTGCGCGAGGTGAACTTGCGACTGAGTGTCGACGGCAGGGACCTACCCGACCGCCCTCTCCCGCTGCCGGTGACCAATGCCCCCGTCCGCCTGGTCCGCGACCGCACCGTGCTCGACCTCAGCGACCGTGATTTCTCCGCGGCGCACCAGGTCCGGTTCTCCTTCCTGGCCCGCGACGGACTGCCCGGCCCGATGAACGGGCCTCAATCCGGCACCAGTTCTGTTTACACGATCCTGCTCGATGCCCAGGCATCGTCCTGGATCGAGCAATCGCTCGATTCGCAACGAAAGGCGCTCAAACTGGGACTTGAACAGACGCGCGACATGCTCAAGTCGGCCGTCGACGCGGAAAAATCGGTCTCTGTCGCACTGGCCAAGCCGGCGCCCTTGCCGTCCGAAACAGTGAAGACGCTGGACCGCATCCAGGAACGACTCGGCAACGCCCAGGCGAACCTCCGCGATGCCGGCGAACAATTACGCAGCGGTTATTTCCCGAAGATGGCCGAACGCGCAGAAACCGTTGCCGACGAACAGATTGGCCGGGCCGAAAACCTCGCCGGCCAGGTCAAACTCGCGGACACGCCGGCCGAACGGAACCAACTGGCCGCTGACACCACCAAGCAGGCTGAAACGGCCGAGGCCAACGTGGAGCAGATGATCAAGACGCTGGACCCCCTCGCCGACGCGCTCAAGCAGGCCGTCGAACTCGACCGCATGGCCACCCGCCAGACCGATCTCGCCCGGGACCGGACGGCCATGGACAAGGTTCCTCCGGCCGCCCTGACCAACACGGCGTCGGAATTGCCTACGCCGGACGAATGGAAGGCCGCCGAGAAACGCATGGGCGACAACCTCGCCAAACTGGCGCGCGAAATGCCGCAGGCCACGAATGCCTTCGCCGAGTGGCGTAATGAAACCGCCGGCGAGGCCGCGCTCGAGGCGACGGCGCTGGGTGTCAGCCAGTCCAACCTCGCGGAGGCCGTGAAGCAGCAGATGACCGCTCTGCAGTCGATCGACAAGACGCTGGCCGGCCTGGCGGACCGCCAGGACAAACTGGCCGAGACGGCCCGGACCAATCCCAAGACGGCGCCCGAAGCCGAACGTATGGCCAAAGCCGCGGAAGCAATCAGGGCCGATGCCCTGCCGGAGGCCCGAACCGACCAGACAGCCGCCGAGCAGGCCCTCCAGCAAACGGCCGCGGCCCTGCGGCAGGACGTGCCGCCGCCCGGGGGCGTACAACCCGAGGAGGCGCCCAAGGTGGCCGCCGCCCAGGCCGCCCAGCACGCCCGCGAGGCGCTCGATGAAGCCAAGCAGTCGGCGCGTCAGGCCGATCAGGCCGCGGCCCAGGCCGCCGCCCGGGCCGCAGACGCCGCGAAACTCGAACAGCACCCAACGGCCAAGGAAGACAGGCCGGCGCAAGCCGATCTGAAAGAAGCCGCCGAGGCTGCACGGAAGAATGCCAAGGAAGCCGCCGACTGGGACCAAGCCGCGAAACAGTCGGTAGACCAGACGCGCGAGGCGGCCCAGCAAGCCCAGGAGGCGGCCGCGCAGGCCGCAAAGGCCCCCAATGCGGCGGAAGCCGAAAAGGCCCGCGTCCGCGCCGAGGACGCGGCCCAGCGGGCCGAACACGCCGCCGATAACGCGCAGGCCTTTGCCGAGGAGGCGGTCCTCAAGAACGCGGAGGCCGGCGTCCCGCAGAAACGCGCGATCGAAGCCGCCAAGGAAGCCGAGGGCGAGGCCCGGCAGGCGGAGGAGGCGGCCCAGGTCGCCCACGAAGCAGCCGATCGGGCTCAGAATCGCTCGGAGCAGACCCGCCGAGACGCCCTGCTTCCACATCAGGCGAAACCGGAGGAACAGCAGGCCGCCAACGCTCGCGCCAAACAGGCTGAGGACCAGGCCAAGCTGGCCGCCAACGCCGCGACAGAAGCCCACCAGGCCGCTGACACGGCGGAGAAAGCCGCCCACGCCGCGCAGGACGACGCCCAAGCGACGGCCAAGGAGAAGTCGCCCAAGGCGGCACAGGACGAAATGGGCAAAGCCGAGGAGGCCGCCGCCGAAGCCAAAGCCGCCGCGCGTCAGGCCACCCAGCTTGCGCATCAGGCCATCGAAGCCGCTCGCGAACCGGGCCAGCCCCAACCGCCGTCCCAAACCCCGGCCGCCGCGGCGGTGCCCACGCCTGCCGATGCCAAACAGGCCGAAGCCTTGGAGGCCCGCCAGTCGGCCGATCAGGCCCATGGCGCCGCGGAGCGGGCCGAACACGCGGCCCAGGCCGCCCAAGCGGCCGCCGAACAAACCGCCCAGAATGCGGCCCAGGACCAGCGTGAAGCCGATCAAGCCAAGGGAAAACCGGAAGCCGTGACGAAACTTGCGGAGGCCCGGCAGTCCGAAAAACTGACCAATGCCGCCCGCCAGGCAGCGGCCGAGGCCCGTACTGCCGCAAACGCGGCCCAACGCGCCTCCCAGGAAGCAGGACAGCAAGCCCAACAGGCGCAGGCAGCCGGCACGGAGCAGCAAGCCGAAGCGGCTCGCATCAGGGCCGACCAGGATGCCCAAGCGGCGCTCGATGCCGCGGGCGAAGCCGCCCAGGCGGCGAACGCCGCCCGTGGCGATGCCCGGCTGGCCGCGGCGAAGCAGGATGCCGAACGGGTCGAACAACTGGCCCACGAACAGGGCCAGGTGCGCGCCGCCACGGAAGGGCTGGTGGCCCAACGTGCCCAGACTGTCGAGGCCCTTCGTCACGAACAGATGGCGTTCCTGGAAACCGAACAAGGTCGCCTCGCCGCCCACGCCGACACCTTGGCCAAGGCTGTCGCCGCCGCCCTGCCGGAAGAGAAGGCCCCAGCCGACGCGGCCTCCGACCGGGCCGACAAAGCACGGGATGCGCTAACCGAAGGCAATCTGCCGCAAGCCGCCCAGGCTGCCCGGGCCGCTGGCCAGGAACTGGGTCAGCTCTCCGGGCAACTGCGCGACGCCGCGACGCGCCTGAACAACCAGCCGACGCCGACGCCGTCATCCGACGCCACGCCCGGGCAAGTCGCCGGCATGGCCGAACAGGCGACCGAACTAGCCGCCGATCAATCACGCCTGGCGAGCGAACTCTCGGCCCTCGCGTCCGGACGTCCGATTGAGGCGCTGACAAGCCAACAGGACTTCCTGGCGTCGCGAGTGGCCGCGCTGGACGGCGATGTGCAACGGCTGCGCGAACAGACTGCCGACGTGCCGCTGCCCGGCCCCTCCTCCGCCTCGCTGGGTCAGGCGGCAGAGCAGACGCGGCGTGCGCAAAGCGCGACCGCCGAGGCGACGACCGACATGAAACAGGCTGCTGCCGCGCCCTCCAAGTCCGAGGCGGCGGCACGTCAGGCCGCCCAAGCCCAGGGACAATCGGCGCAGCAGTTGGGTCAGGCGGCCCAGTCCCTCCATCAGGCCGAGACCGCGACGGCGGGTGCCGCAGCCCAGCCGGGCCAAATGGTGTTCCCGGAGGCCCTCGACGATCTGCACGAGGCAGCGCAATCGCAGGACGCCATGCCCGCCATTCAGGCGGCCGATGCCCTCACTCAGGCGGCCGGCAAGGCCCAGCAACAGGCTCGCGCCCTGGGCGGCAACCCCAGTCCGTCCGGCCCACGGATGAGCCAGACCGGCGGCAGCGGCATCAACCCGCTCGAACCCATCGCCGACGAACGGGCCTCGCTCCTGCAGCGGTTCGGGCTCCGCCTGCGCGACTGGCTGCGCCTGCCCGGGGACCTTCGCGACGACGTCATGCAGGCCGCGCAGACCGACGGGCCTGAGGAGTACCGGCCGTTGATCAAACGCTACTTCCAGGAAGTTTCGAAGCAGGGAGGACGGGAGTGAAAATGATCATTGGTCATTGGTCATTGGTCATTGGGCGTTGGACGTTGGACGTTGGGCGTTGGGCGTTCCACGTCTCTCCATTGCTCCTTGCCCTGGCCCTGGTGACGGCGCCGGTCCTTGCCCGGGCCGATGCGGCCTCGGATGAGGACGCCAAGTTCCAGAAGGCGTTCGACGCGGCCAACGACCGGGCACTGGCCTACCTCGCCAAGGCGCAGTTGCCCAACGGGTCATGGCCCGGCGACATGCACGACAATACGGCCGTCGCCTCGCTCTCGGTCATGGCGTTCTTGGCGCGCGGGTACACGCCGTCCCTCCCGCCCTACGGCAGCGTTATCGACCGCGGGATCGATTTCATCCTCAATTCGCAAAACGCAGAAGGATCGCTGATGGGCTATGGCGGCGGCCAGATGTATAGCCACAACATCTCGACCCTGATGCTTTCCGAGGTATCCGGCATGGTGGATCCGGAACGCCAAAAGAGGATCGATGCGGTGCTGGCCAAGGCGCTCAAGATCACCCTTGACGCCCAGCGCGTCAACAAACCCGAAGCCCAAATGGGCGGCTGGCGTTACGAGCCCCACAGCAGCGACAGCGACTTGTCGCACTCCGGGTGGGCATTGATGGCCCTGCGTTCGGCACGCAACAACGGGGCCCCCGTGCCGCGCGAGGCCATCGACGACGCCATGAAGTTCATCATGCGTTGCTCGAACAAGGATGGCGGGTTCTCTTACCAGCCCAACGGCGGCCCCAGCCTGGCCATGAGCGGCGTGGGGTTGCTGTGTCTGGAACTCGGCGGCCGGCACCGCGACGCCGTTGCGACCAAGGCGGCCCAGTACGTTGCGAAAGAATTCAAGGATAAGTGGAACGAACGGTTCGTCTTCTATACGTTCTACTACGTCGGGCAAGCCATGTTCCAGTTCGGCGGCGAGGAGTGGGAAACCTTCGCGCCTCTGTTCTACGGCACGGTCCTCAAGCTCCAGCGCGAGGATGGTTCTTGGATAGCCATGCGCGATCAGGAACCCACGGCAGGCCCATGCTACAGCACCAGCATGGCCGTGCTCGCCCTCAGCGTCTCCTACCGCCAGTTGCCGATCTACCAGCGGTAGGGCTTGGCGTCGATGCCACTCCCGCTCAAGAACCTGACGTCCGCTGGAATTCACGATGCCTTGGCCCATGCAGGGGTTACGGCCCGGCTGGCCCGCCGGGTTCAAGCCGCAGTCTTGCGGCGCGGGGCACTGCCCGACCGCCTGCACGGCGTGTCGCCGGGACTGCTGGCCGAAGTACGGAACCTGACAACGATCCCGCACCTGCGCGACGTCGAAAGATCAATCTCGCCGCAGGACGGGTTCGCCAAGTACGTCTTCTTGGGCGACGGTCCCGATCCGTTCGAAGCGGTACGCATCCCGCTGCTGCACCGGGCCGACGACCCGAAGTACATCGTGTGCGTGAGTTCCCAAGTGGGTTGCCCGCTGGGCTGCGCCTTCTGCGCCACCGGCCGCCTGGGCTTTCAACGCAATCTCGCCCCGTGGGAAATGGTGGACCAGGTCATCCGCATCCAGGCCGATTCTGCCCATCCGGTCCGCGGCGTCGTGTTTATGGGCATGGGTGACCCCATGCTGAATTACGACGCTGCGATCGAGGCCGCGGCGATCATGTCCGAGCCATGCGGCCTGGCGATCTCGGCCAAGGCCATCACGTTCTCCACGGCAGGCGTGATCCCGGGCATTCGCCGCTTCACCGCCGAACACCAGCCTTATCGGTTGGTCGTCTCGCTCACCTCGGCGGATCCCGCGCTACGACGCGACCTTATGCCCGTCGAATCCGCTCATCCCACCCCGGACCTGATCGCGGCGCTACGCGCCTATCACGCGGCCAGCCACGAACGGGTCACGCTCGCGTGGATCATGATCGCGGGGGTGAACGTGCGCGAGAAGGATGCCCGGCAACTGGCTGAACTCGTGCAGGGACTCCCGGTCAAACTCGATCTTATCGACGTCAACGACCCGACCGGGCGTTTCCAGCCACCCTCACCGGCCGAGTTGGACGCCTTCCGCGATGCGCTGCGCGTCCATCTCAAGGCGCCGGTGACGCGCCGGTACAGCGGCGGCCGGGACATTCACGCCGCCTGCGGCATGCTGGCGGGATCGCTGACCCTTAGAGCCCGTCCGAAAACCTGTTTGCCACACGGAGCGGAGCCGCTTCCGGCTCCGGCCGGCGCGGGAAGCCGCGCCGCTCCAACAAGCGGCAGATAGGTTTTCGAATAGGCTCTTACTCGCCCGCCGCCCAGCCCTGCCACACAATACGGTTCAACCGCCATCCCGGCTCCGTGACTCGTACAATTCGAGGGGCAGCCCGTCGGGATCGGCAAAGAAGACGAACCGCCGCCGCGTGTGTTCGTCAAGCCGGACGGCCTCAACCGCCACCCCCGCGGCCTCCAGGCTGGCCTTCCAGGCCGCAACGTCCTCCACCTCGAAGGCGACGTGGCGCAGACCGCAAGCTTCCGGATACGAGAGCCGCTTCGGCGGGTTCCGGAACGAAAAAAGCTCAAGTTGCGAGCCATCGGGCAGCGCCAGGTCGAGCTTGTGCGAATCACGGTCCGCGCGGTAGTCCTCGGCTACTACGCGCAGTCCCAAGATCTCCGTGTAGAACCGCTTGGACGCGGTGTAGTCGGAGCCAATGATCGCCACGTGAGGGATGCGGTTCAGTTGCATCGGGTCTCCTGCTGCGGGAGCCTAAGGGCGCGAGGCGACGGCGTCAACCGGCTTTCGCCCGGCCTGCTGGGCCGGGCCAACCGCAGATGGGGCATTCGAGGGTCACATTCCGGTGGGCACATCAGCGACCTGCCGCTATGCTGGTGCGCCATCGAGAGGAGGCAGTCATGGAACCGCGTACGGCCGTCATTACTGGAGGCGCTCAGGGCATCGGCAAGGCCGTGGTCCGGCGGCTCCTGGGCAAAGGCATTTACGTCTTCATCGCCGACGTCGATCGCGAAGCCGGCGAGGAAACAGCGCTCGAATACGCCGCACTCGGTTCGCTCCGCTTCGTCGAGACGGACGTCGCCGACGAGACGCAGGTGCAGCGGCTCGCGACCGTTGTCCGCGAAACGACCGGCGGACTGGACCTGCTCGTCAACAACGCCGCCATCGGCCGCGGCGGGCCGGTAACCGACCTGGCGTTGGCCGACTGGAATCGCGTCATCGGCGTCAACTTGACCGGCCCGTTCCTGTGCGTCAAGCATCTGGCCCCGTTGCTGCGCGCCCGCAAGGGCGCCATCGTCAATATCGCCTCAACGCGCGCCTTCATGTCGGAACCGAACACCGAGGCCTATGCGGCCTCCAAGGGCGGCATCGCGGCCCTGACGCACGCGCTAGCGGCCAGCCTCGGGCCGGACATCCGCGTGAACTGTATCAGTCCCGGATGGATCGAAACGGAATCGTGGCGCAAGACGGCCACCCGGCGGACCCCAACGCTGACGCCGGCCGACCACGCCCAGCACCCGGTCGGTCGCGTCGGCCGGGCCGACGACATCGCCGCCATGGTCGAGTTCCTCGCGTTCGGCGAGAGCGGCTTCATGACCGGCGCCAACGTCATCATTGACGGCGGCATGACGCGAAAGATGATTTATGTGTAGCGCCCCCCTCCCTCCTCTTGCCCCTCGTGCCTGCCGGTGTTACTCTGTGCGCGTAACACGGGGAATCCACGATGACTGACCAAGGCAAGCCCGAGGCGAAGCCGACAGGCGAGCTGTCGCGCACCATGCGCATCGACCTCACGGCCGACGCGCTCGCGGATGTCCAGACGGCGAGCCAGACCGTCCAGGTGCGTGCCCCGCCGAAGCGCCCCGTTATCCGCATCACCAAGCCCAAGACGGCCCTGGGCCAGGTCGGCGATTCGGATTTCCAGCAGCTTCTGCAGAACGTCTACGACGGCGCCGTCATCACCGATCTCTCCGGCCTCATCATCGAGACCAACGTCCGCCTCTGCCAGTTCCTCGGTTACGAACACGACGCGCTCGCCCGCATGAGCATCTTCGACCTGCTCTACGGGTCCGATGAGACGATCATCCCGATGATCCGGGAGAACCTCGCGAACACGCGGTTCATTCTGCTGCAGGCGTACTTCGTGCGCAAGGACCGCAGCGTGTTCCCGGCCGAGACCGCCATCAACCGCCTCTACCTCTCGGGCCAGGACTACCTCTGCTTCTTCGTCCGCGACATCACCCTGCGCAAGTCCGCCGAGGAGCAGCTCCGGACCGAGCACACAGCCATCCAGACGGCCGGCAGCGGAATCGCCATCGCCGACGTCGAGGCCAGGCTCACCTACGTCAACCCCGCCATCGCCCGGATGTGGGGCGCCGGGACCGAGGGGGATCTGCAGAAGCTCACGCTTCACGACCTGTTCAGTGACGATGCGATCGGCAATGCCATCGTCGAAGCCGTGGCCTCCGGTCGCGTCTGGTCGGGGGAGACCGAGGCCCGGCGGTTGGACGGCAGCCGATTTTTCGTGCAGGCCGCCGCCACTGCCAACCTCGACGCGGATGATCAACTTGCCGGCATTGTGCTTTCGTTCACGGATGTCACCGAACGAAGACGCGCCGAAGCCCAGCGCGAGCAATATGCCGAGCAACTGCGCCAGCGCAACGCGGAGATGGAAGCCGACCTCCACATGGCGCGCGAAATCCAGCAGGCCCTGCTGCCCCGCGGCTACCCCAGTTTCCCGGCCGGCGTCGCCGCCCCGCAAAGCCAACTCCGTTTTACCCACGTGTACCGTCCGAGCGCCATCCTGGGCGGGGATTTCTTCCACGTGTTGCCCATCGCCGACGATTGCGCCGGTGTCTTCCTCTGCGACGTCATGGGACACGGCATGCGGGCCGCCCTGGTGACGGCCATCGTGCGCGGGTTGATCGAGGAACTCAGGCCCCTCGCGCGCGACGCGGGGGCCTTCATGACCCGGTTGAACCGGGAGTTCATGACCATCCTCCGCGATCCCGAGGAGTTCATGTTCGTCTCCGCTGCTTACGCCGTGATCGACTTGCGCGGGCGACGCTTGTCCATAGCCGAAGCCGGCCATCCCTCCCCGTACCTCATCCGCCGCGCCCACCGCCAGGCCATGCCCCTCCGCGCCGCAGGGGAAAGCTGCGGACCAGCCCTCGGCATCGTCGAGAACACCACCTATACCGCCCGAGACACAGATATCGGCGCCGGCGATGTTGTCCTGATGTACACGGACGGCATACTGGAGATCGAAGGCCCGGGCCGGGAAGAATTCGGCGAGGATCGCATGTGCGCCTGCATCCTGCGGCATCTCGATCTCGAGACAGGACCTCTGCTGGAACGCGTACTGCGGGACGCAGAGGGCTTCGGGGGTGACCACGGATTCGACGACGATGTCTGCCTGATCGCCGTGGAAGTCGCTCAGTTTCCGGAGTGAGGAGGGTGCCGTTCCACCTTCTACCATCCACCCTCCACCATTCCCTATTCCGTCTCACCCCCATAGCTTCGCCGGGTACACGCCGGCTTCCACGAGGTGGCGGATGCCTTGCACGACCACGGGCTTGTCCTGCGGGTAAGTGACGCCAAACCACGATTCGGGCGTATCCAGGACGCGCACCGTGGCCGTGTGCTCGCCTATGAGCGTGTCGATCACGGCCGGCAGGTAGCACTCGGCCTTGGGATCGTTGGCGGAACGTGTCATGAAGGCCTTGAACTCGCGCTCGAGCGCCGGGAATAGCGCGGGCGTCAACCCCCACATGTTCATCGATACGCGCTCGTCGCCCGTCAGGCGTTGCCGCATGCCGTCGGCCTCGACATGGACGATGTGCCCGTCCGCCCGCTCGATCCGGGTGCGCTCGACCACACGCCTTAAGAACCGTGCGGCATCGACTTCGCACACGCCGCGGGCCACGTGGCCGTGCTCCGAAAGCGTATTGCGGAGCGTGAAACCTACCATGCCATAGCGCGTCTCCCGTACCCCGACGTCACAAAGAAACGACCCAAGGGCCTCGAAGGACAGGCGTCCGTAGAAGTCGTCGGCGTTGATCACGGCGAACGGTTCGCGAACCGCCTCGCGGCAGACGAGCACGGCGTGCGCCGTGCCCCACGGCTTACGGCGTTCGGCCGGCACCGTATGGCCCGCGGGCACATCGGCTAGGTCCTGGAATACATAGTCCACCGGCACGTGCCGCTCGAAACGCGCGGCAACGAGCGAGCGAAAGTCGGCCTCGATGTCGCGCCGGATGACGCAGACGACGCGATCGAACCCGGCCCGCAACGCATCGAAAACCGAATACTCGATCACGATCTCGCCGCTTGGCCCCACGGCTTCGATTTGCTTCAGTCCCCCGTACCGGCTGCCGATTCCGGCCGCCAGCACCACCAGCGTCATGCTCATCCTGTGTCCCCTTCCTTCTGCATCTCACCTCGCAGCCACTCCAGCAACGCCGCGCGATCCGCCACGCTGCCCTCAAGCTGCGCCTCGTACGCCCGCTTGCACCAAACCCCCACCTGCGGCCCCTCTTTCACCCCGAGACTCATCACATCATGACCGCTCACCCACGGCGCCGGCAAGACGGGTTCCGTGCGCATCTGCTCCCTGAAAGCCATCAAGTACTCGTAGTTTTCCAAGCCCCCGTGACTGGCCTGGCAGTCCAATCGGTGCAGTTCAAGTTCGGCCGGAAAGGTCGGGGCCCCCACGAGCCGACGCAGTGTGGCCCGGCGCATCTCATGCGTGTTTACGAACCGCATGTGGTTGCCCACCATGAAGGCGATGGCGTCCGTATCATCGTTCGAGAACCGCAGGCGCGCCAGGATCACGCGCGCCATGTCGGCCCCCACGTTCGCGTGCCGTTCAAAACGGAAGCGTCCGTCGATCAGCTTCGCCGTCGGCGGCTTGCCGACGTCATGCAGCAGTACGGACCAAGCGAGCCGGACGTCGTCCGTGTGCATGGAGTTCAGCATGATGACGGTATGCCGGAAGACATCCCCTTCCGGATGAAACTCCGGCGGTTGTTCGACGCCTTTCATGGCGGCGACCTCGGGTAACACGACCGCGAGCAGTCCCATGTCGTCCAAAAGCTCCAGGGCTTCGCCGGCGTGGACGGCCTCGATCCACAGGCGGCTGAGTTCGTCACGGACGCGTTCGGCGCTTACGCCGGCGATGGCCGCCGCCGTGGCGCGGATGGCCACCGCCGTAGCGTCGTCGAGCTGGAAGTCGAGGGTGGCGGCAAATCGCACGGCCCGCAGCATCCTCAAGTGGTCCTCACGAAACCGGTCAACTGGCTGACCGACAGTCCGCACCACGCGGCGGTCGAGATCGGCCCGACCATCCACGTGGTCGATCACAATGCCCTGCACCGGATCGAGGAACAAGGCGTTGATCGTAAAGTCCCGGCGGGAGGCGTCGGTCGCGGGATCGGAAAACGAGACTGTCGTCGGGTGGCGGCCGTCGACGTAATCGTGATCGCGGCGAAACGTGGCCACTTCGTACCAGGCCCCATGCACCGGCACGCGCACCACGCCAAACGATTTTCCAACGGCCACCGAACCCCCGAACAGGGCCTGAACGCGGTCCGGGACCGCATCCGTGGCAATGTCGTAATCCTTGGGTGTCCGTCCCAGGATCAGGTCGCGCACGCACCCGCCGGCCCAGTAGGCGGTGTAGCCCGCGGTCCGGAGCCGGCGGGCGACCTCAGCGGCGCCGGCCTGCAACGGCGTCCCGGCCGGCACGGCCAGGGGTGTGATGACGGGGCCGGTACTCACGAATGACGCGACCTCTTCACAAGGGCGAACGTGCGGGGCAGGCAGTCAGCGAGGGTGAGACGCTGAATGCGGTGCGGCGCGTCCAGCGGCGCGAGCAGGACGATCAGTTCGGGACCGGCGAATTCGGCCAGTACCTGAAGGCAGGCGCCGCAGGGCGGCGCGGCCCGGCCCCGGCCGGCCGTCACGGCCACGGCGCGCAGCCGGCGTTCCCCGGCGGCAATGGCGGCAAAGACGGCGGCCCGCTCCGCGCAGACGGTCAAACCGTACGACGCGTTCTCAACATTGGCGCCCGCGAAGGTGCGCCCGCCGTCGGTCAGGACCGCCGCGCCAACCGGAAAACGAGAATAGGGGGAATAGCTTGCCGCCGAGGCCCGCGCCGCCCGGCGCACTAGCGCGCGTTCCCAGGCGGCGAGACGGAGTACGGCCCCTAGCGGCATCCCTGCCGCGCCTCTGCGTCGGCGGGGCGAGGACGCCCTCGCCCTACCTGTTGGTTCCCGAACCGGTTCAATCCCGACTTTCACGGCGTCCCCTCCTTCACCGTCAACGCCACAAATTCCCGCAGGACGGCGGTCATGGCCGGGAGGGCCGCCGCGGCCCGCTCCAGCACTTCGCGATGCGACAGCGATTCCGTCAGGCCCGCCGCCGCATTGGTGATGCACGAGAGCCCTGCCACGCGCAGGCCGGCCGCGTGGGCCAGGATGGCTTCGGGAACCGTGGACATGCCGACCGCATCGGCGCCCAGTTTGCGGAAGGCGCGAATCTCGGCCGGCGTTTCATATGAGGGCCCGCTGACCGCCAGATAGACACCGTGCGTCACGGGAACGGCGGCGCGGCGGGCCGCCGCGTCCAACCGGCTCCGCAGGTCGGAGTCGTAGACACAACTCATGTCGGGGAAGCGGGGACCCCACGCCGGATCATGCGACCCGACCAGTGGATTCACGCCCATGGCGTTTATGTGGTCGTCGATCACCATCAGGCTCCCGGGAAGCAGCCCCTCGCGGACGCCGCCCGCGCTGTTGGTCAGCACGATCGCCTTCGCGCCCAAGCCGCACGCGAGTGCCACGGGCAAGGCGACGGGGCCCCAGCCCACGCCCTCGTACCAATGGCGCCGGCCGACGAAAATGAGCACCTCGCCCCCCCCGCACTCAGCCCGGACCAATTGACCGGCGTGCCCGGCCACCTGGGTCGCACCGAGGCCCGGCAGGTCGGCATACGGAAGCGTGGCGAGGGTACCGAACCCCTGCGTCACGTCGCGCCAGCCGGACCCGAGCACAATCACGACCGGCGCGCGCAGCCCCGGCATGGCCGCACGCACGGTCTCGAGGCAACGGTCTATCGAGTTCTGTTCACTCTTCACAGTTCACTTTTCACTGTTCACTGTTCACTGTTTACTGTTTACTGATCACTCTCCCCAAGCCGCTCCAGGACCGACGGCACAGCCTCGGCAGATGCACCGATAGCGAACGCATCTTGCAGCAAGGCCTGGGCCTCGTCCAGTTGGGATTCGCGGGCCGCGTGTAGCACACACAACGGCTGCCCTGCCTCCACCCGCTCGCCCCGCTGAACGAGGCCGCTCACCCCCGCGCCGGGGTCCACGGCATCCGTTGTCTTGGTGCGGCCCGCACCCAATACAAGGCAGGCCCGCCCCACGCAACCGGCATCGACGCCCACGACGACGCCGGCCGCCGGGGCCCGCAACTCGTGCCGGCAGGCGCTCACGGGCAGGCGCTCCGGCTTGTCGACAGCCTGCACGTCTCCGCCGTGTCGGCGAACCATATCGCGGAACACGTCCAGCGCGCGGCCGGACGCCAGCGCCTCCTGACAACGATGCCGGGCAGAGGCGGCATCGCGCGCCAGACCGGCCAGAGCCAGCATCTCCGCGCCGAGGCTGACCGTCAGTTCGACGACATCCGCCGGACCGCCCCCGCGCAGCACATCAATCGTCTCGCCTATCTCCAAGGCGTTGCCCGCGGTGCGACCCAGCGGGTCATCCATGGCCGTCAGCAAGGCCGTTACGCGGATGCCCATGGCTGTCCCGGTCCGCACGAGTGACTCTGCGAGGGCTCGGGCCTGCTCGCGGGTCTGCATAAAGGCGCCGCGCCCGCACTTCACGTCCAGCACGAGCCCATCCAGACCCTCGGCCAGTTTCTTGCTCATGATGCTGGCGGTGATCAGGGGAATGGAGGGGACCGTGCCGGTGACATCACGCAAGGCATAGAGTTTGCGGTCCGCCGGGGCCAGGCGGTCGGTCTGACCGATGATCGAACAGCCGCAATCGCGCACGACGCCCAGGAACTCGGCTGTTGATAAGTTTGTTCGGTAGCCGGGAATCGACTCCAGTTTATCGAGCGTGCCGCCGGTGATACCGAGCCCGCGGCCGGAAATCATGGGAACGGCCACGCCGCAGGCGGCAACCATGGGGGCCAGTGGCAGCGAGATCTTGTCGCCGATCCCACCCGTGGAATGCTTGTCCACCTTGGGCCTGGGGATCGACGACGTATCCAGCCGGTCGCCGGACTCCAGCATGGCCCGGGTCAACGCAGCCGTCTCCTCCCCGGTCATGCCGCGGAAATACACGGCCATGGCGAACGCCGCCATCTGGTAATCGGGGATACTGCCAGCGGCGAACCCGTCGACAAACCACCGGATCTCGTCAGCCGTCAACGCAAGTCCGTCGCGCTTCTTCTCGATTAACCACTGCGGGAGCATATGGGCCACCATAGGCCCAACCGGGGCCGGTGTCAAATGCGCCCGTCAGGGGATAATCCGGCCAGGTGGATCGGTTCATCTTGCCGTCGCTCCATCGTGGCGGGAAACCGGTTGGACTCCCTCGGCGTCCGGCAGTATAGTGCGGCCCATGGGCCTGTGCATTGTCCACTGCGGGATATTGCCGGTCCGATGACTGGGTAGAAGGGAGTTGCCCCATGGCCACTGAGAAACCGGACCTGATCGCCACTGATGCGTCTGCTGGAACCGCCGAAAACCCGGCGGACACCAATGAAGTCGTTTACTTTGAAGGCAGCCCCGCCCTGCGCGGCTCCCTGGGCCGTCTCCTGGCATGCGGCATCCTGGGCGCGGGATTCACCGTAGGCGGCGCGATGCTGCGTTCAGAAGGTTGGTGGGTGCCAGCGGTCGGCGTCGTGCTCGCCGTCGCCACGATCGCCATACCTATAGTCTTGATCCGCAGCGTGCGCTACCGCATTACCAGCTTCCGCATCGACTATGAGCGGGGCGTGTTGTCCAAGGACATCGACACGCTGGAACTGTGGCATGTGGAGGATCTGACATTCCATCAGTCACTGCTGGACCGCGTCCTGCGCACGGGCACGATCACTGTCCTGTCCCACGACGAGACCACACCCCGGTTGCTCCTGCAGGCTCTCCCCAACCCGAGGCCTGTCTTTGAAGCCCTCAAACAACGGATCATCACCGTGAAACGGCAGCGCGGCGTCATCAAGCTGGATGCGGGCTGACATGAAAACCCCTTGGCGGCATCTGACCCTCCTTGCTTTCAGCCTGCCTGGGCTTGCGATCGCCGCCGGCTTGGCGCCGACCAACTCACTGCCCGCGTTGCGGCAGCAGTTCGAACAGGCCATCAGCGATGCAGGGAACACGTATGCCCAACGCACGGCCGACAGGACGGGACACTATGTCGAATCGATCGAAACGCTGGAGGCCAAACGACGGCAGGCCGGCGACCTGGATGCGGTCGTGGCCCTGCGCCAGGAACGCGCGCATTTTTTGGCGACCACGAACGTCGATCTCGGTGACGCCCGTGCCGAGCACCGGGATGTTCGTAACCTCAAACAGCAGTACCTGAGCCGACTGACCCGTTTCGCCGAGCAGCGCGACCAGGCGATTGGCGCCGCCGCCCAAGCCTACACGAACCAACTCGTGCTCCTGAAAGTGCAACTGACGCGCGCCGGGAAAACACGCGAGGCACTGCTGGTCCAGGACGAGGCGGCCACGGTCGGCCAGGACCCGCGCGTGCAGGCCGCCACGCTCGCCCGCTACACGAACCCCGAGACGCCCGAAGGCGCGTCAGCGACCACCTCGGCGCCGCCCGCCGCCGTCGAGTCGGCCGGCAGCCTCGCCCGACTGCTGGAGGAGTCGATCGTCTCGTTCCGGTTCACGGATGCCGAACTGGACGCGCCAGCCGAACTCCTGACACGGCTCGCGCAGCGTTGCCAGAGCCACGGCGTGCGCCTGCGCGTGGCGGCGGCCCGCCTCAATGTGAAGTCCGCCCAGGCCGAGAATGGAGTGCCGAAGTTCGTCCTGGGCCCGCGTACCGGCCCGGCCAGGTCGAAGGGACGGAGTAAGACCTACACGTTCGACAGCGTGTCGTTGCGCACGGTGCTCCAGGCCTTCTGCGCGGGGGCGGGCCTCGGCTACACGATCGACAACGACAACAGCGCAATTGTCCTGGTCGACGACGCCGATCCCAAGGCTACCTGGACGGCTGACCCGCACTCGGCCGGCGAGATCCTCCGCGACCTGCAGGCCGTCGAATCGCGCCGCGCGCACATCGGCCGCGAGCTGCTGTTCACGGGTGAAGTCACAGGGACCCTCCAGGGACTGAACGAATTCGTGCTCACGCTAAAGGACGGAACCCGCCTAGGCCTGCCGATCACGGCCGCCAATCGCGTACGGTTCGAACGCATCCGTGGCGCCATAGGAACGGCGGAAAAACGCGACCGCAATGGCGTGGACGTGACTGCCCTGGCCACGATCCGCCCCGACTCATCGGCCCAGGGACTTGTGCTCGGGGATGCTGTCGTGCTTGAGATTTACGGGGCGGGCAACTATGATGTTTCTGTTTCTGCCGGACCGACCGCATCACCGGCGCGCCCGATTCGACGGATTGGGGAGCCGTAGCGGCCCCCTGCCACGGGGCACGCGGTCATAGAAACGGAACCGTTCCAAGGACTGATCACCATGTTGTCGACGATGCTGAAAGCGAAATTGCACGGTGCACGCGTCACCCGTTCCGATCTGGATTACGAGGGAAGCCTGACCATCGACCAGGATCTGATGGATTATGTCCGCATCCTCCCCTACGAGAAGATTCTCGTCGCGAACCTTGAAAACGGCAATCGCTTTGAGACATACGCGATCGTGGGTAAACCCGGCTCGGGGGATATCTGCCTCAACGGCGCCACCGCGCACCTGGGCAAGATCGGGGACCGGCTTACGATCTTCACGTTCGGCCTGATCCCGACGGAGGAGGCGGCCCAGCACCGGCCGCGCGTGCTCCGTGTCGGCGCGGACAACAAGCCCGAGGGCGGACTGAAGCCCGTGTAGCGCGAGACGCGTCCCGCCTAGGCCGCGTCGGCCGCCTTGGCCAGCGTAACGGTCCGAGCCGTGACCATGGGCTTGGTCACGTGGAATTCGCGAACGTCGCTACGCCGGGGGACCTCAAACATGATTTCGAGCATGAGGCTCTCGAGGATGGCCCTCAGACCGCGCGCGCCGGTCCCCTTCTTCATGGCGATGCGAGCCAACTCGCGCAGCGCGTTCTCGGCGAACGACAGCTTCACGCTCTCCATGGCGAGCAACTTCTGATACTGCCGGATCATGGCGTTTTTCGGTTCGACCAGGACGCGGACCAGATCGTCTTCGGTCAGGGGCTCGAGCGACGTCACGACCGGCAGGCGCCCCGTGAATTCGGGGATCATGCCGTATCGCATCAGGTCCTCGGGCTCGACCCGCAATTCAACCTTGTCGCCGGCCGAGGCATCCTGGCTGGTGCCGAATCCCAACGCCCGGCGGCCGATGCGCCGCTTGAGGATATCGTCCAGCCCGACGAAGGCCCCGCCGCATACGAAGAGGATGTGCTGCGTGTTGATCTTCAGGTATTCCTGCTGGGGATGCTTGCGGCCGCCTTGGGGCGGGACATTGGCCGTTGTGCCTTCCAGAATCTTAAGCAGGGCCTGCTGCACGCCTTCACCGGAGACGTCGCGCGTGATCGAGACGTTTTCCGTCTTGCGGGCGATCTTGTCGATCTCGTCGATATAAATGATGCCCCGTTCGGCCCGGGCAATGTCGTAGTCGGCGGCCTGGATAAGACGCAACAGGACGTTCTCGACATCCTCGCCGACATAACCGGCCTCGGTCAAAGTCGTGGCGTCCGAGATGCTGAACGGTACGTCGAGACAACGGGCCAGCGTGCGCGCCAACAGCGTCTTCCCGGTTCCCGTGGGGCCGATCAGGAGAATATTGCTTTTCTCGATCTCGACATCGTGAAACTCCCGCTGCGCTTCCACGTGCGCGCCCTGCTGGAGCCGCTTGTAGTGGTTGTGGACGGCCACCGCGAGCACCTTCTTGGCGTGTTCCTGGCCCACCACATACTGATTGAGAAAAGCGAATATCTCGTGCGGTTTCGGCACGGGTTTCGCCGGCGTCGCCACCGGTTTCGCGGGACCCGCCACGGGCGGGCGGCCCTCTTTCTGCAAAACCCCGTTGCAGACGCCGATGCAGTCGGCGCAAATGAAGACGCCACCGGGTCCGGCCAGCAGTCGGCCGGCTTCCTGGGAGGGGCGTCCGCAAAACGAACAAGCAGGCTCGCGTTGTTTAGTCTTCGCCATGGTTGGCTCCTAGGCGGTCTTGACAGGAACCTTGCGGCTGGCCAGGACGGCATCTATCAGCCCGTACTCACGCGCCTCATCGGCCGACATGAAGAAATCGCGATCCGAATCCCGGGTGATCGTATCGAGCGGCCGGCCGGTGTGGAAAGCCAGGATGGCATTGAGCCGGTCGCGCAGCCGGAGGATTTCCTTGGCCTGGATGCTGATATCCGCGGCCTGGCCCTGCACGCCGCCCCAAGGCTGATGGATCATGATGCGTGCGTTGGGCAGGGCAAAGCGTTTCCCCTTGGCGCCAGCCGCCATCAGGACAGCGCCCATGCTGGCCGCCTGGCCGACGCAATACGTGGCCACGTCGCACTTGAGAAACTGGATCGTATCGTAGATGGCCATCCCCGCTGTCACCGATCCGCCCGGTGAATTGATGTAGAGGCTGATGTCCTTTTCGGCATCCTCACTCTGCAGGAAGAGCATTTGCGCAATGATCAGGTTGGCGAATTCGTCGTCAATCCCAGTCCCGATGAAAATGATGCGGTCCTTGAGCAGACGCGAATAGATGTCATATGCCCGTTCGCCACGCCCGGTCTGTTCGACGACCATGGGAACGAGCATCTGGTTGCTGGAGATCATGGTTGTATCCTTTCCGTTTAGGCCGGTTCGATCGCCGCCGCGCCGTGCAGCAGGTCAAGTGTCTTGTCCAACCGCAGACTTCGCTTAAGGGCTTCCAGCCCGTCACGCTTTTCGAGATCCGCGCGCAGGCGCTGCTGGGGCATGCCGTGACGCTCAGCCATCTCGACGATTCGCTTGTCGACCTCGGCATCGGTCACGGTCACGGTCTCGGCCTCCGCCACGCGCGACAGGACGTAGTCCATACGCACGCGATCGGTGGACGACTGGGCGGCACGGTTGAAAATATCGTCACGATGGGCTTCGATCTGGTCCTTGGTTACGCCGCGACGGACGTTCTCGGCGACCACGTCGCGGATGATGTGGCGGGCCTGTTCCTCGACCACCGATTGCGGGAGGTCAGGCAGCGGCGTCTGCTCGAGCAGCCACTTCAGGATTTCGTCCTTCTGGCGGCCGATCTCGGCAGCCTCGGCGGAGGCCTGCAGGTTCTGGCGAACCATGTCGCGCAAAGCGTCCATCGACGTGGCGCCGGCAGCTTTGGCGAAATCGTCATCCATCTCGGGCAGTTTGCGCTCGCGGACCATGGTCACGGTCAGAGCGTAGATGGCCTCATGGCCGGCCAGCGTGGTGACCGCGAAATCCGCAGGCCAGACAACCTTCAGTTCGCGGGTCTGGCCCACGGTGGCGCCCTCGAGGGCCTTGACGATGCCCGGTAAAAATTCATGGCCTTCCAGCAGAAGCACCCAGAAGTCCTTGCCTTGCCCGAGCTCAGCACGCTCCGGCGCAAATTCAGCCACCGGCTTGCCGTCGCATGTGCCGGCATAGTCGATGACGACAATGTCGCCCTTGGCGGCCACGCGCGCGGGATTGTCATCGAACTTGCCCTGCCGGTCACGAAGGTTGCCGAGAACCTGCTCGATATCCTCGGGCTTCACCTCGACCTTGTTGGCCTTGACCGCGATCCCCCGGTATGCCGGCAGCGCGAAGTCAGGTTCGACGTCGACGGTGACGCGGAAGGTCAGCGGCATACCCTTCGCCACCTGGACGTCGGTGACATCGATGACGGCTACGGGCTTGAGCTTCTGTTCGCCAATCGCCTCGCGATAGGCCACCGGCACGAGCCGCTCGCGCGTCTCGTTAAGAATCTCCTTGGCGAAGTTGCGCTCGGCGATCGCGGCGGGCGCCTTGCCGGGCCGAAACCCCTGGATGCGCGCATGCTTCGCGAATTCGTTGACCACCTTGCGATACTCCGTCGCCACCCCGTCGGCCGGTACCTCGATCGTGAGAACCTTCCGGCAGGGATTGACCTGTTCAACCGTGACCTTCATGCATCTCCTTCAGTTTCCGCTCATTTTCATTATGACAACTCAGGTCGACAGAATTCAGGAGTCAGAATTCAGACTCCCGACTTCACTCCTTCATCGCCATCAGGAACTCGGCGTTGCTGCGCGTCTTCTTCAGACGGCCGACGATGAGTTCCATTGCCTCGACCGGAGGCACGCCGTTGATGGCGCGGCGCAAAATCCAAATCTTACTCAGCTCGTCGGGATGGAGCAATAGCTCTTCCTTGCGGGTGCCGGATTTCTCGATGTTGATGGACGGGAAGACGCGCTTGTCGACCAGGGTGCGGTCGAGGCACAGTTCCATGTTGCCCGTGCCCTTGAATTCCTCGAAAATCACTTCATCCATGCGGCTGCCTGTATCCACGAGGGCCGTGGCAACGATCGTCAGGCTGCCGCCGTGCTCGATGTTGCGGGCCGCACCGAAGAACCGCTTGGGCTTGTGCAGCGCGTTGGCGTCCACGCCGCCGGAGAGAATCTTGCCGCTATGCGGCTGCAGCGTGTTATAGGCGCGCGCCAGACGGGTGATACTATCGAGCAGGATCACCACGTCGCGACCGCATTCCACCATGCGCTTGGCCATCTCGATGACCATTTCAGCGACCTGAACGTGCCGCTCGGGCGGCTCGTCGAAGGTCGAGCTCAACACCTGCGCCTTGGTATTCCGTTCCATGTCCGTCACTTCCTCGGGCCGCTCGTCGATGAGCAGCACGATGAGATGGGCGCCGGGATGGTTGGCCGAAACACTGTTGGCGATCTTCTGAAGCAACACGGTCTTGCCCGTGCGCGGCGGGGCCACGATCAGGCCGCGTTGCCCCATGCCGATAGGCGTGAACAGGTCCATGACACGCATCGAGATCTCTTCCTGCTCGCGTTCCAGCAGGAATCGCCGGTCGGGGAACAGGGGTGTCAGATTCTCGAACGGGATTTTGGACTTGGACTTGTCTGGATCGTCGCCATTGACCCGGTCGACCTTGAGCAGCGCAAAAAAGCGTTCCTTGTCCTTGGGGGACCGGATCTCGCCCTCAACCAGGTCACCGGTCCGCAGGGCGAACCGGCGGATCTGCGACGGCGACACATAGATGTCCTCGGGACAGGGGAGGTAGTTGTAGTACGGCGAGCGCAGGAAACCAAACCCGTCGGGCAGGATCTCCAGCACGCCCCGGCCGTGCAATGAGCCGTTGACACGCGCGTTGGCCCGCATGATCTCGAAGATCAACTCGTGCTTGCGCAAGGCGCCGAGTTCGACGAGGCCATAGGTCTCGGCCATCGTGTTCAGGTCGATCACCGTCTGCTTCTGAAGCTCGAACAGGTTGAGCGCCTGGGGCTTGCCCTGGGGCCGCTGGGGCGCCTGCGGCAGGGGCGGAAGAGCGCCGTTGGGTGACATCTGCGGTGGCGGCGTGGCGGCTGAGACCGGGGGTTGCTGCGGGGCAGCCGGATCCGGCGCGGGAATGTCGGGCCGGGGGGCCGGCGTCCACGCGTTGTCACCGTTACTCATGAGGCCACCGGCCTGGGGCAGGATCACAGGCGGCTGGTTCGAAGACTGGGGGTGGGGACGGCCGCCGCGATCGCGACCGCCTCGCGGCGGGCGGCCCCGGCGCCCACGATGTTCCGGTCGATTCTGATTGTCGTTGCGTTCGTCCATGGTCATGCTCCCCGAATTGTCCTCATCACATCGTCCGTCTGCTGCCGGAGCAGTTCGCGCGATCCACCGTTGAAAATCACAAAGTCGGCCCGTTCCGTCTTGCGGATTTGGGGCCACTGGCTCGCCATACGCCGGCGCGCCTCTTCATCCGACAGCCCGCGTTCCGCGAGTCGCCGGCGCTGGTCCGCCTCAGGCGCGGCCACGCAGACAACCCGATCCCAGTTCGTCTCATCGCCGATCTCGTACAACAGCGGGATAACGGCTGCGGCCACCGGCACCGCCGCGCCCCGGGCCGCCAGCCAGGCGCGTAATCGACGCAGAATCTCGGGATGCGTCAGGGCATTCAGGTCGGCCAGCCGTCGCTCATCACCGAACACCACGTTGCCGAGCCGGACGCGGTCAATCGCGCCACCCGGTCCCACGATCTCTCTGCCGAACCGCTCCACCACAGCCTGATAGACAGCCTCGCCCGGCGCCAGGACCGCGTGTGCCAGCGTATCGGCCTCGCACACCGGAATCCCCAGTTCGGCCACGTACGACGCCACCAGGCTCTTCCCGCAGGCAATGCCGCCTGTTATAGCGATCCTTACCATGAAACCCAAAACACACGGATGAAGGCAACCCCTGCGCGGCGGGCCCTACGTCCCATCCGAAGATCACGCAGGATAAGATGGAATCACATTAAAAGGGATGAGATTGGTTGGGACACACCGGAACAAGGTATGGCAAGTAAAACGGCGCTATAATACAGGAAGCGCCAGCCATGTCAACACGAATTTATGGGCTTCGAAGACGTCCGAGTTGCGCCACATTAGATGTTACCGAAGGGAAGGAGGTGGACGGGAGGGAGAGAGACGGTTGCGCCATAATTGATGTTACCGAAGGAAAGGGAACATTCAGCTATGGTCAGCCAGTCGAAGCGGGAGTATCTCGCCCGGATCAAGGATCGTTACCGGCACGCGGGCAGGAGGGGCAAAAGCCGCATTTTGGACGAGTTTTGCGAGGTGTGCGGTCATCATCGCAAGCATGCGATCCGGTTGCTGCGCGCGGACAGCAGGACCCGCAAAAAGAAGCCGGGGCGACCCTGCCGATGTGGCCCGGCTGAAATCCGAGTCCTGGAGGACATTTGGCTGGCCGCCGATCGGCCATGCTCCGCGCGGCTGATCGGCATGATCACGCTGTGGCTTCCTTACTACGAAAAGCGGCACGGCTATCTGGAAGCCTCCAGTCGCGAGAGGCTCCTGAAGGTCAAGCCCAGGACACTCGACCGACTGTTGCGTGTTGTGCGCCAAAAGCACGGGTCCAAGGGACTTTGCGGAACCCGGCATGGCGACTACCTCAAGAGTAATATCCCGGTCAAAATCCGCCACGATGATGTGACTACCCCGGGGTTTATCCAGGCGGATACGGTGGCCCACTGTGGCGGATCGCTGGAGGGCAATTTCGTCTGGAGCCTTACCTTTACGGATGTTCTGACGGGTTGGACCGAGAACGGGGCTGTCTGGAACAAAGGCGAGGGTGGCGTTCACCAACTGCTGCGCACCATTGAGCAGCGTCTACCGTTTCGGATCCGGGGCTTTCATACGGACAACGGCGGTGAGTTCATCAACCATCATCTGCACAGTTATTACCGCAACCGCCCCATTCCCGTCGAAATGACGCGGGGCCGCGCCGGCCGGAAGAATGACAACCCGCATGTCGAACAGAAAAACTGGACTCATGTCCGGTTGTTGCTCGGCTATCAGAGAATCGAAAACCCAGCATTGATTGAGGACATCGACCTGCTCTACCAAGCCTCTAACCTGCTGAACAACTTCTTCGGCGCCAACCGACGGCTGGTCTTCAAAGAAAGGCGCGGTGCCCGGTACTACAAACGCTACGACGACCCCACCACTCCGTGCCAAAGGCTCCTGACTTGCGGCCATCTCAACCAGGCGGAGCTAACCCATCTGACCGAGATGATGCTCAACCTCGACCCCTACAAACTGCGTACCCTCATCGACGCCAAACGACACGCAATCCTCAGCCAGCTTCGGTAACACCAATTATGGCGCAACCATCACCCAGCTCACCCGCCCTTCGGTAACCTTTTATTCTGGCGCAACTCG
>CAITUY010000153.1 GCA_903895695.1 uncultured bacterium
ACGAACCTGGCATCAAGGTGACCGACGCCGAATTGGCCGCCGTCCGTATCAAGAAGAACAACTTCCATGGCGATTGGAACTATGCCATTCGTTCGAAATGATCCTCAATACTTGCTCAACTTATTTATGCGCGACGCCTAACGTCCGATCAAGCTAAATCTCATGCCAAGGCACCTCTTCCTCTAGCTGCACACGCCCCGATAGACGCCTCATTCCGTTCCGGCGGCTTCCTTGCCGGTCCCAGGGTTACTGCGCATGCGCTGCCATGGTGAAGACCGGCAGGTAGATTGCCAGAACGAACGTCAATACGATGGCACCGAAGGCCACGATGATGATTGGCTCAAACAACGCGGTAACCACCATGATCGAGCTCTCGACGTCACTCTCGTAACTGTCAGCCACCCGGTCCAGAACCTCCGGCAGGCGGCCGGATGCCTCGCCGACCCCCACCATGCGGATGAGCAGGCGTGGAAACAGGCCCTCCGCGGCCAACGCGTTCGTGATGTCCGAACCGCGCATGATACGATCGCGCGCGCCGATCATAGCGGACTCAATGGCCTTGTTACCGGCGACCGCGGCCGTAATCTCGATGGCCGTCGAGATCGGCACGCCGCCCCGGATCATGATTGCCAGATTCTTGCTGAACCGGGCGATGGCCAGCTTCTTGAGACTCAAGCCGAACCAAGGCAGACGCAACTTGAACCGGTCAATCTGCATCCGTCCCGCGGCAGTCCGCCCCCACGCCAAAAGGCCGGCGATCAACACCCCCAAGACGATCAACCCGGCAATCGCGTGGTGCACCAGGAACGCGTTGGCACGGAACACAACCCGCGTCAGCAGCGGCAAATTCGCTTCGTCCGAGCCGAACACCTTCTGGAACTGCGGGAGAATGAAGAATGTCATGATCACGATGACAACCACGAAGAACCCGGCCACAAACATCGGGTAAGCCGTGATACTGCGGATCTTCCGGGCCATGGCCACGTTCTTCTCGATGGAGGCAGACAGCTGGTCGAGTGTCTGCGCCATGCTGCCGGCCTCTTCCGCGGCGCGGATCAAAGCCACGCAAATGGGCGGGAAGACCCGCCCCTGACCTGCCAGGGCCTGTGAAAACGAACGCCCCTCGTGCAACTGCGCGGCCACGCGGAGCAGGACCCGGTGGAAAGCGGCGTGTTCAATGTCCTCCGTAATGGCCTCCAACGCGTCCCGCAGCGGCAGGCCGGCATTGACCGAGATGGCCATTTGCCGGAAGAACACGGCCAGGTCCCGCTGGCGGATCGCGCCCGCTTTCAGGCGCCGCGGAGCCGCCAGGCTCGTGCGCAGGGCACTCTCGCGACCGGCAAAGGCTTGCGGCGCACCGGTCTCGACCATCGACACCACCACACCGTCGCCGTGCGTCCGGATGAGCGACAGGGCTTCCTGACGGGAAGCCGCTTCCACGGTCGACTGCACCACGCGGCCGTCATCCGTCTTGATCGTGTATGCAAAGGCCGGCATGTATTCTCATCTCCCCGCCCGGTCAACCCATCTCATCCTGTGGCGCCACGCTCAACACCTCGTCCACGGTTGTCAGTCCACGTCTGACCAGGCTCAGGCCGTTCGTCAGCAGCGACTCCATGCCCAGTTCGACGGCCTTCTGCCGCAGTTGCACCGTTCCCGTCCCGTTGAGAATCATCTCCCGGATCGGATCCGACACCTCCATGAATTCGAAGATACCCCGCCGTCCGCGATACCCGGTGCGGGCACACTTGACGCACCCGCCGCCCTTGACGAAAGTCCACGTGCCTGCCATTCGATCGACCAGTTCAGCGGCCTTGAGCATCTCGGGCGACGGCTGCGTGACGGTGCGGCAGGCCTCGCAGACAAGCCGCACGAGCCGCTGGGAAATGACCAGTTTGATCGTGGCAGCGATGAGGAAGGGCTCGATCCCGATATCGCGCAGGCGCCAGAACGCCGAAGGCGAGTCGTTCGTGTGCAGCGTGCTCAACACCAGATGCCCGGTCAGCGCCGCCCGCATGGCAATGCTCGCCGTCTCGGCATCGCGCATTTCGCCGATCATGATGATGTCGGGGTCCTGGCGCAGGATGGCCCGCAAGGCATTTGAGAAATCGAGCCCGATCTGGGGCTTGATCGCCATCTGGTTGATGCCGGGGATCAGGTACTCCACCGGGTCCTCGACGGTCTGGATATTCACCTCGGGGGACTTGAGGTAGTTCAAAGCACTGTAAAGCGTGGTCGTCTTGCCGCTGCCCGTCGGTCCGGTGAGCAGGATGATGCCGTGCGGGATGCGCAGAATCTCGCGCAGGCGTTCGAGCATGGGGCCCTCAAACCCAACGTCCCGCATATCGACCAGCAACGCCGCCCGGTCCAGCACGCGCAACACGAGCTTCTCCCCGTGCACCACCGGCAACGACGAGACGCGGATATCGATGATGCGGTCATGGACGCTGAACTTGAACCGCCCGTCCAGCGGCAGCCGTCGCTCGGCAATGTCCATGCTGGACAGGATCTTGATGCGCGTGACGATGCCGGGGTAAAGCGCCTTGGGCGGCGGAGTCACCTCGCGCAGCACACCGTCGATCCGTAGCCGGATGGTCACGTCCTTCTCGTGCGGCTCGAAATGAATGTCACTCGCCCTGTCGCGAACGGCCTGCATCAGCAGCAGGTTGACAAACCTCACCACCGGCGCGTCGTTCGCCAGCACGCGGAGCTGATCGGGATTCACGGACCCGTCCTCCACGTCCCTGACGATCTGGTCGACCTCCGCATCCACAATGTCCCGCAGATTGCGCTCGATGTGCGCTTCCTCGCGGTAGTAGCGGTCGATGATCGCGCGGATCCGCGGCTCGCTGCTGACAGCCTTGATAACCTCGAGCGAAGTCAGCGAGCGGACCGTATCGACCGCGTGCAAGTCAAGCGGGTCCTTCATCACCAGCGTCAGGGAAGCGGCGTTCCGGTCCCGGATTGGGATGACGCAGAAGCGCCGCGCGACCGACTCGGGGATCAGCTTGACGTCTTCTTTCTCCATGCGGAAGTCTTCGCCCAGTTCCTTGAACGGAACGCCTACCTGCGTCGCCAGGGCCCGGGCAATATCGTCGGCGGTGACATACCCGAGTTCCAGCAACACCTCGCCCAGCATGCGGCCGGTGTTCTCGTTGATGCTCGCGGCCCGGGCAAGCTGCTCTTCCGTGATGCGGCCTGCCGCAACGAGAATGGAACCTAGTTTATTGGGTGTCACGCGCTATCCCTGGCAAGGTTGCGATCGAATCAAGGAACCGTCCGTCAGGGTGTGCCCCACCCTTTGCGGACAGCGCCGGCGGTGTCGTTCGCCTGGGCCGAAGCCGTGCGGGCTCGCTCAATGGCGCGGGCGAGTTCGTCATCCACCGATACCGCGGCCACCACGCCGCCCGTCACAACGGCCGACTCCGGCATCGGGGCCAGGCGTACCGCAGATACCGACCCTGTGGCGGCGGGAACCGGGACGGGAACCAGGACGGGCGCAGGGGCGGGCGCAGGCATGACCACAACCGGTGCGGGCTCTGTCGGCGGGACAACCCGAACGGTTGGCGTGGCGATCACAGGTTCTTCGACAACCACGGCTTCGACCGTGGCGTGGGCATTCGTCACGACTTTCGAAGGCGCCGGCTCCGTCGCCCGGTTGATCGTGCCTGTCTCCATGGTCAGGACAGTGGGCGGCACGGCGGGCGCGCCTGCCGCAGGCGCCATGGCCGGCCCACCGATTGAACCGGACATCTGGGAGGCAAGGTTCGTCGTCAGGAGGGGCGAGACCTCGGTCACGATCGAGGCGGTCAAAAAGATCAGTAGATCGACCTTCTCGTTCTCGTCGGTCTGGCGGCGAAACAAGGCCCCAATAAGCGGGATGTCGCCTAGGATAGGCACCTTGATGGTGGTGCGGGACTGCTTGTCCTTGAGGAGCCCCCCGATCACGATCGTCTGCCCGTCGCGCACCAGAACCTGCGTTTCGGCTTCGCGCGTCGAGATAATCGGATATTCGGTGAGGGCCGTCGCGCCACCCGACACAGATACGCCCGACTTGGTTCCGATCAATTCGCGGACGGATGGCCGGACAATCATATTCACGGCATTGCTTTCACATACTTGCGGCAGCACGTTGAGCTGGATACCGATATCCTCGTAGCCCCGCAGCGACGTCGTAATCGTGGCCGTGGACCCATTGCCGCCCGAGGCATTCGAGTCGATAATCGGGTACATCGTTCCGACGATGATCGTGGCTTCCTGGTTGTTGAGCGTCAGGATTCGCGGCGACGAAAGCACATTGATGGACGCGTCCTCCTGGAGCATGTGGAGCAGGACCGCGAATTGAGCGTCCGAGAGTCTCTGGAAAGCGAGGCTGAGTCCCGCATTGAAAGGAGCCGTACTGTTCAACGAAGGCGAACTCAGCGGCGTAAAGTTGCCGGGCGACACGCTGCCACTCACCTGTTGCCCGAGCACACCATAGGCGGAGGCGCCCTGCTTGATCCCGATCGCACTGTTGCCGCCGGCGCCTGTTCCGAACTCCACACCGATGTCCCGCAGAACGCGGGGACTGGCCTCCAGGAAACGGGCCTCAATCAGGATCTGCGGGGCTTTGCGGTCGATCTTGTCGAGCAGCAGGCCGATCTGGTCGAGCGAGGAGGAAATATCCGTGATCAGGAGCGTCTTGGTCCGGGCCACTTCCTTGTTCTCCTGGTTGCGCTGGCGTTTGCCCATGGTATTGCCGCCCGCCATGGTCGTGCCGCCGCCTTCCGTCGTGGCGCTCCAGCTCTGGCCCCGCACGAGCATCTTGCTCAGCTTGCCGCGCGGCGACATCGCTGACCGGATCAAATCCTCGACGTCGGCCGCATCCAGATACTTAAGCGTGAACACGCGCGACACCAGGGTGTCCGTGCCGCACACCACGGTGGCGTTGCCTTCGTTATAGTGTCCGTACCCGAACGGCTTCAGCACGGCGTCCAGGGCCGCATCCCAGGGGACGCCGGTCATCCGGACCGTCGTGCGACCCGTGACGTCGGGCCCCACGACGATGCTGCGGCCCGTCTGCCGGGAAAATGCATTCATGATTTGCGATATTAGCGTATCGTCGACGTTCAGAGTCACCAGGTACCAACGCCAAGCCGAAAGTGTAGCTGGGTTGGCGGGATGAACATGCGCGGCCGTGGATGTTCTTCGGTTGATTTTCTTTGGCTGCCGGATTCCCAATAGAACATCTTCTTCGCCTGTTGGTTGGCCCTGCGTGCTGA
>CAITUY010000154.1 GCA_903895695.1 uncultured bacterium
CCAGGCCGCCGATGGGGTCGCAGGTCAGGCCGAGGTTGTGCTCCATGCCGATCTCGGCCGCGTTTTCAACCTGCGGAACGGTGCCGCCGAGCGCCTCGGCCAGGGCGCCGGCGGCCATCGAGCAGGCCACGCCCACCTCGCCCTGGCACCCGACTTCCGCGCCGGAGATCGAGGCGTTGAGCTTGTAGAGAATGCCGATGGCCCCGGCCGTCAGCAGGAAACGGACGATGTGGTCATCATCCGTGCCGCGGATGCGGACGAGGTAATGCAGCGCGGCCGGGAGAATGCCGGCGGCGCCGTTGGTCGGCGCGGTGACGACGCGACCGCCGGCCGCGTTTTCCTCGTTGACGGCCATGGCCCACATGCTGACCCAGTCGAGCACGGCCAGGGGATCGCGCAGATTCATCTCCGGGTGCTCGGTCAGTTCGCGATAGAGCCGCGGCGCGCGCCGGGTGACCGCGAGTTTGCCGGGCAGCGTGCCTTCGGTGCGACAGCCGTGCTCGACGCACTGGCTCATGGCACGCCAGACGCGGAGCAGTCGCTCCCGTGTCTCCTGCTCGGGGCGAAAGGCGGATTCGTTCCGTAGCATCATCTCGCTGACGCTCAGGCCGGATTCGCCGGCCATGCGTAGCATCTCTTCGCCGCTGTGGAAGGCGAAGGGAATGTCTGTAGTACCGCCTTCAGGCGGTCCTGGAAGGCCGCCTGAAGGCGGTACTACGAACGCCGTCTCGTCCAACACGAATCCGCCGCCGACGCTGTAGTAGACGGTGTCGAGAATCGTTCCACCGTCAGCGCCATACGCGACGAACCGCATCCCGTTCGGATGCGCCGGCAGCGACTCGGTCTTGTGCCAGAGCAAGTCGCGAAGTTCGTCGAAGGTGATCTCCCGGATTCCGCCCAGCCGCAAGACGTGCTGACCACGAATGCGGTCAAGGCGCGCCGGGATGGATGCCAGATCCACATCTTCTGGCGTCTGTCCCTCAAGCCCGAGCAGGATGGCCTTGTCCGTGCCGTGGCCCAGCCCGGTGAGCGCCAGCGAGCCGTAGAGCCGCACCTCGACGCGCATCACGCGTTCGATCAGTCCGCGTTGGGACAGCGAATCGACAAAGCGCCGCGCCGCCCGCATGGGGCCGACCGTGTGCGAACTGCTGGGGCCGATGCCGATGGTGAACAGATCGAGAACGCTGATGTGCATAATGTTGCCTCGGTTGTCTCACATCCGGCAGTCGCGCGGCGCGCGGCCGGTTCGCTGACGGAAGACGGTCGCGAAATACTGGCTGGAGGAGAAACCGCAGGCCATGGCGACCTGGGTCACGCTCATTTCCGGTCGGCTGCGCAGCAGGTTCTCGGCCGCCTCGATGCGAAGCCGCGTCAGATATTCCAGCGGCGAGAGATTGGTGATCTGCCGGCAGTAGTGGGCGAAGCGCGTGCGGCCCAGGCCGCAATGGTCGGCCATGGCGTCCACCGTCCAGGGGTGATCGAGATGATGCCGCAGGTCGGCCAGGAACAATTCGATGTGCCGGAGCGTGCTGGTCAGAGTCTGATCGAGCGCGATATTCTTGCTGGTCAGCAGGTCCAGCACTTCCAGCAGCAGTTCGTTGATGCAGAGTTTCAGGCGGGTGGCGTTGATGCGGGTGGTGGCCTCGTCGCACAGGCCGCTGAGCATCTCGAAGCGCTGGGCGATGTGCGGGTCGGCCCGCCAGACGGGGTGCTCGTTGTAGCGAAGCAGTCGCGTGAGGCGGGACAGTTCCGGTTCGGAAAGAATCAGCCATTTGGGCCAGCGCCAGGACTGGTTTGGGCGGCGGACGCCGACGTCCAGGATCAGCCACTGCAAGCGCGAGGCGGTGACATGCGGCGCACCGACGCGGTGGCGTTGCCATGGGCGGGTGATGGTCAGGTGGCCGTGGCGCAGGTGGTAGTCGCAGCCATCGACCGCGAAATCGGCTTTGCCGCGGGCCAGGTAGGTGAACTCGATTCCCTCGTTGCGATGCCAGTCCAAGCCCCAGGCCTGGTCGTCGCGCGCGTCCCAGTAGCCCAGCGTGCGGAGTTCGGGCAGCAGCCGGCTGGGCATCGGCACGCACGGGTAGGGGGGATGTCCGATGGCCTGGAAGTGGACTTTGCCGGCCTGGGCGGCCGCTTCGAGCGGGCGGCAGGTATCGGCGTGATACCACTGCCGGGGACCGTGGAAGATGACGGGGCGGGGCGAGGACATGTTCAAAAAACGCCAATCCGGGAGACCGGGGGGAGTTTGGGCGAGGGGAGGGCGAGTGTCAAGGTAAAAGGTAAAAGGTAAAAGGAAGAAGGAAAAAGGGAGAATGCACGGTGCAACGCAAAGTGCGAAGTGCAAAATGCAAAATGCAAAATGAGGATGGAACAACGCTCGTCAATATGCGGCGAGTATCGCACGCGTTTCCGCGTACCGCATTTCCTGAACCCTGAACCCTGAGCCCCGAACCCAGAACCCTCGGCGCATCGTGCAAACGGTTTGCCCCCAAAAGGCCATCGACCGACGCCGCCCCAATGGGCGCCTCGCCGGTCGTTGCCTCACTCGAGTTGTCCCGGGCGAACCCTCCTCAGAAGGAACCCGCTCGCCCGGCCTGCCCGCCGTCCCTCAAAAGGCGCCCCGGCGGGGGCGTCCCGGCCGTGCGTCCTCGCATCTGACGCGGCAGCCATGACAATGATGATGTGCAATACACCGGGCTTGGAGGCAAGTCGCCGGCAACTATTTTCCGCACTTTCCTTCGCCTCTTTACTTTTCGCCTTCCACCCGCAGTATTACCGGCCTATGTCCTACGTCTGGCTCAACAACGTGTTCGTCGAGGAATCGCAAGCGACCATTTCCGTCCGCGATACGGGGCTGCTGCACGCGGCTGGTGTGTTCACCACCATGCGGGCGTGCAGCGGGCAGGTGTTTCGTCTCGCCGACCATCTGCGCCGGCTGCGCGTAAGCTGCGATGCCCTGTCGATCCCGCTGGCGTGCGGGGATGACATGCTGGCCGGGGCGATCTCCGGGCTGCTGGCGAGGAACGAGTTGGCCGAGGCGCGGTTGCGGTTGACGGTCACGCGCGGCGCTCCGGATGCGACGGTGTCGGACCTGGTTCCCAATGTCCTGCTGACGGCCTCGCCGTTTCAGGCATATCCGGCCGTCTACTACCACAAGGGCATGACGGCCATCGTGCTCGATCAGCAGAAGCTCAATCCGTACGACTTTCAGGCCGGACACAAGACGCTGAATTATTTCTCGCGCCTGGCCGCCTTGCGTGATGCGGGGTCGAAGGGCGCGGGCGAGGCGCTCTGGTTTGATGTACACAATCAGCTTCAGTCGGGATCGGTCAGCAATGTGTTCGTGGTGAAGGGGGACGAAGTGCTCACGCCGCAGTTGGCCGAGGAATTGGCCGATCCGAGCGTGACCGCCGGAGTTCCCGGAAGACGCAGTGCCGTGCTGCCGGGCGTCACCCGGCGCGTGGTCATGGAGCTTTGCCAGAAGGACGACATCGTCGCCCGGCCGGCCGCCATCAATATCGAAACCCTGCTCGCGGCCGATGAGGTCTTCCTGACCAATAGCATCATGGGCCTGATGCCGGTCTGCCGCATCGAACGCCATGCGGTCGGCAACGACCGGCCGGGGCCGGTCTATGCGCGGCTGGCGGAGTTGTATGAGAATGAGTTGAAACGGACGCTGGCGAGCCAGCAAGGGTGATCGTTTGTTCGGAGTACCGGCTTTAGCCGGGTATGTCTGCGATGAGAAGACCGGCTGAAGCCGGTACCTGGAGTTTGGCCCTTTCCTACGCGGCCTTGGCGTAAATCACGGCACTCTTCAGGGGCGAGAAGGGTTTCTGCGGCTTCTGGTTGGCACCTGAACGACTACGACGTGCCGGATCCCGTGCCGAGAAGCCCTCGAAACCCTTTTCCTTCATCTGCCCGCCCCAGGCCTCCAAACGCAACTGACTGATCAGACGCTGAATCGGACAGAGCAAAGGTTTGCGGCCACGCATCCACTTGGGCTCCGGAATCTCCTCCGGCCTCCCCGCGGCACCATAGACGCCAATGCCGGCGAGTTGCAGAAACGCGTAGGCCGCCACCGCCGAGGCCGGAACCGCCTGCACCGACTTCGCATTCCACACCTGCGCCTGGCCGATGCCCAGCACGCTCTTTTCGTCCCGGAAATTCACTTCAATGCCCCAACGCCAGAGATAGGCCTGCAAGACCTCGGCCAGCGGCCGAACCGGATCGGTGCAGATCAGGTACGCCGCCTCCCGGTAGAGCAACTTGCCTCCCTTGTGGAGCCGGTAGCCCAGCGGCTCGATGACGATCAGACGCAGCACCTTCCCGGCCCCCGCCGGCCGCCACTTCACCGCCTCCAGCGTCTTGATGCGAAACTCATGGACCTTGCCCGCGGCATACGCCTTGACCGTCCGCCGGGGAATCGAATCGTCCTTGCGAACTTCCTCGGGCGTGGGCAAACGCTCGCCATAGCGACGCGGCCGGCCACCCTTGGCGCCGGTCAGTTCCCCCTCCGGCACGGCATAGAACTTGGCATCCCGGCGGATGCGCCCGATCAACAGCACCGACTCCGGCAGCGACTTGAGCACCGTGCGGTTGGTGAAACGCCCATCCACCGTCAACCAGAGGAAACGCTTGATCTTCTTGGCCAGCAACTGCACGCGCCTCAGCCCGACCGCATTGATGTTCTTCTGCCGCTGCAGTTCCCGATAGGCCTGCTTTTCCTGCTCGCCGGCGTTCTTCCGGGGCCGCTTGGCCGTGGGCGCTTCCACAAAGTCGATGGGGATGCTCCGAGCCTGGCCCAACTTCCCGAAGGGCAGGGCGGCCGACAGTTGCAGCACGCGATGGCCCAGCACGAAATTGATCCGGAACTTGGGTCCGGCCGGGTCCACGCGCCAGGCGACGCCGGGGATGTTCTTGCCCGTCTTTCTCAGAATCGAGTCGTCCATGGCCACCACCAGGGGCGATCCCTCCGGCAGCAGGGACTCGACCTCCTCCCGGACCACGTCGAAGCACGGGTCCAGAGCCACCCGTCCGCGTGAATAGAGGCGATAATCGGCGGTCCAGTCCCGCCCTATCCGTCCCCCGGTGTAGAGCAGGCCGGTCACCGTGTGCCGGGACAGACAGAGCATCTGCCAGTAGAGGTGGTCTGCAAACCTGGCCTCCACCCGCTCCTGTCCCGAGGCCGAGCGGCAGCGGGCCAGCAGACGCGTAAAGGCGCTGGTCAGCGGCCGGGCTTTCTGGCCCCGGCGGGCAACGTCGGGACGACGCGGCGTTTGAGCAGCAGATGCTGGCGATCCTGAATGGTCCACTCGACGACTTCGCTCTTGACGAAATCCATGGCGTCTGCGACGGCGGCGGGGAGATTGACGTACCACTGCTGCGATTCCTTTCGACAGATCAGTTGCACCTTGGTGGGGTAACCCATGCGGCGGCTCCTTCGTGTTCCTGTTGCATGACTAGACACCCGTCCTGGGACAAGGCGAGTGAAAGCCACGCACTTTGTCAATCAATTCGTGGTTCAGCCGACATCATTGGTCTGCAATACGTGCTGGGGAAAGGGCCAAACTCCAGGGCCCTGAAGGGGCCGAATAAGCAAGCCCAGATGTTCTCTGTGTTTGCAAGTGCGGGGTTTTGATTTTTCGCGACATGTTATCCACCTCAATCAACAGGGGGTTCAGATGGCCGGGTGC
>CAITUY010000155.1 GCA_903895695.1 uncultured bacterium
CGTGTGCTCTTCCGATCTATCAAGCCGCGTAGCATCATATTCACAGCAGTTGGGCGGCGGACATGCCATGGCAAACCAGATCATCAGGCAGACGCACAACGTATTGGCAACAACGGCGCTCATGTTCGCCGTCCTCCCGACGCTGCTCTATCTGGCTATCGTTGTCCTGCTGGGAGGGGTTCTTGCCTACATCCTGCCCAGCATGGGGATCCTCGGTTTCCTGGCTGTCGTCATTGCGCAATGGATAGTGATCGGCGCGACGGCGCTGCTGGCGGCCTACCAGCTTGTATCGTTCACGCTGGCGGCGATCGCCGCAAGCCGCCTCCTGCGTCGACTCGGGCCCGCAGGCGGGACGAAACGCATCCTCGCGTCAATCCTCGCTTCCGCGCTAGTCCTTAAACAAGCGAATTCTAGGAGATAGATTTTCGTAGTGCTACCGGTGGTGGTGTGTGCGAACCACCACGGGGCGGCGTTATGTTGGGAGCCGGTTTGGGAGTGGGGAGCGGGTTGTTTTGGGCGATGGGTAGGTCCTTGGGGTCAGGGGCCGCGGGGGATCGGGGCATCCGTACCCCGACATCAAGACACGGCGTCAGGTCAGCATCGGGCGGCGGAGGGAATCCACCGCCCGCAGGAACACGTCCAGCCAGGGGCTCCAGCCCAGCAGGCGGTAGATGATCTTCCGCCCCGTCTGGACGATCTGGCAGGGCAGGCGGATCAGGGCGCGGACAAAACCCTTGAACTCCATCCGCAGCAACTGCTGCTTTTGCTTTTCATGGCGTTCCCGCCAGCGTCCCGGGGGCACCGTCAGGCTCAAGGCCAGCCAGGCCTTGAGGCTCCAGGCCAGGGCCGCCATGACCATGTAGGCCCCGTTGCTCACCAGGTCGCCGGTGGGCATTTTCAGGGCCTGCACCCCGCTCTTGAGCTGGGCGATGAGGTTCTCCTGGTCGCAGCGGTCGTTGGCTAACAGGACGACCTCTTCCGGCGACAGATCGTACAGGTTCGGTAGAGTCGAGATGTGGCGCGGTGGTTTAGGCGGGTTTATCCGTCCGGCCCTTTCGGTTGCCGGGGCCTCAATATCCCGCCGTGCTCCGTTTCCACATCCCGCTCATCGAACCGGACAGGCGGATTTCCCGCATCCGGCTCTCGGAGAAGGTTCACGCTTTCGCCCACGGGAGTTTGGCGGTCCGCTTGGGTAAGCAGACCAATCCCAACACTCCGTGCAGGTACTGATCGGAAAACCGTCTGCTTCCGGCACCCCGCACTTTGTGTTTGGCGCACAACCACTGACGGAGCCGATACCGCACGTGCTGATGCACCCTGCGGTAGGCGTTGCTGACGGGACCCAGACAGAAGTAGTTGGCCCAACCCACCAGCATGCGATTGAGCAGGCCTACTCTTTCTTCTGCGTCCAGCAGGAGCCACCGTCGGCTGGTCATCTCGCTGATCGCCGCGCAGATGCGCGCAATCCGCTTTTTCGACGGACGCGTGCCGATATAGGCCCGTCCGGATCGAGAGTGACACCGGCCAAAGGTGTATCCCAGGAAGTCGAACGTCTCGTCTGGAATCTTGCAGACCTGCGTCTTCTGCTCGTTTACCGTCAACTTCAGCTTGGATATCATTTCCTGCATAACGGCCCGCGCCTGGTCGGCGCTGCCGCGACAGCAGATCACAAAATCGTCGGCATAATTGACGAGGTGAGCGTCCAGACGCTTTTCGTGTCCCAACGCCTTCCACCCCAGCACGAACCGGCGCATGTACAGGTTACTGAGCATCGGGCTGATCGGGGCGCCTTGCGGCGTACCCCGGCCCGCGTCGCGGTTGCGGGTCGTCCGACGCGTCTTTCCCCGCTCGTCGGTCTCCTCGACCGCCGCGTCCAGCCACATCTTGATCAGATGTAGCATGGCGCCGTCGACGATCCGCCGAGCCACCGATTTCATCAGTTCGGTGTGGGGAATGCTATCGAAATAGCCGCTCAGATCCGCGTCCACCACCTGTTCATGCCCGGTGTTCAGCAACTTGTGGACCTGCCTCACGGCATCCAACGCGTTGCGCTGCGGGCGATAGGCGTACTGCTCCGGCTGCAGGTCGGCCTCGAAGATAGGTTCGAGGACCAGCACCGCCGCCATTTGCACGACACGATCCTTGACCGTTGGGATGCCCAACGGCCTCTGCTTGCCATCCGGCTTGGGAATGTACACCCGCCGCACGGCCGCCGGACGATACGTCCTGCTTTTCAGCTCTTGCGTCAGTCCACCCAGCCACCGCTCCAGTCCGTACGCCTCGATGTCCTCGAACCCCTGGCCGTCTACCCCCGCTGCGCCTTTATTCGCTCGGCAACAGTTGTAGGCGAAGGCCAGAACGTCGTTGCGGTACACCTTGTCATACAGGGCATGGAACCGGCAGTTCGGTGATCCCTTCGCTTTGGCGTGCAACGCCGTCCGCAACTTCTGAACATTTTCTGGAGGTGTTAGGCTCATCACCACTCTCCTGGGTCCTTCGTCGCTTCTTGCGTCCACCTTCAACTGAGGTCCCTTCGCTCCACCGGAGTTACCCGGCTTCAGCACTACTACGGACCTCTCCGCCACCCCATGCGGCCTGGCCGGTCCCTCGCGGGATGCCAGTTGATGGTCACACGCCATCACCGTTGGGGTTTCCCGTGTTGCGCCTGATCTCCTCGTGCCTGCGTGCCGTCGCCACTACCCCGGCGGGATCGTCGGTGCATGACCGCTCTGCCGATTCAACACGGCTGGTCACCAACGATGGCAGCCTTCCCTGTATATCAGCCAGGTCGGCTCCCGCTTGACTCTTTTCGAGGCCTGCTCAGCGTTCACTCACGTTACGGCCCGCACGTTCGCCGATCGCCTTACGCGACCTTTGCACCGAAGGCTTCGACGGCTTGGTTACCTCCACCGCCGCTCTGATTGCTACCGGCTGGAGCGATCCAGTTGCCGGGCGGGATTCGCACCCGCTGGAGATCAACGCCTTTCCACGGCGCACTAATGTAGAAGAAGTACCGCACATCGTCGAAGAGCACCGCCGCGCCCTGCTCCACCGAGAGGTTCTTCCGCACCACCACCACGCGGTAGGCTTTCTGGCAGGCCGTGGGCTGATAAAGGAACTCCGCCACGTCCTCGCTGACCAGGCGGAGGTTCTTAAACTCCCGTTCCACCACGATGGGCTCCTTGACGTTCTCGGGGCGGGTGCGGGGGGAAGTCTGGACCTGATACCTGGCCGGACGCGCCAGCTTCTTCCAGGCGGCCTCGCGCAGGGCTTCGGCCCGCGCCACCAGCGGCTTCATGGCGTCGATCCCGAAGCAGAACCGCACGTCCTTCTGCGCATCCCAGCGGTCCAGGTGGGCGGTCTGACTGAAGTCGGTGTCCCCCCGCAGCACGATGGTCTGGAAGCCCGCGTCCCGGCACACCACGATGCTCTTATCGAAGTACGCCGCCGCCCCCTCGTGGCTGGGCCGGTTCCCGGGACGATTGACCAGGAACAACGGCTCCTTGGTGTTGGCCAGCGAGATCACCAGGGGGTGATAACCCCAGGTGCCATCGTAGGCGATGTCCATGCCCTGCTTGCATTCCCCGGTGGTGGGGGCCAAGGTGCCGTCGGCATCCAGGATGGCCTGGCGGAAGAAGGCTTTGGGCTGCTGCTGCCAGACCTTCACCCGGACCGTGTTGAGCGTGTCCTGGAGAATCTCCACGTCGGCGGCCGTAAAACGCCGGCAGAAGTCCCCGGCGGTGGTGGGGTCGGGGATGCGTTTGGCCCCCAGGGCGTCCAGGAAGGCTTCGTTGCTCCGCAGGCTGTCCAGGTCCTGCAGGCACGTGCCGTCGGCCAGGAGGTTGTAGGCGATGGCCAGCACGTGGTCGGATTCGTGATAGGGCAAATGGACCTTCAGCAGGTGCAACCGGCGGTCGAGGGCGGCGCTGAGCCCGCTGCGCCGGGCCAGCAGGTGGATCGCCCCGATCCCGCCCCAAGCTAGGCCGCGGACGCGGGAGGAGAACTCGTAATGGATATTCGCCGCGGTGAGCAGGGGATGGTCGGAGGGCTGGTGATCATGGCGAATCCGCCGGGCAATTTTTCGCTGGCATTGGGACAACTGCTGCGATATAAGAGTGCGCACTTGAAACGCCTCCTTGCGTAGTAACCATGTTGTCGTCAACAACAATATATTACCACAAAAAGCGAGGCGTTTCGAGTTATTTTTCCCACTTTCCGGCCGGAAGACGAAAAACTACGCTTGGACAGGGGCTAGTTCACTCTGGATACCGACGAATATACAACGCTCTGGCGAAGCGAATCAGGGCTGATCTGCGTTACTCGGTTATGGTAACCTACCCTGACCGGACCCGAAAGGAAGATGCCGACATACCTATGACGGAAGGTGCTTATCAAGAGATGATGGCGGGGATACCTTATAACGTGGAACTCGGTAGACCGCTTGCGGCGTTTGATGAAAGAACAACTGCGCCGCGAATTTGATCGGTAACGAATCCGGAGCGATGAAACGGGGAAGGCGCTGAAGTTATGGCATTGAGGTATTATCTACTCGTACCCAAGGACCAACGGGTTGACACATGGTTGTTTCACAAGCCCGACGACTTGGGGAAGATGTGTCGACTCCCGGAGGTTCTCCAGATCCAGTGTGCCAACTGCGGGAAATTCGACGAAAGAGTCGCGCTGCACCGTCGCACGACGGCGGACATACGTGTGCGGTCAAAAGTTGACCTCGTTTGCGCCGTGGAGGGCGTTATGTTAGCAAGTCATCGTTTCCGACAGGTGATCACGGAGAACGCGATCACCGGTTGTGACTTTTCGCCTGTCAGAGGCGACGACCGCTATTGGGTGCTGCACCCAACCGTGCTGGTCGCAACCGACCTCGCAACAAGCGGCTTACGTGTAGTGACTCCCGCGGAAACCGGGAGTGTTGAGGCAAGCGAGTTCCCATGCGTGGTTGATAAGGAACTTCGCTGCGTCGCGTGCCATCGCCGTTTCCAGGTGCTGGGATGGCCAGGATTGACCTCAATGACGCTGCCCAAGGATCCGAAAACGATCTTCGTGTCCGACATCCCGCTCGAACAACCTGGGTGGTATTCGCCGTTGCTGTATGGCTCGGAGGACGTTGTGACGATACTTCGCGGGAGTAAGATCACGGGCATCGATTACACACCGGTGCAATGAGGGGCGGATGCATGTTGACTGATCGGCACCGTGAATGACGCGCCGACGGGATCCTCGTCCCCGCTCCCGCCCTTTCGCATTCATCCCCCACATCCATACGCATATGCGTGATATTCCAGTACCCCAACCCCTCCACGCCTCCGCAAAAAATCGCGACAAAATCGAGTAGACCCCATTCACGCGGGGGGGGTGGGGGCGCC
>CAITUY010000156.1 GCA_903895695.1 uncultured bacterium
CTGCGCATCGTCGAGCATGCGCCGGATGTGCACGCGTGACACGCCCAACCGGCGCGCGGTCGCGCTCAGCGAAAACCCATCCACGGGCCCGGCCAGGAAATCCCCATGGGGCGACGCCAGCACCATCGTGTGGACGAGTTGGGTCCCCGCGTGCCGTTGCATGAAGACCTCGACGAAGGCCGATCTGCGCTGAACATCGCGGGAAACCTCGAACAGGGTTTCGCAGTGCAGCCTGGCATAGGTGTCGGCCACTTCCGGTCGGAAGAAAGCGCCGCTGACCCGGGCGACCATGGGTTCGATGACCTCTGCCGCCTCCAGGGCGGAATGCAGGTGCCGGCGCCAGGACTGCACGAATTGGGGGGTCAGCAGATAGCGCGCCGACATGCCCCGCCGGGTGACGGGCAGCAACTCGACGTAGCCGAGGTAGAGCATGTAGGCCAACAGGGCCCGCGCCCGCCCTGGGCTCAGGTAGCCCGAGCGCACGCAGATCGCCTTCAGGTTCGGAAGCGTTACGCCACCGCAAAGGTCTAGGTTCTGTTGACGAAGTGCCTCACCCATAGCCGGATGGAAGCGACGAGTATGAAGCCGATATAGCTTTCGGCGGTCTTGTCGTATCGCGTGGCCAGTCTGCGGCTGTGCTTGAGCTTTGAGAAGCAGCGCTCGACCAGATTTCGCAAGGCGTAGAGGAAATCGTCGATGTCACGCTGGACCGTTCGGTTGCGTTTGGGCGGGATGATGGCGGCGACGCCCCTGGCGTCAAGGTCGGCTAGGATGGCGTCGGCGTCGTAGCCCTTGTCGCCGAGCATGACCTTCGGCGCGGGTCCCGGCTCGGCCATGACCGGGCCATATCCCTTGACGTCAGAGACCTCGCCGCCGGTCAGGACTACCGCGACCGGCAGGCCCAGGCCGTTGGTCCTCAGATGGATCTTGGTCGAGAAGCCACCGCGCGAACGGCCAAGACCTTGGTCCTGAGGTCCCGCTTTTTTTGGGCGCCGGCGGCATGCTGATGGGCGCGCACGATGGTCGAGTCGATCATCTGGACGCTGTCGTGGCCCTCGCCGCTCTCGTTGAGGGCCGCCAGCAGCACATCCCACACACCCGACAGCGTCCAGCGCCGGAACTGCCTGTAGACCGAACTCCACTTGCCGAAGTGGTCATGCAGATCGCGCCAGGGCGAACCCGTCCGCGCAATCCAGAACACGCCGTCCAGCACCAGGCGGTGATCGCGCGGACGACGGCCACGCCGCGGACCCTTCTCGATCACGAACGGCTCGAAGAACGCCCACTCCTCGTCCGACATCAGGCCACGAACCAAGGCTGCTCTCCCCAAAGAGCAGCCTTGAATCAGCGATCAGGTGATTTGGGAATCCACTTCGTCAACACGACCTAGTTTTATCGCGATCAGCAAAACCGTCCGTTGCCCTTTGTCCACGTGACTGTCTCGCTCATTCTTCAGGTAACGTTCCACCCTGGTTCGGTTTGCGCGCCGACGAAGCAGCAGTCGAGCACCGGCTATGAGCCCAAGCAAAAATGTCGCGGCGGCGAACGTCGCGGCAACAATGGATGCATAGGCTTCCAAATCCCCGAGTGGCATTCCAAACATTTGTATTTCCAATCTATTTGACTCCCAGC
>CAITUY010000157.1 GCA_903895695.1 uncultured bacterium
TAAGGCCCATTCTAACAAACACCCGCCAAATTCCAGCACACACACTCCCGGCTCGTGTCACCCCCGCGCAAAATCCCCGGCAAATCCGTGGGGATGTTGCCCCGGTGTGCCGTCCGTGACTGGCCTATGGGATGCCAGTGAATGTCTTTCAAATGTCCTTGCCGATACTTTTCACGCTGGACATCGCCTTGACGCTGCTCGTGTTCATCGTGAAGGTCGCCCTGCTCGCGGGCATCCTGGAACTGGTATCGCGCCGCAGAGCCACGACGAGCCTGCTGAAATGCGCGCTGACAACGGCAATCCTGGGCAGCGCGTACTATCTCTTCGACACTACACCGGAAGCGGTCATCACCCTTCGAACGTACCTGCTGGTATCATTGATCGGCACTTTTCTATGCACAAAGCTCTTCGACACCGAGTTGGAGCACGCCTTCTTCTCCTGCCTGCTGTTCTGCTGCCTCAGCACACTCATGGACAGTTACACGCAGCGGGAGGTCGACGGCCTGCTTCCGGACCGTCCCACAATCGGCAGGAAACTGACCGCGGCAATCGATCAGCGCGCCCGGCAGTCCGCGCACAATCCGGCGTTGCCCTCCAGCCCGGGTGTGATACCGGCCTTGCTGCGGCTCTCCACGACGCCCGGCACGGGCGGCATGGACGACACGCTGCTCTCCCCCCTGCGGGCCGTGCAACAAGTCAAAGCTCAGATTGCAGATGCCAACAAGAAATCCGCCGAGGACGCGTCCATAGCGAACATGCTCTCCGGCGCCGGGACGAACGTTAGCGGCCATTCCGCAGAAATGGCGGCCCTGCACAAGGAGCTGATCGAGGAGGCGAGCCCTGGCGCCGCGCCGTCCCCCGCGGACACCTCGGCCGTTCCACCTGCCGCCTCGACCGCGAACGTACCGCCTGCCGCCCCCTCTCCGACGCCGTCGCCCGCCGCTCCACCGTCGCCCGCGGTGGCCGTCGTCCCCGCCCCGGTCACCTATGCCCCCCACGCGCGCCGGGCGGCGACTGCCCCCGCCGCGGCCGGCGTGACCGCGCCGGTCAGGAACCCGGACAAGGTCGGCGATATTTCGGGCCTGGTCAGCCTGAGCGAAGCAGAACGCCTCGACTGGGAGGCGGCGCGACAGCAGATCCACGTTTCGAGCGTCGTCAAATCCTCGAAGCAGACCTACATCATGATCGACGGCCACGTGCTGGTTGCCGGGGCTACGCACCGAATCAGGTACCTGGGAACCGAGTATGCCTTCCGGTTTCGAGGTGTGAACGCGATTGGCGCCTGCATCTGGGAGGCTGTCCGGCAGAAGGTTGACGGGAAGACGGACTTCGTCGCGTTCTGATGCGCGCCGGCCTCAGGAGGCCAGCCTCAAGCCCAGGAGACGGATCGCGTTTTCGCGCGCCACCTTGTTGAACACGGCCGTGCTGATACGATTCCGATCCCGCAAGCCCACCAGGAAAGGGCCCAGGGGCGCGGGTGTGTCCGGCGCGCAAATATCCGTGCCGAACAGCAACCGGTCCTGGAATTCCGTCAGGAACTGGGCTGCGTAGTCGGGGTTGCGAGTCAGCGCATTGCACCCGCTGCCGGCTGACAGGTCGCCGTAGAGATTTTCGTGGCGGCGCATGAGCTTCGGCACCACGCCCTCTTCCTGGAAGCCGTAGCCCGGATAGCCCACCCGGTCGCCGGGCGTTTCCAGCCGCCCGATCTCGGACCAAAACACCGGTGAGTGGCCCAGGAACTTGATGCCCGGGTAACGGCCGAGTGCCCCCTGCAAGTTGGGCAGACCCGGATCGTCCACGAAGCCGTAGCCCTGCCCCTCGCGATGTGAGAGGTGAAAACACAGCGGCAGCTTGAATTCTGCCACCTGTCCCAACAGATTCTCCACGCGCGGGTCATCGAACCGCATGTTGAAGGTGGCCTCGCCGAATCCCTTGCAGCCGCGTTCCAGGTAGTAGCGGATCAACGGGCGGAAGTCGGCGTCGCGGGAGTTGTTGACCGCGGCGGGATGGAGGCAAAAGAAGGGAATCACCCGGCCCGGATACGCCGCGGCCATATCCAGGACATCCTGGTTGGACTGGGGTTCATAGTATTCGGGACCGATGAGGGGCTGCACGACGCCTCGTTCGATGCCGAGCTCGTCGTAGCGCGCGATGAGTTGCCTCGCTGAGGCCCAGGACCACACTCCGAACCGCGGCGCGCCTTCGATGCGCTGGGCGTGGGCGTGAATGTCGATAAACATGAGGGGTTCCTTTCGTCAGTTCCGCAGATAGGCTTTCTCGACCTTGGCCAGGGCCCGGACCGTGTCGGCTACCGCCGTTCGGTCGAACGCTTCGTGGATCATGATGAGGAAATGGGATTCCACAACGCCGAGAATGTTGTCCAGGACCGGACGCGTGTTCACCCGCCCCTTGTACATCCAGGGCGTGGGGCAGCTCGAGTTCGCACGGAACCAGGCACCCTCGCTGGGGATGTGGCGGTAGGACGGCGCCACCGGTATGCCTTCCGCCGCCAATGCCTGCGCGAAATCGTCCTTGGATACTGTGAGCCGCGCTGCGTCGACGCGGAGGGGCAGGAACCAGTAGCTGGACTCGCTGTCAGGACATTCGCGGGCAGGGAACACGGCCTCGAGCCGCGCAAGTCCGCGGTGAATGGCAGCGGCGACCTTGCGCCGCCGGGCAACGATGCCCGGCAACCGCCGGAGTTGCACGCGGCCAATGGCGGCGCCGAGGTCGCCCAGGTTCAGGTTCAGCGCGGGCACTACGTTGTTCGTGCCCGTCAGGTTGAAAGGCTTGCCGCGGTCGGCAAAGCGCCGGGCTTTCCAATAGAGATCCTCGTTGCGCGTGAAGACGATGCCCCCCTGGCCGCCGGTCGCGATATGTTTGCCGAACATGGTCGAGAAGGCCGCGATGTCGCCGAAGGTGCCGACCCGCTGCCCCTTCAGCACGGCGCCCTGCGCCTGGGCGCAGTCCTCCACGACAGGGAGCTTATGCCTCCTTGCCACCCGCATGATGCCGGCCATATCGGCGGGAATGCCGCCGATATGGGCTACCACGATGGCCCGAGTGCGGCGCGTGATGAGCGCCTCGACCTGCCGGGGCCCCGTGTTGAACGAGCCGGGTGCCGCATCGGCCACCACCGGGATGCCATTCAGCACGGCGACCGGCATGACGCCGCCGGGATCGCTGATGGGCGGGACGATGACCTCGCTCCCGGCCGGCAATTGCAGCGCGCCGAGCGCCGCGAAGACGGCGTTGGTCCCGGAGTTCACGCCATCCGCGAACCCGCCGCCCATGTACGCGGCGAACTCCTTCTCGAAGCCCTGCTCCTCCGGGCCGTTGTAGCCGAACGCGTTGCCGCTCTCGATGGCCTGGTCAAAGAGGCGCATCGCCGCGGCCTTTTCCGCTTCCCCGAACAGATGCCGGGGCGGCATGGGTGCGGTGCGCACCGGCGCGCCCCCGCTGATCGCCAAACGTGAACTCGTTGAGGTCGTCTTCATGTTCGTTCTTCTCCTTAAGGCCGAAGCCCCTTATTACCAGCCAAGACAATCGGCGCCAGCCAAAACTTACACTCACCGCCTACATGGATTGGCATCCGATTTCGATGACATCGCCAGCGCGCATCAGGGCATGAACATAGCCAGCCGCCCCCACCCCTTTTGCGAAGGCGGAATCCAGTGCGGCCCCGCTGCCCGCCCACCATCCGTTCCAATTCCATTCCGTCACCGCCACCTTGGTCCCGCGCTGGCGGGCCTGGGAGATCGGTTCGTCGTGGAACACGGCCAACCCTTGCGGGTCGAACCCCGGCGTGGCCACCCAGGCCCGCCAGATCTCGGCGGCACTCAAGGATCCGATTGGTACGGGTTCTCCGTCCCGACGCGCCTCCTTGATCACCCAGGGACTGTAACTGTGGAAGGCCAGGTGCCGGATCTTCTGGGGCATTCGCTGTCGCGCCAACTCGCCGCCCCGGCCCTCATCCACGATGAACTCCAGGGTGGGGTCAATGGCCAGCATGGCGCGCACCGTAGCAAGCACACAATCCGCATAGTAAGAGTCCGGATTGTCGGGGGCCAGCTTGGCGACGGCTCCCGTGAACGCAAAAGTCTCATTCCCGATCTGCCAGAGTTTCACGCTGTAAGGCGCCGGGTGGCCGTTCTGCGCCCGGATCGACGGCCAATCAGGCATGCCGGCAGGCAGCTTTGTCCCAACCGGGGCGTTGCAATAAGCGACCAGGCCTGCCGCCTGCTGCGCCGCCTCATCAAGCGGTTTGACCTTCAGCAGGCGGGAAAAGACATTCATAGGGTGGTTCTATGTGCCATTGTCACGGGCCTTTTGTCGAGAGAGGATTCTGCATCCCCATCCCCTCCATCATCCCGCCGCTTGACCGGATGCCGGGAGATCGACTACCGTATTTGCCCGTTCATGGGGACAAGGCATGACTGTCGCATTACTCAATTTTGTTTCGTGGATCTTCAGCCTGCTATCGCCTCGCTCGGCCCTGGCAGTCGGGCGCGGGCTCGGCTGGATTTACGGTTCGGTCATCCGCTACCACCGCCGTGATGCCTTCGAGGCGCTGGAACGCAGCCTTCCGGAAAAGAGCGCCGCCGAGCGGCGCGGCATTGTTCACCGCATGTACGCCAACCTGGGCATGAACGTCGTCGAGACGGCCCGCCTTCCCCGCGTCACGGAAGAGCACCTGCGGGACACAATCGACTGGGACGGCGATCACCAGGCCATGGAAATCCTGGCGGCGGGCAAAGGTCTGCTGGTCCTTTCTGCGCACACTGGAAATTTTGACATCCTCTGCACGATCGCGCCCCGGTTCAACTACCCGACCACGATCATCACGAAGCGCATTAAGAACAAGGCGGTCAACGACTACTGGATGGCGACCCGCGCGCGCTTCGGGCTCAAGTTCGTTCCGGCCCACAACTCCTACCGGCCTTGCCTGTCGGCCCTGCGCAAGAACGAAGTTGTCGCGTTCATCCTCGATCAGAACATGATCCGTGACGAAGGCATCTTCGTGGACTTCTTCGGCCGCCCCGCCTGCACCACGCCCGGCCTGGCCTACATGTCGGCCCAGTCCGGTGCCGCCGTTCTTCCCGTGTTCATGATCCGGAAGCCGGACGGCCGCCATCTCGTCAAGGCGTGCACCCCCATCGCACCACCGCCCGACCGCAAGCCCGAGACGATCGCCGCCTATACCCAACGCTATACCAAGGTCATCGAGGACGTGATCCGCGCCAATCCAGACCAGTGGATCTGGCTCCATCGCCGCTGGCGCACGACGCCACCCGCCCCCTGACACGGGCTCTCCCGCCTTCCGGCGCAAGCCGGTACCCGGCCGCGTCATTGTCCTTGCCCCGCCCTCGCCTGCGGCCTATCATGGCTCGCCAATTTGCTAAGAGACCGTTGGAAGGAATACTAACATGGGTACGTTACAAGTAGGCATGATCGGCGCCGGCGCCATCGCGAACTCGCATTGCGACGGCATCAACAAGCACCCGCAGGCCAAGGTCGTCGCGGTCGCGGACACGAGCAAGGAACGCGTCACGGCGCTGGCCGTCAAGTTCAACATTGCTAAGGTCTATGCCAAGTGGGAGGAACTGGTCGCCGATCGCGACATCGACGCCGTCTCGATCGCCCTGCCCAACGCCCTGCACGCGCCTGTCGCGTTGGCCGCACTGAAGGCCGGCAAACACGTCATCCTCGACAAGCCCTTCGCCATGAACCAGAAAGAAGCCACGGCGGTCATCGCGGCCGCCAAGAAGGCCCACAAGACCTTCATGCTGGGCATGAACCAACGCTTTTCCCGCGAGGCCCAGACGCTCAAGGTGGTCGCTTCGCGCGGCGACCTGGGCGAGATCTATCACGCCAAGGCCTACTGGCTCCGCCGCACGGGTAGCCCGAAGTTCGGCACCTGGTTCACGCGCAAGGACCTGTCGGGCGGCGGTTGCCTGCTGGACATCGGCGTCCACATGCTCGATCTGTGCCTGCACCTGATGGGCAACTTCAAGCCCGTGGCCGTCTCCGGCGCCACCTACACGAAGTTCGGCCACCGCGGTATCGGCGAAGGCGGTTGGGGCATGTCGGATCGCGGCGCTCCCGTGTTCGACGTTGACGACTTTGCGACGGCGCTCATCAAGTTCCAGAACGGCGCGACCGTGGAACTCAATTCCTCCTGGGTGCTTCACATGGACCAGCCCAACAAGAACAACGTTGAATTGTTCGGAGCGGATGGCGGCGCCTCGGTGAACCCGTTGCGCGTGTTCCGCTTCGGGAAGAATAAGGGCGAATACGAAGTCGTGGAGCCGCAGAACGTCAAGATTGCCTACCCGCACATGAATCGATTCGTGAACTGGGTCGATGTGATCCTGAGCAACGATAAACCCATGTGCACGCCCGACGAGTCCCTCGCCGTCCAGAAGATCCTCGATGCCGTGTACCTGTCGTCCAAGTCTGGCAAAGAAGTGCGGATCAAGTAGCCCAGGGCGGGCTGACGACTGCAACCCAAGGTAGGGCGCGGGCCTACCGCCTTCGCTCTGCGAGCTACGGCAGACATGCCGGCCCCGCCGTGACAGGAACGCGACAGGCACGGCGCGGCGAGGACGCCGTCGCCCTACCGGAAATACGCAACCGCCCGCCGGTTTACTTTCGCTTGAAAACTGCGGCCCGCCCGTTCATTATCGCGTCCACGAACCGGCGGCAACTCAGGCGAACAACTCGCGAGCCGCCGGTCGAGAGGAGCAGTTCCACCATCATGATCAAAGTGGCCATCATCGGCGCGGGCAGCATCGGCTTCACGCGCGGCATCGTCAGAGACATCCTGAGCGTTCCCGAGTTCCGCGACAACGTTGAGTTGGCGTTCACGGATATCAGCAAGCGCAACCTGGACATGGTTTACAGGCTGTGCAAGCGCGACATGCAGGCGGCCGGCGTGAAGTCCACGATCACGGCCACGACCCATCGCCGCGACGCGCTCAAGGGCGCCAACTACGTCTTCTGCACGATCCGCCAAGGCGGGCTCGACGCCTTCCAACTTGACATCGACATCCCGCTCAAGTACGGCGTTGACCAGTGTGTGGGCGACACCCTGTGCGCCGGCGGCATCATGTATGCCCAGCGGACGATCCCGGCCATGCTTGACTTCTGCAAGGACGTCAGCGAAGTCAGCGCCGAGAACTGCCGCTTCATCAGCCACGTGAACCCCATGGTCATGAACACGTGGGCCTGCACGAAATACGGCCACGGCGTGAACTTCGTCGGGCTATGCCACGGCGTGGAAGGCGGACACTGGCAGATTGCCAACGTGCTCGGGCTCAAGCGCGAGGAAGTTGACATCATCTGCGCCGGCATCAACCACCAAACGTGGTACGTCAGCGTCAAGCACAAGGGCCAGGACATGACCGGCAAGCTGCTGGCGGCCTTCGAGAAGCACCCGGAATACAGCCGGACCGAGAAGGTGCGCATCGACATGCTCCGCCGCTTCGGCTACTACAGCACCGAGTCCAACGGCCACCTGAGCGAATACGTCCCCTGGTACCGCAAGACCCCGGACGCGATCAAGCGCTGGATCGACCTGGGTTCCTGGATCAACGGCGAGACGGGCGGCTATCTGCGCGTCTGCACCGAAGGCCGCAACTGGTTCGAGACCGACTTCCCGAACTGGATGAAGGGCGACCCCCTGAAGTACGGGCCCGAGCATCGCGGACACGAGCACGGCTCCTGGATCATGGAAGGTCTCGAGACAGGGCGGATCTACCGCGGGCACTTCAACGTGCAGAACCGCGGGTGCATCACTAACCTCCCGGCCGACGCGATCGTGGAAGTGCCGGGCTACGTTGACGCCAACGGCCTCAATATCCCGATCGTCGGCGATCTGCCGCTCGGGGCCGCCGCCGTGTGCAACGCCAGCCTAAGCGTCCAGCGCCTGGCGGTTGAGGCCGCGGCCGCGGGCGACGATCAGCTTCTGCGGCAGGCCATGATGATGGACCCGCTCGTCGGGGCCGTCTGCGAGCCGCCCGCCATCTGGCAAATGGTCGACGAGATGTTGGTGGCGCAGGCCCAGTGGCTGCCCCAGTACAAGCGCTCGATCGCGGCGGCCAGGAAACGGATGGCCGGCGGTAAGCTCATCAAGACGCACCAGGGCTACAAGGGCGCCGCGCGTCTCCACACGAAGAGCGTGGCCGAAATGACCCGCGACAGCGCGAAGGCGCGCCAGAACGCCGCGGCCGCCGACAAGGCCGCCGCCGACCGCAAGGCCGCGATCAGCAGGAAAAAGTAACGGCTCAAGTATCCAGAAGTCAGCACTCAGAATTCAGAAGTCAACCGGAGAAGAACGCCATGAAGCCCATGATCAATACACCGAAAGTTAAACTGGGTATCGTCGGGGTCAGTCGGGATTGTTTCCCCATCGAGCTTACCCGGGCCCGCCTGAAGCAGGTGATGGCCGAATGCCGCGCCTTGGACCTGCCGGTCGTGGCGTGCAGCGTTATTATCGAAACCGAAGCCCATGCTGTGGCGGCTGTCGCAGAGCTGCGCGACAAGGGCGCCAACGCGGCTGTGGTCTATCTGGGCAACTTTGGTCCCGAGGGGCCCCTGACGATCTTTGCGCGCGAGTTCGGCAAGCCGTTCATGCTGGCCGCCGCCGCCGAGGAAACCGCCACGAACCTGATCAATGGGCGCGGTGACGCCTACTGCGGCATGCTTAACGCCTCGATCAACTGCGGCCTGCGTCAACTGACCCCTTACATCCCGCAAATGCCCGTCGGCCTGCCGGCCGATGTCGCGAAGATGGCCGCCCACTTCGTCGACGTTGCCCGCGTGGTGCTGGGCGTCCAGGGGCTCAAGACCTTCTCGTTTGGTCCGCGCCCGCAGGATTTCTATGCCTGCAACGCCCCCATCAAGCCGCTCTACAACCTCGGTATCGAGGTCATGGAGAATTCCGAACTGGACATGTTCGTCCTGTTCAACTCGGTCGCTGACCAGACCCGCCAGATCAAGGCCATCGCGAAAGACATGGCCAACGAACTCGGCCTCGGCAACCAGCACCCGGAGAAGCTGGAGAAGCTGGCGCAGTTCGAACTGGCGCTGACGACCTTCTTCGAGGCCAACCTAGGCTCGCGGCAGTTCGGTATCTTCGCCAACAAGTGCTGGCCGGCCTTCGAAAAGGCTTTCGGCTTCGTGCCGTGCTATGTCAACAGCCGGCTCGCGGGCCGCGGCATTCCGGCCGCGTGCGAAGTCGATATCTACGGCGGCGTGTCGGAGTACATGTGCCAACTGGCCAGCATGCACCCGGCCACGATCCTCGACGTCAACAACACCGTCCCGGCGGACATGACGATCGCGGATCTCAAGGGCGCCGCCCGCCAGGACCTGTTCATGGGCTTCCATTGCGGCAACACGCCCAAGTGCTGCCTGTGCGACGGCTGCGCCATGAAGTACCAGCTCATCATGCATCGCCTCATGGAACACGACCAGGCGCCGAACATCACATGCGGCACGCTGGAAGGCACCTTGCGTCCGGGACCGGTCACGGTGTTCCGCCTGCAAGGCACGGCTGACTGCCGCCTGCAGAGCTACGTCGCGGACGGCCACATTCTGGATGTGGATCCGGCCTCGTTCGGGGGCATCGGCGTGTTCGGCATCCCGAACTTCGGTCGTTTCTACCGCCACGTGCTGATCGAAAAGCAATTCCCGCATCACTGCGCCGTGGCGTTCAAGCCCTCCGGCCGCATCCTGTACGACGCCGCCAAACTATTGGGCGTCCCGGATATCCAGGCGCCCCGCCCGGCCGGCCTGCCTTACCCGTCCGAAAACCCATTCGAGGTGTAAATCGTCATGAAGAAGCGTTACGCACTCGGCTTGGACTACGGAACGAACTCGTGCCGCTCGCTGATCGTCGACCTCGCAGATGGGGCTGAGGTCGCGAGCCACGTGTTCTCCTATCCCACCGGCACGCAAGGGATCCTGCTCGACAAGCGGGATCCCAATCTGGCGCGCCAGCACCCGCAGGATTACATTCTCGGCTTCTCGGCGATCACGGAGGCGGTCAAGAAAGCCAGGAAGTCATGCAAGGGTTTCAACCCCCACGACATCGTGGGCATCGGCGTGGATACCACGGGCAGCACGCCCCTCCCGGTTGACCGCGATGGCACGCCCCTGGCCATGAAGCCGGCGTTCCGTAACAACCTGGCGGCCATGGCCTGGTTGTGGAAGGACCACACCAGCCATGCGGAAGCAGCCGAGATCACCGCCAAGGCCGCTAAGTTGAGGCCTGAGTACCTGGCGAAGTGCGGTGGCACCTACTCGTCCGAGTGGTTCTGGAGCAAGATCCTGCACTGCCGGCGCGTGGCGCCCGACGTCTTCAAGGCGGCGCACAGTTTCGTCGAGTACTGCGACTACATTCCCGCTGTGCTGGCTGGCAACACCCGCCCGGACCAACTCAAGCGCGGCGTGTGCGCGGCCGGACACAAGGCCATGTACAGCCCGCAATGGAAGGGACTGCCGGACCGGAAATTCCTGGCGGCGCTGGATCCTGCGCTCGCCGACCTGCGCGACCGTCTTTTCGCCGAAGCCGTACCCGCCGACCGCACGGCCGGCCTGCTGTGCCGGACGTGGGCTGATCGCCTTGGACTCAAGGAAGGCACGGCGATCGCCGTCGGCGCGTTCGATGCCCACATGGGTGCCGTCGGCGCGGGTATCAAGGTTGGCACCCTGGTCAAAATTCTCGGCACCAGCACGTGCGATATGATGGTCTGGCCCGAGGGCAAGCCGCTGAAGGATATCCCCGGCGTCTGCGGCATCGTCAAGGGGTCGATCCTGCCCGGTTATTACGGCATCGAGGCGGGCCAGTCGGCCGTGGGCGATATCTTCCTTTGGCTGGTCAATAACCTCGTGCCCGACTCCTACGGCCGGACGGCTGACGAAAAGTTCGTGAACCTGGCCAAGGCCGCCGGGGCGCAGAAGCCCGGCGAACACGGGCTGCTGGCGCTCGACTGGAACAACGGCAACCGGACCGTCCTGGTTGACGTGCGGCTGAGCGGGGTGCTGCTCGGGCAGACGCTGCATACCGAGGCCCACGAGCTCTACCGGGCGCTCATCGAGGCGACCGCGTTTGGCGCGCTGACAATCATCAACCGAATCGAGGAGTACGGTGTGCCGGTGCGCGAAATCGTCAACTGCGGCGGGCTGGCGGTCAAGAACCCGCTCCTGATGCAGATCTATGCCGACGTGACCGGGCGACCCATGAAGATCTCTCGCAGCGACCAGACCTGCGCGCTCGGCGCGGCGATCTTCGGCGCCGTGGCAGCCGGCCGCAAAGCCGGCGGATTCGACCGCGTGGAAACGGCCCAGAAGGCCATGTGCGGCGTGCGTTCGACGGTCTACAAGCCGATCCGGGCCCACCAGGCCGTGTATGCCGAGCTCTTCCGCCTCTATGGCGATCTGCATGACGCGTTCGGAACCGGGACCTGGTCCGGCCGTCTGAACCACGTCATGAAGGACCTGCTGGCGATCCGGGAGAAGCAGAGACAGTAAAGGGCATTTCAACGAACTGGCGAGGTAGGGACGGCTCTCCGAGCCGTCCGCGGCTGCCTCGGAGAGGCAGCCCTACCTATTCAGGGACCGCCCACGAACGACTCGGCAAAAGGATTACCTATGCTTCTTCAAAAACTGCGCAAGGACGTCTGTGAGGCCAACCGCGATCTTGAACGGCATCACTTGGTGCTGTTCACGTGGGGCAACGTCAGCGGCATCGACCGGGACCAGGGCTTCATCGTCATCAAACCCAGCGGCGTGCCCTATGACGAACTGACGCCCGAAAAGATGGTCGTGATGGATCTCCGCGGGACAGTCACGGAGGGCTCGCTCAAACCCTCGTCCGATGCGCCCACGCACGTTGTACTGTATAACGTGTTTCCGGCAATCGGCGGGATCACGCACACGCATAGCCCGCACGCCACCATGTTCGCGCAGGCCTGCCGCCCGATTCCCTGCCTGGGCACCACGCATGCCGACCACTTTCGCGGCGAGATCCCGGTGACCCGCACGCTGCGCAAACCGGAGGTCGAGGGACACTACGAACGGGCCACGGGCTTGGTTATCGCCGAACGCTTCGCGCGCCTCGATTCCGCCGATATGGCAGCCGTGTTGGTGGCAAACCACGGTCCGTTCACCTGGGGCGATACCCCCGCGGCCTCGGTGATCAACAGCGTGGTCCTCGAAGAGGTCGCCCGTATGGCCGCCGGCACGCTGCAACTCGCACCAGCCGTCGACGCGCTTCCCGGCATGCTGCAGGACAGACATTTCCTGCGTAAACACGGTCCGGCCGCCTACTACGGACAAAAGTGAGCGGCCGACACGAGCTCACCCAGGCCTGGCCGGCGCCCCCGCTCAATGTCGTCCTTCTGGAACCGGAGATTCCCCCGAACACGGGCACCATCGCCCGCCTCTGTGCCGCTACCGGCACCCGGCTGCACCTTGCGGGGCCGCTTGGCTTCCGGCTGACCGATTCCAAGCTGCGCCGGGCTGGGTTGGACTATTGGGATGGGGTTGACCTTTCGCGTCACACCGATCTGGCGGCCTGCCTGGCTGCCACCGGCCCCGGATGCGTCTATTACTTCAGCACCCGCGCCACGGTTCCCTACACGCGCGTTGCCTACGGCCCCGGCGATAGCCTCGTATTCGGTTCCGAAACGGGAGGACTGCCCGAGTCCGTCCTCGCCGCCGCCCCCGGCTGCGTGTTCGGCATCCCCATGCGTGTCGAGCGCGTCCGGTCCTTGAATCTCGCCACAGCCGTGGCTATTGTCCTGTACGAAGCCTTGCGACAAATCGACCGAAGGAGCTCGCCCGCATGACCACCGATCCCGTCCTGTCGAAAAATGACCTGGCCATTCTCCACGCCCTGGCCCGCCGGAAGATGGAACTCGCCCGGCATCCGGACAACCTCGAACGCAAGTCCGAATGGCTTCGCCACGGCAACGGGAAGCCGGGTCGCCCCATGGTCCTTGCCGAACATGGAGGTATCCGCGACGCGCGCCAGCCCGTTTCCGACGCCGTCCTTCAGTGCGAGAATCCGTGGGCCCGCGGCATCGAGAGAGGGTTCCATCATGAATTCTACCTCTTCGATACGCTCAAGGATGACCATGTCATCGAGCCTTGGTTGCAGACAAACTGGCATATCTCGGCCACCGACTACGGCGTTCAGACTGTCCATCACCATGCCGAGAACTTTGCCGGCATGGGCGCCCGGAACTGGGACCCCGCCATCCGCGATCTCGATGCCGACTTCGGCAAGCTTCGCCCGCGCACGTTCTCCGTCAACCGCGAGGCGACGGCCCACGAGAAGGCCCGTCTCGAGGCCGTCTTTGGCGACATCCTCCCGGTCCGCCTCCGCGGTTCGTTCTGGTGGACCTTTGGGCTGACGATCGTGGCCATCGACCTGATCGGGCTCGAGAACCTGATGCTGGCCATGTACGACAACCCCCCGGGATTGCATCGCCTGATGGCGTTTCTCCGCGATGACCATCTGGCGTTCGCCCGGTGGGCCGAACGCGAAGGGCTCCTCACGTTTAACAACGAAAATGACTATATCGGCTCGGGCAGCATGGGGTACTGCAATGAACTACCCCAGCCCGATCATGTGCCCGGGACACCGGCTCGGATGAAGGACTTGTGGCTCTTGCTCGAGTCCCAGGAAACGGTGGGTGTCGGTCCCGAGCAGTTCGAGGAATTCATCTTCCCGTACCAGCTTAGTCTCGCGCGGGAATTCGGCCGCGTCTACTACGGGTGCTGCGAGCCGGTCCACACGCGTTGGCACGTGGTCAAGCGCTTGCCGAACCTGGCGCGCGTATCGGTGTCGCCGTGGGCCGATGAGGCCTTTCTCGCCGCCGAGTTCGCGAACGACTATGTCTTTTCCCGCAAACCCAACCCCTCGCTCATCAGCACGGTACGGTTCGACGAAGAGGCGCTCCGCGCGGAGCTCCGGCGGACGCTGACGACCGCCCGGGGCTGCCGCGTGGAAGTTATCATGAAGGACGTTCATACGCTTAATAACGAGCCCGAACGCCTGCCCCGGTGGGTCCAGCTGGCCAGGGAGGCGATTGCGGAAACGCGCTGACAGGCATGCGCTTCCATTTCCAATGGAACCCCGTCACCGCCAAACGCTGGCGGCGTTTCCGGAAAATGCGGCGGGCCTGGTGGTCACTTTGGCTGCTGGCGGGCTTGTATGGGGTGAGCCTGCTGGCAGATGTCCTGTGCAATAACACGCCCCTGGTGGTCCGTTACGAAGGCCATACGCATCTTCCCCTGTTCCGCTTCGTGCCCGAGGATGTTTTCGTCCACAACGGAAGAGCGACACGCCCCGACTACAAGGCGCTGGCTGCCTCGCCGGCCTTCAGCCCCGGCACAGGCAACCGTATCATCTTCCCGCCCATCCCCTTTGGCCCGCACGAAACCATCGACCCGGCCACCATTCCGTTACCCCACGAAGTTGTGCTGCGCTTCCGGCCCGTGCCGCGGACAGCCACGATCAATGTCACCCCCGATTTCACCATTGCCCGCGCGGCTAACGCGGTGTTCTTCCTGGGCCATGATGCCGACGTGTCGCTAACCAACGCCTGGCCGGTCACGGCGGAATTGCGGCAGGCGGTTGCCTGCCGATTCCGCAACGAAGCCGCGCCATCATTCAGGCAGATTCTAGACAGGCGGCCCGGCCCGGCCCCACAACGCGCCGAAGTCACGTTGTCGGAATTCGAGCCCCGCGAGTCGCCGCCGACGACCGTTCGAATCACTCTGGGCGAACCAGCCGACAGTGTCCCCGGCGGCGGAACGGCGACGTTCGATGTCTCCCGGCACGCGGTGCGCGATCCCGCAGACTTCTGGGGGTCATTGGACGCAGCGACGCGCTCCAGTCTTCTCGGCATGGTCGACGCCGGAATGGCGGGCCCCGTGGATCCCCGTGTCGTCGATATCAAGGGCCGGTCCTTCTCCGTGGATGCCGCGCGGCCGGAGGTCAGTTGGCCCTTCCGGCCCGGCCCGTCGCATTGGCTCGGTATCGACAATGCCGGACGGGACGTGTTCGTGCGCCTGCTCTACGGGTTGCGGACATCCCTGACATTCGGTCTTCTGCTCGTGATCCTCTCCATGGTGCTGGGTATCATGGCCGGCGCCGCGCAAGGCTACTATGGCGGGCGCGTTGACCTGGCGGGCCAGCGCTTCACCGAGATCTGGAGCGCCATCCCATTCCTTTACGTGATGATCCTGCTCGGTTCGGTGTATGGGCGCGGCTTTATCCTGCTCTTGATCCTCTATGCCATCTTCAACTGGATCGGTATCTCCTACTACATTCGCGCCGAGTTCTACCGGCTCCGGCACCTGCCCTTCGTCGAGGCGGCGCGCACCACGGGCCTGCCGGACCGGCTCCTGATGTTCCGGCATATCCTCCCAAACGCGCTGGTGCCGGTGATCACCTTCTTCCCGTTCAGCCTCGTGGGCGCGATCGGTTCGCTGGCCGCGCTCGACTATCTCGGGTTCGGCCTGCCGCCGCCCACCCCGAGTTGGGGTGAGATGCTCCAGCAGGCCCAGCAGTTCCGCTGGGCGTGGTGGCTCATCCTCTACCCGTCGTTGGCCTTGTTCGTCGTGATGCTGCTGGGCGTTTTCGTGGGCGAAGGCGTCCGCAATGCCTATGACCCGCGCCCCGAGAGTCGGCTTGAATGACCATGACACCCCTGCTCGATATTCGCAATCTGGGCGTTGTGTTCGACACGGACGACGGCGTCCTGACCGCCGTGGACGACGTGTCGTTCGCCATCAACCCGGGCGAAGTCGTGGGCCTGGTCGGCGAGTCGGGGTGTGGCAAGTCAGTCACGGCCATGACGGCCCTGCGTCTCATTCCGCGGCCCCCCGGCCGCATCGTATCCGGCGAAGTATGGTTTGCGGGCCGAGACTTGTTGGCCCTGCCGCCCGCCGAACTGCAGACCGTGCGGGGCGCGGGGATCGGCATGATCTTCCAGGAACCGACGCAAGCGCTCTCACCCCTGCACCGGGTCGGTGCCCAACTTGTCGAGGCGGTCCGACTGCACCGTGACCTTTCGGAAACTGACGCGCGCCGCTATGCCCTGGACTGGTTGCGTAAGGTGGGCCTCCCGGACCCGGAACAGCGCATGCACGCCTACCCCTTCAGCCTTTCAGGCGGCATGCTGCAGCGCGTAATGATCGCCATGGCGCTGATGCTCGGCCCGTCGCTCGTGATCGCCGATGAGCCCACCACGGCCCTGGATGTGACCATCCAGGCGCAGATCCTGGACCTGCTGCGCGAGCTTCGGACGCCGGAAACGGCCCTGCTCCTCATTACGCACGATCTCGGTGTTGTCTGGGAAATGTGCGACCGCGTGATTGTCATGTATGCGTCGCGCGTCGTCGAACAGGGCCCCCTGGACGCGGTCTTCAAGGCGCCGGCTCATCCCTACACGCGTGCGCTGCTCGACTCCGTCGTGAGCCTGGCGGGCGGGGACCGGAAGCTTGTCGCCATCGAAGGCCAGGTCCCCTCGCCGCTCGCGTACCCGGTGGGCTGTCGGTTTGCCCCGCGCTGCCCGCATGCCTTCGCTCGGTGCCGTCGCGAGCAGCCCGCCCTGTACCCGGTTGCCGAAGGCCGAGTCTCAGCGTGTTTCCTGGCGGAGAAGAGTGAACAGTCAACAGCGAACGGTGAACAGTGAAGACTGTCCATAGTCGAAATCACGACCGCCTCCTGCGAACTGACCTTCTGTTTGCTGTTCACCGTTCACTGTTCACTATTCTCTAAGCCCATGCAGCCCCAACTACTCCAGATAGACGGCCTCCGCACCTGGTACCCCGTCAAGGGCGGGTTTTGGGCTCGAACGCATGGCTACGTGCACGCGGTCGATGGTGTCACGTTGGAGGTCGCACCCGGGGAAACGGTTGGGCTCGTCGGGGAGTCGGGCTGCGGCAAGACAACGCTGGGCCGGACCATCATCGGCTTGGAGCGTCCCCGCGAGGGAACAATCCAACTCACCGGCAAACCGCTCGACTGGCAGAGCGAGGATGGCCAGGCTCTGCGCCGGCGTGTCCAGATGGTCTTCCAGGACCCCTATTCATCGCTCAATCCGCGCCTGACCGTGGTGGACGCCGTGACCGAGGGACTACTCCATCATGGCCTGATCCGGCCCGCCCAGCGTCTCGACGAAGCGAGCCGGCTCCTGGGCGAAGTGGGCCTCGACCCTGACGCCTTGCACCGGTATCCGCACGAGTTTTCCGGTGGCCAGCGCCAACGCATCAGCATCGCCCGCGCGCTCGCCTTGCACCCGGAGCTGGTGATCTGCGACGAGCCTGTGAGCGCTCTCGACGTGTCGGTGCGGGCGCAGGTGTTGAACTTGCTTGTCGATCTGCGGACTCGGCACGGCCTGGCCTATCTCTTCATCTCGCACGACCTGGCGGTCGTGCGGCATCTGGCTCATCGCACCCTGGTGATGTACATGGGGCAGTTGGTCGAAACGGGACCGACAGCCACGGTGCTGAACAGCCCGGGCCATCCCTATTCGCAAGCGCTTCTGGCAGCCGTGCCGGTTCCCTTTGGTGAACGTGCCCGCAAGTTGGTCCTGCCCGGCGACGTGCCGTCGCCGGTGAACCCGCCGCTCGCCTGTCGATTCCACACGCGATGCCCCTACGTCATCGACCTCTGCCGCCAGGTGGTTCCGCCGTTGGAACCGTTCCGCTCCCCCGACCACTGCGTCGCCTGCCACCGCAAGCAGGCGATTCCGACCTTGCCCCGTCCAAAGTAGCGCTGAAACGGGTTCGCGAAAGGATCCTTTGCTCCTTTACCGTGGGGAGGGGGCCCGGTAAAGCAACTGAAGGCCTGCACACACATCGGCGCGTTGGTGAACTTCGAAAGGTTCAGTCCGTTTTCCAATTCCGCCGCCGGCACATCGCCTAAGGACCGGCCATCCACAAAAAGCGTGTACGCTGGCGCAGTAAGTCCGGTCACGGCCAGTTCATCGAGGTTCACCTGATCATCCAACCTCACTAGGAACGAAAACGGCCTTGCCACCGCCCTGCCCGCGATTGAAGAACTGGTTTCTCCACGCCGGGTAGCGCGTCACCACATAGGTCTCCACCATCGTCGGATACCACTCCCCGTCCGTAATGTTATCCCCGTAAAACACCACCTTGTCCCCGTCGCAAATGGGAAAGGCAGGCGCGGAAGCGCCCGATGTCGGCAGACAGAAGAGCCCAAGGAAGAAAAGCGCGATGCCCCGCCCGATCCATGTACGGTTTAACGAAGTCATATCAGCCCTCCGGCTTCCAGCGACTAATCCATCCCTCAACCATCAAACGACGAAAGACCCGCAGGGCTCCGCAATGGACTTCAATTCTGGTCCGGATAAAGCAGCGCCTGCGGGACATGCCGCTGATCCCAGCACTCACTGCTCATAAACAAGTGCACCTGGGCTGCAACTCCGGCTGTAGCAGCATATTCCAGCCGAATGGGCGCCAGCCGACCGGCGGTCATGGCGATTGGCTTTGAAATGCAGGCCCTGGTGGCACCCCATCCTGGATCGTGTTGCTTGTTTTCCACATGCTCCCATTGATCGATCGCCAACTGGCCGTCCACCCACAGTCTGACCTTGTTCCCGGTGATCTTGGTTCCATCGTCCCGGCCATAGGTATAAATGACAAACCTGAATTTCTCGCCGAGCGGGGCCTCCACAAAACCCTTCCAACAAACGGAAAAGCGGTTGGTTGCAAGCGCCTCAGTTTCGCTTTTGTCAGGCCAGACCTTGCTATCGCGCGTATACAAGAATGCCCCTCCCATTGCGCCGAACCAGACTCTTGCGTCAATCTTGCTGATCTTGGGCGAACCTTCCAAATTAGGGTTGGCGAAATATTCAGCTCGCAGACCGGTCCCCTGCCACCGCGCCGTCGCAGTCGGCTGCTTGATGACAATGGGGCCGCGCTGGCGTTCCCAGTTGTCCCAGCCATGAATACGATAGATCGGTGTGCTGTTGTGGGACATCCCGCCCCAAAGCACTTCCCCTCTTTTGTCCTCCGTCAGCGCCCCCCAGTGGTTGTCGTCCCAATAGATCGAGTTGTAGGCAACATCCGGCAGACCATCCGCAATACGTTGACCATAGAGAGATCCGGCATACAACCCGTCCCGGGTCCAGACCGCGGCCGGTTCACACGCATCGAGGACTACCAGGCAGTTGCGCGCTTCGCCCAGAATGCAGCGCACTTGAGAAAACTCCCCAGCCGGCCGGTCTTTGGAAGCCGTATGCACCCCCACCGACCACTCCAGGAGGCCGGAGGCATTCCATTTCTGAAAACGGCTGATGCCGGTGAAATTGTTGGGCCACGTGAGGGGTGGCACGTCGGGTTCAACACTGTTGACTCCGCGATTACAGACTGTGTACGTCTCACCTAACGCATTGTGAAAGATGCCACAAGTCCCCGTGGCGCCCAGACGCTTCTCGCTGTCCGGATAAATCCCGTTCCCATATTGCGCATGTTTCCAATCCCAGACGGGCAGATCGGCACTGCCCTCATTGGTAATCACCACCCAGGCCGATGGTCCTGGCTGCGGGTAATACACATTCCATTGCGGATCGACAAAGAAGCTACCACTGAAACAGTTGATGCCAGCGTCGGAAGACGCCTTGATTTCCGCCCGGTCAACCTTGCCGTTGCGATTGGTGTCCGACCAGGATAGAGCGAAGTGCGCATATTCGCCGGCTTGGGGCGTGAAAGCTCCTGCACGCGCCAGGTCGAACAGCCACTGGTCACCAGGATCTTTTGGATCCATCTTTTTGTGATACCCCCTGAGTGTGGCCACGGGCAGCAGGCGATGTTCACGCTCGTCCACACGCACAACCGCCGGCCCTCCGTCCTGGGGCTGGGCATTGCTCACCAGGAACGTGGCGCCATCCTTGTGCCGAACTTCCCAATAAGAACCACCGCCAAAGGCCGGGAACAGGTCACGATGAAAGTTTGTTTCGCTTTTGCGCCAACTGAATCCATCCGGCAGGTCATACAGTTCCGTCAAGGTCCAGGATCGGGTGGCATAATCGATCTTGCCCCGGGCACAAAGCTTTTGATCGGGGAAAAGATAAACGAGGGTGGGATCGTCCGGATCCAGCGCGCACATGCAACCCCAGGGGGTTCCTCCAAACCATTGCTGGACCAATTCAAGCCGCGCGCGTCCCCGGAAATGGGCTACCCGGCGAGGCGTGTCCTCCGCCGTAAAGAACCCGCCCTGCCCGTCGGCGGTAATATCCTGCAAGCCACCCCAATCCAGCGGATTGAATACGCCGTACGCGCGTCCGGCGGGACGCCCGTAAACGGCAATCAGCTTCCCATCGGCAGCATGATAGCGCCGTACATCGTCTGATTTCTCGCCGTGCTGGATGACGAGCAGGTCGTCATTGGCTGCGTCATAGGCCATCCGGGTGGGAGACACCAACTCCGGATCGCTTACGACCCCCTGGATGGCGCCCGATTCCGGATCGACACGGACAATGGCGTCGCCTGAGACAACAAACACCCGTCCATCCGGGGCGACGGCGCACCCTTTTGGGTTCGGCACAGGCACGGTTTTCGACCGGCTGATCTTCCCCTTTTGCGGCCACAAGAACTTGATTTCATTGTGGTCTTTCACGGTTACGGCGAGGAAATCTTTCCCACCGGCCAGGGACATCGGGGCAAATCGCCCCCGGACTTCGGGCTTCTTGTCCGCTTCCGGATCGCCTGGATGAAACAAATCCACCGGGAGCCACGTGGGCCAATCCTTCAACCTCGGATCCCGCGCGTAAAAGTCTTCCCCGACTTCCGGGCTGACAACTCGCACCATGCCTTGTCCGTACAATATATACAACACGTCCCCGACCCGGGCCAATCCGGTCATCCCATTGGGCAAACGCCAGCAGGTGGAACTCCAATCTTTTCTCCGGCCGTCAGCCGACATTCTGATCAGGTGGGGTGGGCCTTCGGACCAACTCGCACCCACATAGAGATTCGTGCTGTCCGCCAGCAGCGTGGTGGGCCCCGAGTGATTGCCAGGCCACAAGTCGAACGGCGTCCAGCCGGGATTGGTGCCGACACCGACCAGAAACTCACGCGTGAAGCCCGGGGTATTGAGCAACCGCCACTCGTATTTTCCGGGCGGCGCCGCTTGACCATAACGGTCAAGTCCGTCCCAGCTCAACCGGTGTTCGCCGGGGGGCATTGTCACGCCTCGAGCCAGTTCGCGGAACATCCGGCCTTGCGCGTCGTAAACCGCCACCGAAACATGGCCGGTCTTACTGAGTTGAAAAGGAACATCACAGGTTTCGGCGGAAACGCTTGCGGCCAGGACGAGGCCGGCCAGCCACAACGGGGAATTCAAATGCAATGAAGGGCGGCTGCAGCAACGCATAGACTTTGCCGGCATCATCTTGTTCGCAGCGTCGATCATAGCCGTCTCCATCCCCCTTGGTGCTGCCATGCTTTCATCACGTCCGGCACAGGCTTCTTAGTACACACATTCCTTGGCGGCATCCGCGAAGGCTTGGAGACAAGCCGGATCTCCATGGAAGAAATGGTCCGAAGGACAACAGATATAGCCCGCATGATCCTTTGTCGCCTCGAAACACTGGAACACCAACTCACGCGCCTTTTCCGGCGTACCACGCTCAAAACCAGCCTGTTGGTCAAAGCCCCCGATGAAGAACAGTTTCTCGCCGACACGGCGGGACGCCTCCCTGAAATCGCAGTCGCCTCCCATGCCCGGGGGCGTCATGGTTTCCAGCCCATCGGCCCCGCTTTCGATCACCAGTTCCAGCATGGGCATCAAGCCGCCACAGAAATGGTTCACGACCTTGAGGCCGACCGCGTGCAGGAGCCCATTCTGGCGCTGGTCGTACGGCAGCCCGAATTCACGGTAAAAGTCCGGGCTGATCACGGTGCTGCATCCGGCGCCGCCACCGACTTCGACTATGTCGGAGGGGATTCCCTCCCACATTTCCGTCACGCGCAAAGTCTTGCGGACAATGCCATCCAGAATATGATGCAGCGTGGCCGGTTCATCCAGGCCCAGCATGATCGCCTGTTCGGTCCCGAAGAGCGTGCAGAAGCTCTGCCAGGGGCTCCCCTGCCCGGGACTGAAGGGATGGGAGCGGATAATCCCCTTGTCGCCCAGCCGGTCCTTGACCTCCTGAATGGGCGCAAAATCAATGCCCGTGGGCACGGGGAAGAACTCGTTCCACAACTCAAAATCCGCAAGGTCCTTGATCAGGTACTCCGTCGTCCAACCTGTAATCTCGTTCCAGGCGCCCTTGTGATGCAGATCTCCTTTGGGCGTGCGGATAGTTTCCGCCCAACAACGGTTGCCATTAGAATCAACGCCGAGATCTATGTGGGTCTGCTCCCATTTCGTCAGGTCCGCATCCCGGTACGTGTACCGCGGCGACACGTAAATGGCAACATCCATGCCAAATTTCGCGTAGGCCTGCCACTCGTCCATGCCTCCCAGATAGGTCCTTAAATAGTAATGCATCCAGCCATGAACTTGACAGGGAAGCCGGTCGGGCCGGCCGTTGCCCAGTGCCGTCATCATGCGTTCGCGAGATGTAATAGCACGCCTCTTTCTGTTGTTGCAGATCAGAGAATGACACGGCCCTGCGGCGCAGGCGGATCATTGCCCCGCCGCTCAAGGGTCGCAGCAGGGGGGGTCTCTTCTGCAGACGCGGGCGTTGACCGCGTTCTTCCCCGGGGCCGTTCGCATCATCGGACGGCGAAGACGGTTCCGGGGCCCCCGAAGACCCAGTTGACGTTATGGCCGTTGTTAAGCGAGCCATCGGCAGCCGATAGCGTCTGGCCGCCGCCAGCGTTGTTGTCCTGCACCGCCACGGCGCCTAATAGCTGCACTCCCCCGGTAGCGAGCGTCAAATACGTGTACTGGCCGGGCACAGTCGAGTTCAGCGTAACGCCAGCCAGCGTGATCTGCCCCTTGATCGTGTTGGTCTTGGCGGCCTGGAACGTGAGCACCTTCCCGCTGTTGGTGGCGGTGAGATTGAAGAATACGTTTGTGCCATAGATCGTCGCGGTGTTCGTACTGCCAAAGACCACCGTGCTATTCGTCAGCGCGGTGAACGAACACGTGCTGTCATTCGTCCAGGAACCGCAGACGGTCAACGTCGCGTTCGTGCCCAACGCGAGACTCCCCTTCCGCCTCATGATGACATCGCCCACCGCGGTGCCGGTCACGTTACTCGTGATCAGCGTGCTGCCCGTCGCGTTGTAATTCGTGTTGTCCGTGATCAGTTGGCCGTAGGTTTGCGTGCCGCGGAGGTAGACCGTGCCAGCCGCACCGCCCCAATTGGTGCCCGACACAGGTCCGCCATAGGCGTGAAACGTCACGCTATCGAAATTTCCCGAGGTGGACCAAACCGAGATTCTGCCACCGCTGCCACCGCCCAAGCCGGAGCTGCCACCGTCCGCTTGCACGATTCCGTTGCTCGCCAGCGCGCCGGCCGTGATCCAAATCGAACCCCCGGAGCCAGAGCCGCCATACGAGTAGGACGAGCACGCGCTGATCTTGGCGGCTGTACCGCCCAGCGTGAGCGTGCCAGGCACCGTGAGCTTGATGGCCCCGCCGCCGGCGAGGGTGTAACCGCCGCTTCCCAAATCCGTGGGATTCGTGATGGAGCCATACGGCGTGCCGCCCACCGCGTTTCCGTCATTGTAGTAAACACCCCGGTCACCGCCATAGGCCGCACCGTGCTGGTACCTAGCCGGGGCCGGGCCGTTCCCGGGATCACCCGCGGCAAACCCCTTGCTGTCTGCCGAAATGACGCCCTGGACCAGCAGGTTCGTCGCCGTGAGGTCAATACTAAACGCCTTGTACGTAGCCTCGTTGGCCGAATGTATAATCGCGCCGCTGGGCGCCACCGTGATGTTTCCCGGGAGCGTTACCGGCGTATCGACAGCCAGCGTGAAGTTGGAGATGACCCAGTTGTTGGGGAACACAAGTCCAAGACCGGGCGAGCGCACGGTGATGAAGGACGAAGTAGTGCCGCAAAAGACAAACTTCACCGCGCTGATGTCCACATTCGTGTAGATCCCCACATCTGCCTGGTTCGTGACGATAACCGCCGCGAATCCGCTCCAATCCTCTCCGCTGCGCAACATGGTCTTGGGATAGCTGGCTTGACGATTCGCGTTGTCCAACACGAGCGTTCCCGCCCCATTCGCTTGCCCGGAGGTCTGGATATAGACGGTCCCGGCAGCGCCATGATACGCTGGCACGTTATTGTCATATCCGCCATAGGCATGGCAAACAACCTGCCCTAGATCGGTTCCGGCGCTGAGTATGACGGCGATCCGGCCGCCACCGCCAGCCGTTTGACTCCCGACATCGTTTCCGCCGTCCGCGGCGATGGTGCCTGCGCCAGACAGGGTCCGGCAACGGAGGTAGACAGATCCGCCAGCGCCAGCAGAATATCCACCACTGTTGGTTGAGATCCCGGCCGCCGTGATCCGGCCGCCAGCCTGGAGGATAACATCGTTGGTGACAAACAGCGCAATCGCACCTCCCCCGGCCACCCCCCAACCGCCGCCGCCCATACTGGTCGGAGCTGTGATGACCCCGTAGGGCATCGCTGGTATGTAACCCCAGAGGAGCGAGCTTCCGCCCTGTCCCCCGTGCGACCCCCCGGCCCAGTAGCCGGGGCTGCCAACAGGGCCGAACCCCAACCCATCGGCAGTCAGTATTCCGTTGGTTGCCACGGTCAGACTCCCCCCGATCTGAAAGACGCGGCCGGTGCCATTGCCACCCGTGCTGATCCGCTGGCAGTAGATCGTGGCGTTGCTGATGGTCATATTATTGCCAACCGTCAGCGCCCCCGGCCGGCCCGTCACGAACTGCCAGACGCCGGTGTTCATGGTGAAGTTGTTGACAATCGTGAGGTTGTTGCTCTGCGTAATCGTGCCGCTATAGCCAGGGTTGATCGTGACCGAACCCACGCTGCCGCCAAAGGCGGCGTCGACCAACGCGTTGCTCACGCCGCAGCCATCGAAGACCACGTTATCCCCCACGCTGGGGACCACCGAGCCGGACGCGCCGCCCGAACTGGTCGACCAACTGCTGCCCACTGACCAGGGGGCGTTCGACGCGCCCACCCAGTAGTACGCCGAGCCCTGGAGCGTGGTAAAGCACACGGAGGGCGTCGCCTGCGTCCCCCCATACGCATTCGTGGCATAAGACGTGTAGTAATACGTCGTTCCGGGGGTCAGCCCGCCGATGGTGTTCGAGAATGAGCCCTCGCCGATCGTTCCAACGTCATTTGTCAAGAGCCAGTTACCGTCCTGGAATCCTCCCAGAATGTAGACGTGCGCGGCCACGCCATTAGTAAGATTCCCATTTACCATAACGCCGACTTGCGAAATGCCTGTCGCCCCGGCTCCATTGTTGACCCCTGGCGGCCCGTAGGTCTTGAACGGGAATCCCGTGGTCGCGCCCCAGACCGTTCCGGACGCGTTGACCGCGCTGTAGTTCCAGTAGTAGGTCGTGTTTGGCGTAAGGGGTGTGAGCGTGTTGGTGAAGGTCGCGCCATCCAAAAGACCGCTGAAAGTGCTGCTGCCGGCATCGGCGCCGGTCGTCCAGGTCGTGGTATTGGTCATGCCATTGGTCGTGTTCCAGTAAAGCGTGACCACCGCTGTCGACGCGCCGTTCGTGATCAGTCTCCCCACCACGTCCGCGGACGTATTCGACAGGTTCTGGACGCCGATGCTGGAGATTTGCGGGTAACCGAAAGCAACCTGTCCCGCCGCGCCGAAGGTGTCGAAGACGGCGTTGGACGCCATGTTCTGATAGGTTGCCCACACCCAGTTGGATGATCTAACGGCCTGCTCGATACGAGGCTCTGCCAGCATACCAATCCAAGGTAGTGTTCCACCATTTAGTACACCAAGAGCAAATGAGGCGGAACACGAAGGTATTGCTACTATTTGTTCCGTTACGTTCGAGACATTGACGCCATCTATATACAGCGAACGCTGATTTCCACCACCCGCCCCTCTAAACACGACCGCATAGTGATGCCAAGCGTTAGTTGCAAATATGGTATTCGTACTGCTGAATGTCGTGTTGCCTGTCCCGGGACTATTATTACTAAAATCAGAACGCACATAAGATGGGACTGTTGCGTTATCTGCCAGAAACGAATAGGCATCATCTGTGCCGCTATTACGCATAGAAAAAACGGTCATATTACCCGGAGAAGTATTGTTAGCATTAGCCCATACTGACATTGTCATTTGAGTGCCTATGCAGTTCAATTCTGGTACGGGTGCGTTAGAAGCCCCCAGAGATCCCGACCGAGATAGCATGGCTGTATTCAAAGGACCGCTGTTGGTTCGAGTAACTCCAGAATATATCGTTAGTGCGTTATTCACCCCGGCGGAATCATTAAACACACCACCATTGGTATTGGCCAAGTGCCAGACGCCCTTGTACCCGCTGTTCCACGTCGAGCCGTTCGTCGTGTAGTCGTACGGCGTGGTGTTGCCGTTCCCATACGTGGCCCAAATGGTCGTGCTGTTCGTGAGCAAGGGCACGTTCACCCAGACAAGGGATGCCCCATTGGTCTTCCACTGTTCGATCTCGTAGGAGAGGTTCGAGCCGGTCTGGCCGGCGTTGGACCAGAACTGCAGGTCGTAACCGTTGGTCGAGGAAAAACTGGTATAGGAGAAACCGCTGCTGCCGACGTTGTTCGATAACGTGACCAGCACCGGGAAGTTGGTCAGGGCTTCGGCGCGGGTGTAGTTGGTGAATGAGATCGGGACGATGTACATCGTAGCCGATGCCATACCCGCCAGGAAAATGGTCGCAACGCCCGCTGCAAGTTTGCTCTTACCAACGCCAAGCCGAAAGTGTAGCTGGGTTGGCGGGATGAACATGCGCGGCCGTGGATGTTCTTCGGTTGATTTTCTTTGGCTGCCGGATTCCCAATAGAACATCTTCTTCGCCTGTTGGTTGGCCCTGCGTGCTGA